>CAJWYI010000085.1 GCA_913049815.1 uncultured Gammaproteobacteria bacterium
CGGATGCAAGCCGGTGACATGACAGTTTCTAACAAGGAAGTCGCAGATGCATTTAGCATCGATGCAAGTGCTGACCCGAAGGACATTCCGCTGGACCAGATGAACCCCGCCCACCCTTCGCTCTTCAAGCACGACACGTTCTGGGGCCACTTTGAGCGTCTGCGCAAAGAGGATCCAGTCCATTTCACAGAAGAATCGGTCTTTGGTCCGTATTGGTCCATTACGCGCTATGAAGACATCATGCATGTTGACAAGAACCATGAAATATTCTCATCAAAACAGTCACTTGGAGGAATTACTTTAAACGGTGTCAAAGGTCGGGATGACGAGTTTGCCCTACCGATGTTCATCCAGGATGACCCTCCGAAACACGACGCACAACGTAAGGTCGTGGCACCGATGTTCACACCAAAAAATCTGCAAGATCTAGAGCCGCTGATTCGCGAGCGAGCCGGTGACATCCTCGATAATCTGCCACGGGGTGAAGAGATTAATCTGGTCCGCGAGGTCTCAGTAGAACTGACGGGCCAGATGCTGGCCACTCTGTTTGACGTGCCCCAGGAGGATCGTATGAAGTTGGTCCACTGGTCCGATACCGTCGCCAGCCTGGGTGATCCGGATGCGTTCGACTCCCCTGAGGAGGGTTTTCAGATCCTGTTTGAGTGTCTGGCCTATTTCCAGGAGTACTACGAAGCCCGCAAGAAAGAGCCACCGGCTTTCAATCTAGTCTCAATGCTGGCGCACGATGAGGCAACATCTGAGATGGGCCCACAAGAACTTTTGGGTAACATCATTCTGCTAATCGTCGGTGGAAACGATACTACCCGCAATTCCATCTCCGGTGGCGTACTCGCCCTGAACCGCAATCCAGATCAATACGAGAAACTACTACAGAACCCGGGTCTCATTCCCAAGATGGTGCCGGAGATCATTCGCTGGCAGACGCCACTCGCACATATGGCACGCACATGCGTGCAGGATACCGAAGTCGGTGGCAAACAGATTAAGGAAGGCGATCGTGTTGCGATGTGGTACATCTCGGGTAATCGTGATGAAAGCTATATCAAGAATGCCGACCAGTTCATCATCGACCGTGATAACCCCCGCATGCACACGGCCTTTGGTTACGGCATTCACCGCTGTGTCGGGAATCGTCTTGCCGAAATGCAGTTGCGCGTCGTCTGGGAAGAGATCATGCAACGGTTCAGTCGCGTCGAAGTCACCGGTGATCCGGAGTACGTGCCTTCAAGCTTTGTGCATGGGATTCGTGAACTGCCGGTCGTTTTTCACGAGTGATGGTTCTATCGTTCCACGGGTCGTTTAGTAACCAACTTTCGCATACGTATCCACACCCGTGGAACTGTGGAGGCTAATCTCCTCAGATCGAAACAACTGCCGCTAACGGTTGTACCGTGAGTCATTGATACCTACTCTCGCAATGCATGCGACCAGCGCCTCGGGAACTGTTAGCATCGGCAGATGCCCTGTGTGCAACGTATTCGTCAATGTGATCCCCAGGGCATCTCGATAGCTGCGTTGCGCACTGACATGCACATACTGATCCTCGACGCATTCGATATAGTGTCGCTCACAGTCGGAAGACAATAGGCCGAGGGGTGTCGTTAACAGAGTGCTATCGATAGCAATCATTCCCACCGCACGAGTGACATCTACATCGGTGTGTGAGTAAAAGGCTTCCACTGCCGCCGACGCAGCGACAGATCGTTGATGGCCTTCATCGTTCACGCGTCCCCTGATCGCATTCGCAGGATGTTTGAATAGTACATCATCAAGTGAACTGGAATGATCACCGGTCACACCCAGCCCCGCGATCAGGACCAGACGCGCTGGCCGATGCGCACAATGCTCCAGTATGGGTGTCATCCACGCGCTAGATGTTCCATGAACGACCAGCGTATCAGGCTGGTGTGTCAGTAGCGCATCCTCAACCCGCGTTGTCCAGGCGTCTGCATTGTCACCTGGAAACACATCCGCGATGTGTACGCTATGTTTATCCTGCATCAGCGCAACAACCGGGTGCCAGATCGATGGCGCGAACCAAAGATCCGGGATTAGTAGAAATCGACTCATCTTCCTATGTCGGAGGCTGTCAGCGGTTATTAGTGGCGATCGAAGGTCTCCTTTCGGTGAGGAGGCTCAAAGGTTGAATAGCTTCACTGCATTCAAGCCGAGGACGGCTTCCCGTCGTTCTGAGGTCAGTCCCGACAGAGACTTCCGAATCAGTTGAGGCGCCTCCAGCGTCGAATCTACGTGTGGATAATCTGAACCCCACAGGATTTTATCTTCACCAACGAGGGTCAACATCGCATCAATCGTTTGTTCTTCGGGCTCTGCTACGAAATAGCAATTTCTTTTGACGTAGTCACTCGGTTTCATGGGCAGCGGATTTGGATAAAAGTCACCGAAGAAGCGATGTTTACCGTCCAGCCGATCCATCAGATAAGCGGCATAGCCACAACCTGCTTCTACGGAAGCCACCTTCAATTTGGGAAACCGTTCAAAGAGTCCGTCTAGTACAAGCGATGCCATCGCTGGAATCAACTGACTGGTAGCGCCCATCGCAAAAGTGAACGTGGGCCCTGCCTGCCACTGACTGAGGGGCCCTCCCTGAAATCTTACAATGACATGCAGGCAACCCGGCAGATCAGCCTCGTTGATGAGTTCCCAGATCGGATCGAAATGTGGCTGACCGGGTCGGTTACCGGAGATCACTTCGGGAGGCACGAAAACACCCTTGAATCCAGCGTCAAGACAGGTCTTCAACTCACTCACTGCATCTTCAAGGTGGTGCCAGTTTATCACCGCAATTGGCACCACGCGATCACCCGCGCTCTCATAGAACTCACGCTGCCATCGGTTATAGGCACGGCAATAGGCCGAGTTCAGCGCCAGATCATCGAGTGGAAATGGCAGAATCCCAATCGTGGGAAACAGCACCCCACTGTCCACTTGCCAGTCATCCAGCATGCTGACGCGTGCACCCGGTTCATAGGATGCGGGCTCACAGCCATCTGCGTATCCCAGTCCAGGCGCAAATAACTTCTTCCGATCGACGTGAGCACCTCCGAGTCCAGCCAATACACCCGCTAACATCGGCTGTTCGCCGATGACCAGGGTCTCGACCCCATCTTTCTTATCAATCCGGATCGCTCGATCACGAAACCCTGGTTCCAGATACTCCTGCCACAAATTCGCAGGTTCCATGACGTGAGAATCACAGTCGATCACGACCATTTTCGTCTCCAAATCAGACTGACTACTGGTGGTAGTTGTCCTTGATGTATTTCTAAACTAGCACAATAGCCTGTGCTTTCTTTCTACGTCGCAAACGCAAATTCAGGAATTCGTCAAATATCGAGAGGACTACCGCCGAGTAAATGTAATCCTTCGGTACGTAGTGACCAAAGCCATCAGCACCATGCCGATCATGCAAAGGAGCGACGGTGCCAACATCTAGCAATTTCGGAGTACCACCAGCCGGTTGAAGATGTTGGCGCCCCAGGCAACGACGGCAATCAGCGGCAACGAAAAAATGATTGAATAAAATCCCTAGACCCTCTCGCAGTGTATACCTTTTGTTCGATTGGCTTCATTGCATGGATACAGTGACGGCACGCTCAGTACTTATGATCTGTGCTTTTAGCGTCAAAGGCAGCTTTTTGTTCAGCACTGGCCTCACCCTGGTACTTTTTCTTCCAATCTGAGTAGGGTTCACCGTAGACCACCTCGCGCGCGCCTTCATAGTCGAGTTCGATTCCTTTATCCTCCGCCGCCGCTAGGTACCACTTGCTGAGGCAGTTACGGCAGAAACCTGCAAGGTTCATGAGATCTATATTTTGAACCTCTTTGTTTTCGTCCAGGTGTTCCAGCAGACGCCGGAATGCAGCCGCTTCGATCTCGGTTTTGGTCTGGGTATCCATTGATGAATCCTTGTATCCACTCAATCACGCTGACAGACTCATACTATGACAGAATTCCGGATCGGCCAAAAATGGATTAGTAACGCCGAGCCAGAGCTTGGCATGGGTCGCATCACCGGGATCGAAGAACGAGCCGTTCATCTAGTCTTTGATCTGCCCCGCGAGCAACGGACTTACGCCATTTCCGCGCCGCCACTAACGCGCGTTCGATTCAACGCCGGTGATGAGGTCCGCACGCTCGACGATATCGTCATCACGATTACCCAGGTGAGTGATCAGGAAGGCATGCTGATTTATCACGGCGACTACCTGGGGACTCGCACTGCCGTCATTGAAACTGAACTTGACCCCAACGTTCGTTTCAGCAAACCCCAGGACCGTTTGTTTACCCACCAGCTGGATGCGAACCACTGGTTCAATCTACGTTACGAAACCTGGCGTTGCCAAAGCGAGCTCGTGACCTCACCCGCTCGCGGTCTCTATGGCGCACGTGCTGCGCTGATACCGCATCAGCTCTACGTTGCAGCAGAGGTCGGTCACCGATTTGCCCCACGTGTGTTGCTGGCAGACGAAGTGGGTCTCGGAAAGACGATCGAAGCTGGGTTGATCCTGCATCAACAGCTGGTCACGGGCCGCGCCAAGCGCGTCCTGATTATCGTGCCTCCGGCCCTGACCTTTCAGTGGTTCGTCGAGATGATCAGGCGGTTTAACCTACAGTTTGTCATTCTTGATGAGGAACGCTGCCAGGAAATCGTCAGCGACAATACACCAGAGGAACCGGGACCCGATGACGAACCAGTCAATCCCTTTGAGGCCCAACAATTGATGTTGTGTGGCCTGTCCCTCCTTCAGGCACCTGAACGGCTCGAACAGGCCCTTGCTGCAGAATGGGATCTCATCATCGTCGATGAAGCTCATCACCTGACATGGTCGGAAGAGTCGGTAAGTGAAGACTACCAACACATCGAACAACTCGCCTCTATGACGAGCGGTTTGCTCCTCCTGACTGCCACACCGGAACAACTTGGTCGCGTCGGTCATTTCGCACGACTTCGACTCCTGGACCCTGCGCGTTACCACAGTTTTTCCGAATTCCAGGCCGAGGAGGCAGGATTCACTCACATCGCCCAACTTACCGAAGACTTGATGGGCGACGATGAATCGACGAAGACCGCGTCACGCGCCCAAATCAAGGACAGCCTTGAAATGGAAGCGGACACCGATCTGCAGTTGATTGATATGTTGCTGGACCGACACGGCACCGGTCGAGTCCTGCTGAGGAATATTCGCTCTTCGGTGAGTGGATTTCCAGCACGGCTTGGTCAGGGTGTCGCACTGACGCGACCTAAAGACTATGCGTCGAATGAACCATTTCCGGAAGTTGACCTCGATGACTGGCCAGACACAGATCCTCGCGTCTTGTGGCTAGTAGACCTGCTGACTGACCGTGTGGTGGACAAGTTCCTGCTCATCTGCGCACATCAGCAGACGGCCATGGAACTCGAAGCGTGGATCAGTAGCCGCACACCGATTCGTTCCACAGTATTCCACGAAGGCATGGATCTAGTTGCGAGGGACAGGGCTGCCGCTTGGTTTGCGGAAAGCTACCGAGGTGCGCAGCTGCTAGTCTGCTCCGAGATTGGCAGCGAAGGACGGAACTTTCAATTTGCTTCCAATCTCATCCTCTTCGATCTGCCCACCAGCCCCGATCTACTGGAACAGCGTATCGGCAGACTCGACCGTATAGGCCAGGCGCACGATGTGAATATCTACGTGCCGTATTTTCAAGGATCCGCGTCAGAACGTCTCTTCCGGTTCTACGATGAGGGTCTCTCGGTTCTGACGGCACCCAATCCGGTCGCCCAATCTATCGCTGACGACTTCATTGAGCCTCTGATGACAACCGACGATATCGACGGGCTTATGACAATCATTATCGCGGAAAACAAGCAGCGGAGAGACAACCTTTCGGAGGGTAGAGACCGCCTATTGGAACTCAGTTCCCACCGCCCTGCCGTTTCTAGCGAAATCGTTGAAGGTATCGCCAACCATGAAGGTGGACATCGGCTAGAAGCCTACATGGAATTATCGTTTGACGCATTTGGACTCGAGTCGGATCTGCTCGAAGACAATATCCAGATCATCAGACCCACCGAAAGCATGATCAGAAATGCCACCGTTGGGCTTGAGACCCAGGATCGTTATCGTTATCCCGAGTTACCCGAAGATGGCATTCGTATCACTTACGATCGAGAGATGGCGATCTCCCGCGAGGATGTTCACTTTATGACCTGGGAGAACCCCATCACGGTTCAGGCCATGGATCTGCTGCTATCGGACACGACGGGCAACGCTTGTATGGTGGCTGTCAAACACCCTTCTTTGCCCGCGGGCACACTACTGGTCGAGGTGCTCTCAGTGGATCATGTCGTCGCACCACCTCATCTCATGGCCGACCGATATCTACCCCCTGTCGTTTCGCGCGTTCTCATGACTCCCAAGCTCATGGACATCGGTGCACAATTGCCTTACACGAGTTTCGGTGAATATCTTATCGACGTCCCTGCAGCAACATTTGCGCGGCTCATCGATGGACAACGTGACGGTATCGAAACCATGCTAGCCAGTGCTGTGGATTTCGGTGCCGCTGATTTCGAAATCCGACAAGCCGATGCCGGCCAAAATGCTAGGACCGCATATGATGCGGAGATAGCTCGCCTGGTGTCTCTAAAGGCAGTCAATCCTGCTGTGAGGCCCGAGGAGATCGACTATCTGCGCGAGGCACAGAAACAGACGCTTACGGCGATTGCCGATGCAGTACTGCGAACAGACGCCGTACGGGTCATCGTTGCGGCCTAGTTCATGAAGAATTTGGTTGCCATGTTTCTCAAGGCGGATTCAGCTCGCCCATCGTTGCATCGACTGCGGTACACTACCGGGCTTTGAGTTCTCGAAACAGGCACGGCAGATATGAGTCATATAGTCATCGTGGGTGCAGGTCAGGCCGCAGGCCAGGCTGCCGCAAGTCTCAGACAGGGTGGTTTCGAAGGTGGTATCACCGTTGTTGGCGACGAGGCTCACGCACCGTATCAACGTCCGCCACTCTCTAAGCAATACCTCGCCGGTGAAATGGACGTTGAGAACGTTCTGCTGCGCCCGGAATCCTTCTATGAAGGCAAGGACATCGACCTGAAGACGGGTGTTCGTGTGACCGCGATTGACCGTGGTGCCAAGGCCGTCAACATGGATAACGGCGAGACCCTCAGTTATGACCGACTCCTGCTAGCAACAGGTGGCAGACCCAGAGAACTGACAATCCCGGGGAGTGATCTGGCAGGTATTCACTATCTACGCTCCATCGCTGATGTCGATGCCATTCGCGGTGAGATGGACACTGCAAAAAATATGGTCATTGTCGGTGGCGGCTATATCGGACTGGAAGTCGCATCGGTTGCGATCAAAGCGGGGATCAATGTCACCGTCTTGGAAATGGAGGATCGAATCCTAAAGCGTGTGACAACGCCTACAATGAGCGAGTTCTACCATAACCTGCATATCGAACGCGGTGTACAGATCGAACTCAACACCTCGATTGATGGTTTTTCGGGGGACACCAAAGTCAGTAGCGTAAATTGCGGTGACACGACCTTTGATAGCGATCTGGTGATTGTAGGAATTGGTATCCTGCCGAACGCAGAGCTCGCCGAGGCTGCGGGTCTTGAGGTCGATAACGGTATCATCGTTGATGACCACTGCAGGACCTCCGACCCGAACATCTATGCGGCCGGAGACTGCACAAACCACCCCAACCCAACCCTCAATCGACGACTGCGACTGGAATCTGTTCCCAACGCGATGGAACAGTCGCGGATCGCAGTCACGAACATGACCGGTGGCGACAAAGTGTATGATGCCGTGCCCTGGTTCTGGTCCGACCAATATGAGTTGAAACTACAGATGGTTGGTTTTTCCACCGACGGTGATACCGAAGTATTGCGTGGTGACAAATCAGCGAACGAATTTGCAGTGTTCTACATGAAGGGGGATACGCTGGTCGCAGCAGACGCCATCAACAGCCCACGAGAATTTATGGTCTGCAAACAGCTCTACGGCAAACAGGTTGATCCGGCGAAGCTAGCAGACCCCGCGGTCGACCTCAAAGATCTGCGTTGAAGGTGAACCGAGGACCACCTAAAAAAGAAATGCAGGTCAATGGCTCAGGGTGCCTTCACCAAAAACCGGATCTTGTAAAACTGGACGGTATCGTCATTCTTCAGTTTCACCCCTTCGACCTTGAAACCCTCATGAAATCCACCGACACCGTCTGCATCGATGACAATATCGTTGACTTTCCCTTTGCCAATTGTTTTACCGGGGGCTTCCAGCGTCACCGTGTTGGTGCGGCCATCCTTGAACTGGGTCTTGAGCATACAGACCCTATCTCATACTCTAGCGGGTCACTATGAACCCTATGGCCCACAAGTAAACTTTCGTTCATGCCTGGACTTTTACTTCGTTTGAAACAGTGGTGGGATTACTGGCGCACGCTGGTGTTGTTACTCGTCGCTATGTTGTTGTTCCGCTCTGCAATCGCCGACTGGAATCAGGTACCCACGCCATCCATGTTGCCAACCATCCTTCCAGGAGACCGTGTGGTCGTCAACAAACTGGCCTACCACCTGCGATTGCCCTTCACAAATATCCATCTGCTGCGATGGGGACATCCCAAACGCGGCGAGATCGTGACATTCGAATCACCGGCTAACGGCAAACTGCTTATCAAGCGGGTCATCGGAGAACCTGGTGACACCGTGATCATGCGCGCCAACCAGCTATTCATAAACAATAAGCCCGCGGTCTACAGATACCTCCCGGAAGAAATCACATCCCAACTCTCCGGGCGCGAGCAACGTGACTATCGGTTTTTCAGTGAACAGTTGAACAGCAACGCTACGAGTTCCACTGAACATGCCGTCTCTCACGCTGTGATGTTGTTGCCATCTCTGCCCAATGAGAAGAATAGTTTTGGTCCGATCACGGTTCCCAAAGACCACTACCTCATGCTTGGCGACAATCGTGACAACTCCAGCGACTCAAGACGAATTGGTTTCATCTCCCGTGACCTGATCAGTGGCCGCGCACACACCGTGGCGTTTTCAGTGGACTATGAGGATTACTACCTACCTCGTGAATCACGATTCTTTCTGACACTCGACTGAATTGGCATCTTTTGCCGCGGCTTTTGGCAGAGCGCTTTGCATAGCGCCACTTGTTGATCAGAAAACGCTGATCAATTGCGTTAAGGGGGCGGCGTATCTTCGGCCGTTGTGCGCATCTGAGAGAAGTCCTTATCACGGGGTGCCTCACCACGGCTCAGCCGATCGACAAGTCCATCCGTTCGTCGATAGTGCCGCCAGATGCGATAGCCAAGGGCTGCCACTACACCGCCCCCGATTGCCATAGCTACAAAACCCAGTGAAAAGACGAAAAATACCCAGACGACCTCGGTCGGCACGTCGAAGTAACGGACGGCCACCCAGACAAATGCACCAGTGAAGAGCATCCCCAGAAAAAACCGACGAAACAGCGGATCGAACAGTATCCTCATCCTGACAGCATGTCACATGGGCTGAGGGTTCGCACCCCAGAATCACAGTTCAAGAAGTAAGCGCACTTTCTTGAAATGAACAGGGCTGATATCGAAGATGAGCCCAGCGTTGTGAGGTATGTTCGGTACCCCACGCTCGCCGCACCCCATCTTCGGTGATTCAAACAACTAGACCTAGCCACCCTGCGCGATAAGCGGGACACCTTCTGCTCAGCCACTAATAACGTATTGCAAACTGAAAGTCGCCGTCTTACCCGGATTGGTAGCACCAAACTCCGTGTCATCGGTCAGTGTCCCGCGATAGGTCATCGCAACGACGCTTTTTGATATAGGCCGGGGTCCGGTGGCCAGGATTCTCGATAACGTACTAAAGCCCACAGTCAGTCATCTGTGCACCTGCCTGCGACGCGCTTGAATGGAGAAACACCCACGGTTTTTCCGCCTCATGCTCTAACTTCTGTGTCCGAAGCGCATTCGACTCATTCACCGCCCGGACGCCCATTGCCCGAATGTAATTAGTAACTGTGCGCACCACCTAACCATCCAGTACCGACTTCCGGCTCACAAGCGCGTCCTCGAATCTTTCAAACAAGACAGCTTCATCAACCTCAGAGATAGCCGGACCTCTCATGCTATAACCAACGAGATCGCTAATATCTGGCGCTGTCGTCAATGACTCTTCGGTCTCACCCGAACCACCTTATGTCTGATTCGGCTGCGTTTCTGGTCAAGTTTCGTGATGGTCAATATAGACACGCTTCATAGTAAGAAAAAATCTCAACACACTGTTTTTTATCGAATATTTCAGTTCTGAATCACAATCTCGGGGAAAATTCCGCTATTATTTCTAACACCCGGTCGCGTGTTGACACAGTCTGGCTATGGACACCTACCGGTTGTCCGGAAGCCCTGGTCTCGCGCTTCAGTCAATTTTGAAACAACGCAATGTTGACAATTTTCTCTCATCACTGTCGGTAGGCAATAGTCTGCAGGTTGACTAAACTCCCTCTAAGGCTGAGTGAAGGTTGCTGTTGAACTTCATCAGTCCCGGCAATCTAAGTCTGAACGGTGAGGGATCGACGACAGCCCACCCGACAGAGGGGTCCGAGGTCGGCTTGACACATTTGCCTTTGCATCTTGATCAACGACTGGGGAAAGTATCAGGTGATAAAGGTTCGGGCTCCGCATCCGACAAACAGAAGGATCAGAGAAAGGATCAACATGACGCGGACTATAACCACGATCACGCCACAAGTGATTGTTCCCGGTGCAGCTAAACATCGTTTTTCATTGGGTATGCGTACCCTGTGGCTGGTTACACTCCTGTTCGTCTTTACGACGACTACCGCTAACACCAGTATTGCCCCCGATCGGGTCATTCGCGAAGCGATCCTCCCGGAACCCGTACATAGTGGAACCGCTAGAAACATTGTCGATGCCATGACCCGACGACACTATCTGAACCTAATCCTCGATGACGAAGTATCGTCGCGTGTGCTCGATCGTTACCTCAACGAGTTGGATCCAGCACGTAGCTATTTCCTGGCCAGCGATATTGATGAATTCGAGAAGTATCGCACCAGTCTCGATAACGCGTTGCACGCGGGCAATTTAATGCCGGCGTTTGCGATTTTCAATCGCTATCAGGAACGCGCAATCAAACAGTTCGCATCGACCCTGAAGCTACTTGAAGAGGAAGGTCTCGAACAGTTCGACTTTTCTGTTGAAGAGTCTTTGGAGATTGATCGTGACGATGTGCCCTGGGCAACGACCCAGGCTGAACTCGACGATTTGTGGCGGCGGCGCATCAAGTCGGAAATTCTAAACCTTTTGCTCACCGACAAACCCAACGAGGAAATCCACGAGTTGATTATCAAACGAGTCAACAATCGTTTGAACCGCCGGTTGCAGACCAGTGCCGAGGATGTCTTTGGCGTTTTTATGAACTCTTTTACCAAAATCTATGATCCGCACACCGTCTACTTCTCACCGAGAAACTCTGAGAATTTCAACATCGAAATGCGCCTGTCATTGGAAGGCATCGGAGCTGTCCTGGTTCGTG
>CAJWYI010000086.1 GCA_913049815.1 uncultured Gammaproteobacteria bacterium
CACCATCTCTTCCAGTTCCGCCTTAGTGGGCTCGTTATCGCCGCTACATCGTTCACCCATGACATATGCCCTGACGGCCCCGTGCGGCACCTGGGTTCCAATGTCAACGGTTCTCGGTAATGTTTCCAAAGCATCTAGGTATTCCGGAAACGTCTCCCAGTTCCATTGGATACCTTCGGCCAGCGCGGCACCAGGAATGTCCTCAACACCTTCCATCAGCTCGATAAGGAATTGTTCATCGCCAGGGCGTACCGGAGCAAACCCGACGCCACAGTTACCCATAACAACGGTCGTCACCCCGTGCCAACTGCTAGGTGCCATTATCGGATCCCAGGTTGCCTGTCCATCATAGTGGGTATGGACGTCGACCCATCCGGGCGTGACCAACATGCCTGTCGCATCGATTTCCTTTTCACCCTTCTGCTCGACATTACCCAAGGCAACGATACGGTCTTTGTCGATAGCGATGTCACCGATAAACCGATCAGTGCCGCTACCATCAATAATGGTGCCGTTACGGACAACAAGGTCATGCATGGTTTCTGTCCTAAGTTCGTTTACTGAGTCACGCGCTCTGCCTCACCCTACTCTTCTACAAGTGCTGAACCAACCCACAGCTGTTGAGATGCGGTCGGCACCATCCAGATGTGACCAGAACCCTACCTTGTCCTTTCAGATGCACCAGACCTTTTACCAGACTTTCTCCCACCGCCCAGATTCGATCGACTTGTATAATGCTTGTGCTGTTCGGAACTCGCCGAGTGAGTATTCAGGACTTGCGGCCATGGTCGTGCCATCAAGTACAACCTCGCAGAAATCCTTGATCTCCGCCCCGTATGAATTCATTTTGCCTTCGACAGCATTCATGATGGACTCGCCACGTGGGTGATCCTTATTGAACAGAATCAGTTGTCCGTCGCGACCACCGGTGATCTGAATCTCTCCTCCTGTACCCGTAACACGGAACATATCAGTAGGTCCAGATGCATGCATGACATTCTGACAAGTCAGCACGCCGACGGAGCCGTTCTGGAACTTCATCAGCATGCGTGACCAGGACTCCCCTTCCATCCTGGGTACGTGATGTCCTGCAACCCCAATCACCTCGTCCACTTCACCCATCATCATTCTGAGCGGTCTGATCCAGTGAGCTCCGCCATCGATCGTGAGGCCACCACCAGAAACAGCAAGACTGTATCGCCAGGGAGGCGGTGCATCAGCATCAATGATCAGACGATCGTAGAAATTGCCGCTCGCGGAAATCACCTCGCCAATAGCACCTGCATCCATAAGTTCTCGTGCCTTGACCACGTCGGTCCAGTATTGCGCCTGTTCCGCAATCATGAACACCGTATCCACTTTATTGCCCGCATCGAGGATGCGTTCGGCACTTTCAAGCGAGTGCGCCATGGGTTTCTCCAGCAGCACATGTTTACCTGCATCAAAACAGGCCAATGCTGACGACTCATGCAGATCGTGAGGCAGCATGATGTCGACCGCCTGGAAATCACCTTGCTTAAGCGCATCGTCGATATCGGTAAAAGCTTCTGCGCCTGTCTGTTCTGCCATCGCGTTCGCAGCATCCGGGTTGTTGTCGACAACCGCAGTCACGTCAACACGTGTCGCCACGCGCTGGATACCCTGCCAGTGTGCCTGCGCGATGCCACCGCAGCCAATGAGCGCAATTTTCAATCTGCTGTCAGCCATAGTCCATCCTGTCTGTCACTCGCGAGGACCGTAGCATCGCACCTCATCGTTGTCGAACCTTCGGCCGAGGTCGAGTCGTAGGCTTGTCCGTCTCCACGGCTATGCGAAGATAGCCATGACAACGGAGACAACGATGGCCACATCACTCAATGAACTGATGACAAACCTCCCTCAGATTGGTCGCGTCGAGTGGATCGGTGTGCGGCCCGACACCCGCACACCGATGCAAGTCGTCCAGGAGGTTGAAGCCCGTCAAGGACAAGGACTTACGGGCGATCGATTCAAAGCGATGCGTAAGACAAGAGAGATCAGCCTGATTCAACAGGAGCATGTCAATGCGGTGGCTTCATTAATGGGTTTTGACAGCATCGATCCAACTATCCTGCGCCGCAACATCGTCGTGCGCGGCATCAATCTGCTGGCACTCAAGAACAAGGCGTTTCGGATCGGAGATGTACGTATGGCGTGGACGGATCTCGCTCAGCCCTGTTCAAAGATGGAAGCTGCGCTCGGCGAAGGTGGTTACAACGCCATGCGCGGACATGGCGGCATTCTGGTCCGACTGCTATCCAGTGGTATTATCCGGGTTGGTGACGAGGTACGGTACGACTGAGATACGCGCTCGCTTAATTAAAGGTCGAGCACCATGTAGACGTTCGCACGTCGATAGTCAGAATCAAAAGGAAAGGGTCGCTGCTCAAATCCCCACTTATGATAGAGACCCAGCGCAGATCCAAGTACGAAGTCGGTCTCCAGATACATTTCTTCATAACCCGCGTTTCGGGCGATCTCGAAGGCGGCTGGACGCACTATTTCACCGATGCCCTGCACACGCGCCTGAGGAGATACTGCCACCTTGTGGCGAGCTCGCACTGGATTTCTTAATGGCGAACGATCGCTCAGGTACCGAGCACCTGATCGGGCGGATAAACTGCAAACACGTTCTCACCGCCCTTTGCCAGAATGCAGTTTTCCGGACCCTCCAGCGCTAGGCGATCCGCGACTTCCATCGTGATGGTAGTCATTAATCCACTGTTCATTCAACATCCCTAAAGCATAGGCATATCGAAGTGAGTAAGTGGTTACTTTAGTGACATTATCAATCCTGTAAGTCGGTCGACCGAATTATAGTGGCTCCAGCTGAGTCACATAAGAGAGTGCCCCAGGCATCTTGTAGGGCGGTCGCGTTCATATGGCCCGTCTCGCGAGTGATTGCTCTACGTTCGTGAGAACAACATCGATTTCTATTCCAGCACCCGCAAAGACTGACGCCATCAGATCGTCAGCTTCTCTCAGATGGTCGAGAAACTGGGGTTTCAGTTGTTTCCCTGCTGCTGTCAAAGCCAATACCCGTTTGCGTCGATCCCGTGGATCCCGATAACTGGCCAACAGGTCAACCTCAATCATTTCCTGTGCAAACTGCAGGACTGCAGGATGCGACAGCCCAATACTCGCCGCGATATCGGTCACCGCATGTGGTCCCTCCTGAATCAGATAATGGTAAAGCGGCAACCAACGCTGGTGGAGGGGCAATCCACTTCGGACTAAAAGATGAGCGGATATCGCATGAAGCTGCTCTGTAATCCTCTTCAATCTAAAATTGATCATATATGTAGGTGTTTACGTAGGTAGTTACATATTAAACCAATGACTCTAATTTCAATAGCACGAAGTATCCCGCATTCACTTGGGCTTCTACGCAGCAAGATGTGGCGTGAGATCAGGTTTGTTATAACCTCTAAGTGGCCGGGCTAAAGACAATTGCATTCGAACTATATAAGTGGGGAATAGTCGTTCCTGCACTGATCCTGTCTACCTTCGTTATCGGAATAATCGCGATCGTGATTTCACTACTCGGTGGAGGCCAGTTCGCATCACGCTACGTTGCAAGCTTCTGGGCACGCTTCAATGCATTCATCAGCTTGATGGATGTTGACATCGAAGGGCTGGCGCATCTGGACCCAACAAAATCATATGTCATCGTCGCCAATCACCAGAGCCTGCTCGATATTTATGCGCTCTATGGCTTCCTTCCCATCGACATCAAGTGGGTGATGAAAAAGGAGCTACGTCGAATACCAGTGCTGGGACTCGTCTGTGAGCTGATGGGTCACATCTTTATTGATCGCAGCCGGACCGAAGCTGCCCTCGCAGCCATCAACGCAGCTGCCGACAGCCTCACTGCAGGACAATCAATCATCTTTTTCCCCGAAGGGACGCGGTCGGTGGATGGGCAAGTTCTACCGTTCAAGAAGGGTGCGTTTCGATTTTCGATTCAGACAGGTCTACCTCTCTTGCCGATTTCGTTGGTGGACACACACTATCGCCTGCCTTCTGGCACCACTGATCTCAGCGCTGGATCAGCGACTATCGTGTTACACCCACCTATCACCACAAATGACGGCACAGACGTCACCACACTGACAGAACAATCGAGAGAGGTCATTGCGAAAACCCTCAACGAGCGGCAGTTGCCCGAAGGTGTGAGTCGTGTCAACCAGTCGTGGTAGCCGCCTGAGTTAACGCGCCCAGGGCATGGCCCGCAAAACATATCGATAGAACAACGTCCAGAACGGTTCGATGTAGAGATCCGATGGAATTTCATGCTGTATTTCACGATGCAGCCTCGGCAGCTGCGACCAATGGAGTCCCTGACGGTAGTGATGGGCTGTGTGGTAACCCAGATTCCCCGTGATGCGGTTAAAAAGCGGGTTGGTGATGTTATAGCTTGCTCTGAAAGGATCGTCTGATTCATCCAGACCTGCATGATGGTCATAGGTCGCCCATGCCGTAACAAACAATGTTGTGACCATCGGCAGAACAAACAGGATCAACGCTTGTATGGGTTGATACCAGACCAGAAGCGCAACAACAGCGAACGTGAGTAAGGTATACGACAGATGGATGCGATAGATCGCGGGATAGCGTCGGCCCACTAGGTAACCACGGTAGTAGGCAGTCACCGCAACCGTAAAGGTGTACTCAAAAATCCCCATTTGTGAACCATCTCGCCGCTGCCACCGCGACTCGTCCTGTGTCTGATCCTGGTAATTATGGTGATGCCCGAGCACGTGGTGTAACAGCCACAAGTTCGTGGTCACCCCGGTATGCAGTGCATAGAGGACTTCAAGGATGCGATTGGGAATTGCCCAATGGAAAGTACGCGTATGCTGGTGATGATGATTCCAGGCAGCGATACATGCTTTTGGAATAATCATGATCAGCAAGTAAGGAATCAGCCACCACACCTGATCGACGAACAGATATAGTCCGAAATCCAGGATGCTGAGTGCCACAATCAGTAACACTGGCCACGTATCAGCCCGGTTTCGAATCATCTGTTAGAAATCCACTCGTAGTACTAAAATGAGACGGCGAAACGTTAACCTAACCGACGACCAAAGTCGTCTCCCATCGCCAGAAATGTTATGGCAGGTTATCGGGCGGAAAGGGTCAGGTTTAGGTAAAAACCATATTCGCTTAATAGAACATTAAATAAAGTCGTCCAGACTACAACGAATGCAAATGTCGGTACTACAGAAAATTCATCAGTGGGACGTCGACATGTTTCTGGGTGTCGCCAGCCACCTCCATGAACGCATCGTTCGGACTGCCTATTTCGCGTCAAAGACGGGCGATGGTTGGCTGTATCCTGTGATTCCCTTTGCCATCCTTTGGCTCGGTTTTGGCGACGAGTGGTTCCTGCTGACCTGTGCTTCTGCATTCGCCATCGAACGTCTGTTGTACTTTGCCGCCAAGAATTCGTTCAAACGTCGTCGTCCCGGCAATATCGTCCCTGGTTACTCCAGCCACATCATTGCTTCCGATGAGTTCAGCTTTCCAAGCGGCCACACTTCCGCTGCGTTCCTGATGGTGACCCTTATCAATATCGAATTCGGCGTACTCGCAACACCCATCTATGTCTGGGCCCTGATTGTCGGTATCTCTCGCATCATTCTGGGTGTCCACTTTCCAACCGATATCATGGTGGGATCCCTCATGGGGACAGGCATCGCGCTTGCGACCTACACATACCTAATCTTCTAACACCCATCCAATGACGCACTTTTTGGACGCACATAAAGTACGTCACGCATAAAAAGAGCGTCGACAGGTTACCGGCAGTCACGACGATATGACGATAGTAAATCATCGGACCGTATTCGTTCCGCGGCATCTCGACGTCGCCGCTGTAGGCGTTATTCTGGTGCGCGCATGAAACTGGCCTCACACTCTGCGACAAGTTCGTCCGTATCCTTTCGAACCATCGTACCTTGCATCTGGAACAGTCGACCTCGCTCAAGCATGCAGCGACCTTCCAGTTTAGTTGGGATACCGACAGGCAATGCATCCTTGTAGCGTATGTCACAGCGCGCGGTGTACGCCCGGATACCCTTCAAAAACATCCAATTCGCCATCACGTCATCCAACACGCTGTAAATCAAACCCCCATGAGTGACACCATCGTAGCCACAATGGTCAGGCTCCGGCGTATATTCAGACCGACAGACTTCGCCGTAAAGAGCAAACTCAAGCTGAAGACCGATGGGGTTCGAGGGACCGCAAACAAAACAATGATTGGCATCATCACGGAGAGAGGCCACGGAACACTCCTTGTTCAAAACAAGTGGATTTTGCGGAGACTAACGTGCTTTCCCCAATCGTGCACAGACCTCTTCGATAAACAGGCGTCGATAGTCTTCAAAGATCGCAGAAGAATGAGGTGTGATGAAGACATTGTCCTGGCGCCACAACGGTGAGTCCTGTCGTAACGGCTCTTCCTCCGTCACATCCAGAAAAGCACCACCCAAGTGATTAAGTTGAGGCAACAGGTCTTGTGCCGTCAGGGCGTTACCGCGACCAAAATTGTAAATGAATGCACCTTTTTTCATCCGAGTAAGCCGTTCCACGTTCATGAACTGGTCGGTGTCACTGCCGCCAGGGAGCAACATCAATACATGATCTGCCAAAGGAAGCAGATCCACGAGCCCTGACGTCCCATATACCGGGATCTCCGCTTCTTCTGATTGCTCCGGACGCCGCCTGACACCAATCACCTCGCGCACGTGTGGGGTCAGGACCTCGGCACAGATCTTTCCAATATGTCCGTACCCAATGATCAAAACAGACTGTCTCGACAACATTCTGCTCTCTCCCTGGGTCGTCCGATCCCATTCCCGTCGCGCGAAATTTCGAATCATCTGCGGCATGCGATGATTCATGAATAAGATCGCACTAAGGACGGACTCGCACATCAGTTCACCATGATAGCTGCCGTGACTGACCGGAACCCGACCCGAAGGATCCGATCTTGCCCAATCATCACCAGCCGCAGGCGTAAACACTGTCTTAAGTTTCGGAAACTGCGAGTACCAGCCTGTCTCAAAATCCCAGGTCAGTACATGGTCCGCGCGGTCCGCAGCAGCCAAAAGAGACTCGGTATCGAAGTGCTCAACGATGTCGTATCCCAACGCCGCCAATGGTGCATAGTCTTCCGGGCCAAGCACAAACGCCGGTACATCGTTCACCATTAATGTATGGATTTCAGTCATGGCAACCCCGACTCCAGGCTTCGCCGCTGATTCTATAAGTCGTTATGGTCAGACGCTACAGCTCGTGTGTTCCGTGGCGTAGGTTGGTAGCATCACGCTCAACAGCACGGGAGTCCTATTATGCTCAGGATCTATCATGTACCTGGCACACGTGGCATGCGAGCCATTTGGGTTTGCGAGGAAATATCGCATCCCTACGAGATCGTGCCGGTCGATTTTTCCGTGGAATACCGAGCGACACCCGAGTGGCGAAAAATGAATCCCACTGGGAAGGTTCCGGTGATGACGGATGGCGACCTCAAGGTCTTCGAATCCGGCGCGATGGTGCACTACATTCTGGACAGATATGGCAATGGACAACTCCAACCCGCACCAGGGACCGACGCTCAGGCAATATTCCTACAATGGAGCTGGTTCGCGGAAGCAACCTTTGCACGACCCCTGGGCGAAATCGTCAACCATCGACGCGTGTTCGGAGACAATGCCCGGGAGGACGCTATCGCCGAGATGCAATCACGGGCACATCTGTGCGTCGACGCTATCGCCCAAGAACTGGCCGATGGTCGCCCCTATCTCTGCGGCGATACATTCAACGCATCAGACATTATGATTGCGTACTCTCTGCATCTGCAGCAAAGACTCGCTCCGACGGACTACACCGCGCCCCTTCACGCATACTGGGATCGGGTGTCTTCACGGCCCGCGTTTGGTCCTGCGAGTTCGTAGTCTGACAAGCACCAGGCAATAGAAGCTGTTTTAGGGGTTCCGATGAGATAACGCCCCACGCCACAGCAGTCGGCCAGAAGCAAATTCGAATGAAGCGGTCTTATCACGTATGTTAGCGTATAAACCCGCAGACCTGCTCCACAGGGAGTCTCCAATGCCGATTCAACTACGCCAAATCTGTCTGGTTGCCGAAGAACTTGCACCTGTCATTGACGATCTCACCTCGATATTGGGCGTAAATTCAGTCTATATCGATCCCGGAGTCGGCAAGTTCGGGCTGGAAAACAATCTACTGGCAATCGGGTGCAATTTCCTTGAGGTGGTTGCTCCCATTGAAGACAACACGGCAGGTGGTCGTTACCTCGAACGGCGTGGTGGTGACGGCGGCTACATGGTCATAACCCAGGCTGACAGTCGTGAGACGTATGACGCGATGCGCGAACGGGCAGCGTGTCACAATGTTCGGGTCGCGTTCGAGTCCGAGCGTGGAGACTGGAACCTGACCCAGCTGCATCCACGGGATATGGTGGCCGCATTCCTAGAGGTAGAGTGTGACGCTTATAACGACTTCAACGGAAGTTGGCACCCGGTCGGAGGACTGGGCTGGAAGGACAAGGTCAAGCAGGACGTTACCGTTAACTACCTAGGCATGGAACTACAAAGCGACGATCCCTTTGAACTCGCAACGCTCTGGGGCGATGTCATTGGTATTCCCTGCGAGCGCGATGGCGATCAGTGCACAGTGGCTTTGAACAATGTCACGCTACGATTTGTGACCGCCACTGACGGCAGGGGTCCTGGCCTGAGTGGGTTGGACATCGCGGTCGCTGATCGTAACGCTGTGCTTGCTGAAGCGAAACAGCGCAACTGCTACGTCAATGATGGTCAGGTTCTGATATGCGGCATGCGGTTTTATCTGCACGACGCCTGACCACACGTCAGAGTCCATACCTGATCCCTACTTTTCTATTCCTGCGTTGTCTTACCAAAGCCAACTCTCGCTATCAATGAAGAGTCTGACATGGGTGCATTCGAACATGCGATCGTACTGGGCAGTGGAATAGCAGGAGGCACTTCGAACAGCTGGATGAATTCCCAGAGGAACTGCTCCCGATCGGTGACGCAATCTGTCATCACAACCCGTTATATGGCCAAGGTATGACGGCGGCTTTTCGGCAAGCCATGGCACTGAGCGCAACACTGGGTGCTGCAAAACAGGCGGGAGATAGTGATGGGCTATGGCGATCGTTTTTTCCAGAGGCTTACCAGGAGACTCGTGCACCCTGGTTGTTTGCTGCACAGGCAGACTTCAATGACCCTCAGTGCTACGGCGATTTTCCGGAAGCGGAACGTCATATGCAGAAAAGCATGCGCTACATGACCGAACAGATACAGCAAGGTAACGCAGAAGCAGGCGCGATGATGGGCATGATCGGTAGTCTTATGGCCTGACTAAATGCTCTGGAACAATCACATTGGGTTGCCGATGCCAGCGCATGAGTGCCGACCCTAGCTAGTCGTCACCTACTCGTAGCTATAAATTTCGATCTTGTTGGCCGTCATCGTATAGGACGCAGTCGCCAGTTCTTCTTCAACCTGACTGGCGACGATCGTTCCTTCGATCCAGTAGGGGGTCCACAAAGATTCCAGCCTGAATCCTGCTTCAAGCTCTGCGTAAATCGTTTGATTGGGTGGTGGTGGTGGTTCGTGGATGCAGGCCCCGAAGTAAGGAACCAGCAAGAATCGAGTGACGACCTTGCCGTCAAATTCGACCGGGACGATAAACCCGGGAATCCGGATGTCCTTGTTGTTGAGATCGGTTCGAACACGCTCCCATCGCGGCACTTTTGCGCTGGACTGATCGGCTTCCCTAGGGACCAGATCCACCCAATCGGTCAGCCTGGGTTCCGCAAACGCGGGTCCCGCCAATATGAACAGAGCCAATAGCGTAACTCCCAGGTGAGGAGACCGAGGATACGAACGCCTGTACACTCGGTAAACGTTACAATGTATCATCTCAATATCTCTCAAATGGGCGTGAGCAGTGTCAGACGCAGCCGCTGAAGAATACGCAATATCATTACATGATCTCGCGTTCCAGTACGATGCATCAACCGCTCTCGTTGTCGACATTTCATCATGGCAGGTGGCAATGGGGGAGCACGTATTCCTCTATGGACCGTCCGGCAGTGGCAAGTCGACATTGCTTGGACTTCTGGCCGGCCTTCAGGTTCCAACACGGGGCGCTGTCTCTATCCTTGGTGAGGAACTATCCGGTCTCTCAGCAAGACAACGGGATCGATTTCGTGCACAACGCATTGGCGTCGTATTTCAGCAGTTCAACCTCATCCCCTACCTGTCAGTTGTAGACAACGTCCTACTCGCGTCACACTTCGGTGGCATTCGTCAGCCATCTTCAAGATCCAAAGCGCTGGACCTGCTTACACGGGTAAATCTGGACGATTCACTACACGATCGACTCGCCGGCGAGCTCAGCATCGGGCAACAGCAGCGGGTCGCGATCGTGCGCTCGCTCATCAACTCACCACAACTGCTACTCGTCGACGAACCCACGTCAGCACTCGACGACACTAACCGAGATGCTTTTCTTGCGCTGTTGTTCGAAGTTGTTCAAGCGTCGGGTTGCGCTATGGTGTTTGTCAGCCACGATCCGGCGATTGCCGCTTCGTTTGAACGAAGGGACGACATTGCAGATCTAAACCACGGAGCGACCTCATGATGGGGGTCACGGTGTTGTTCAGTGTCGCCGCAAAGAGTCTGCGATACCGTTTGAGCGGCGTCATTCTGACGACAATCGCTGTGGCTCTGAGCGTGTTCGTACTACTTGGCGTCGAACACGTACGACAGGAGTCTCGTTCAAGTTTTGCAAGCACAGTATCCGGTGTCGATCTGATTGTCGGTGCACGAACAGGGGACATCAATCTACTGCTTCTCTCTATATTTCGAATCGGCGGTGCTTCCGCCAACGTTTCGTGGGAGTCCGTAGAGGCCATCAATGAACATCCACAAGTGGATTGGGTGGTGCCTTTATCTCTTGGCGATTCTCATCGCGGATACAGGGTGGTCGGTACGACTGAGGGTTTCTTTGATCGATACCACTACGGGCGCAAGCAACCAATCACGTTCGACACAGGCAGTCGATTTAGTGAGACCGCAGATGTCGTTTTGGGTGCTGCTGTTGCGAAGTCGCTCGGTTACGGGATTGGAGATTCCTTGATACTCAGCCATGGCGTCGCAGATACGAGCTTCGTCCACCACGACCAGGTTCCCTTCACCGTCGTCGGACTGCTCTCCCCAACAGGAACCCCTGTGGACAACGCGTTGTTCGTCAGTCTCGAAGCCATTGACGCCATGCACGCTGACGAAGAGACGGCTCAGGAGCATGGCCACGACGAGCATGAAAGCCATGATGAGCATGACGCCCACGACGAACATGGTGAGCATGACGCCCACGACGAAC
>CAJWYI010000087.1 GCA_913049815.1 uncultured Gammaproteobacteria bacterium
GGCCATCTCGCCGATCATGATTCTTGGCGGGTCCCGCTGGAGTGAAGAGGCCCGTCAGGCCATCGTTCTGTTTGCTGAACGTCAGCAACTGCCTGTGGCAGTATCTTTTCGAAGGCAACAACTGTTCGATCATACGCATCATCTCTATGCGGGGGATCTAGGTATTGGGGTGAACCCGGCGCTGATTGTTCGCATTCGATCGGCAGATCTGATCATCGCCATCGGCGCCCGTCTGTCGGAGAATCCCAGTCAGGATTTTACGCTGTTTGATATTCCGTCACCGAAACAGAACTTTGTCCACGTGCATCCTGGTCCTGAGGAGCTGGGACGCATCTATTCCCCGACGCTCGCCATTTGCGCGTCACCGGTTTCGTTTGCGCCAGCGGTTGTCGATCTTCCGATGGCACACTCGAGAGAAGCCGACTCCATCCATCGCGACTACGAGGCCTGGACGGATGTTCTGCCACAGACGCCCGGCGCCGTAGACATGAGCGAGGTGATGACGCATCTGCGAGACAAATCACCCGAGGACGTGATTATCACAAATGGTGCCGGTAACTATTCGATCTGGGTGCACCGCTACTGGCGCTTTCGGCACTATGGCTCTCAGGTAGCGCCGACGTCTGGCAGTATGGGATATGGACTGCCTGCCGCGGTGGCTGCGGGATTACGTCGTCCTGAGAAACGGGTCTTCTGTTTTGCGGGAGACGGTTGTCTTCAGATGACAATCCAGGAACTTGCTGTGCTCGCCGAGCACAAGTTGAAAGTCACCGTGTTTGTCGTGGATAACGGCGCTTACGGAACGATCAGGATGCACCAGGAACGCCACTATCCCGCTCGCTTGTCGGCGACGGAACTAGTTAATCCAGACTTTGGTGACCTGGCGCGAGCCTATGGTCTGCCTGCGTTTTCTGTAACACACTCAGATCAGTTTCCGGCAGCGCTCGCGGCAGCACTCAGCATTGACGGCCCGTCAATGATTCATCTCCGTACTTCCATTGAGGCGTTGACGCCCACTTTGACCCTCGCGTCAGCCCGCAAAGGTTGATCATTAAAGGCGCTAGTTATCCTCTAGATGTACCAGGATACCCGCATTGGCGATGGTGATCGCATCGCTGCCATCTTCGTTGGGAATCGACAGTCCACCCTTCTCTACGGTTACCTCGACAGTGCCATACGGGAGCGCATTAGCTACCTGACGAACATCAACGGCGTCTGGATTGGGCGCACCAATCAGTACGTCGATTTTCATGTCGTGAGCAGTTCGCTTTAGGGGTTTGAATAAATTGAGCGAGGAGTGGTGGATTGCGTCGAAAACGGCTCGCACCGCAGCGCTTGTGTTGTCGCCACCATGGACATCGACGCCCATCCCCATTTCTGTCACGTATCGCTGTTTCATCGTGTTGGCTCCTGGTGTTTGTCGTCGCTACTAACGGTCATCAGTCTCGTTGGCGTCAGTCGTTGATAGTTCAGGCTTTGATCCTTTAGAAGATCCGTGCGTTTTTAGTAGCCAGGTAATCCGGTCTCCTGGTTTTGCCACATAGTTTCCGGCACCGATACGGACGTCTTGGTCGTTGACAAAAAACACCCAGTATTGATTGCCACCAGTCGCCGAACGTTTAGCGATGCCGGTTACAAACTCTCCGAGCTCCGTTATACGCACATCGACATCGGTCAGTTCCTGCAATGTTTCCAACGCCGTTTCACCGCCTACACCAGCATATTCGACTCTCGCGCCATCACCAGAAATGTTCAGGCTGTTGCTCAGGGATGTGGGGGTCGTGTGACATCCAAGATTCGCGAGCAGGAGCAAGAATCCGGCGAACCTTGCTGGACCTGATAGAGCGCTCGTCATTAGACGGCCCCTAGGTTATTCACGACATCTGTGAAGGTTGCGATGAACTCTTCGGCATGGTCGTGTTGGAACACGAGCGGCGGTCTGATTTTGATGACGTTGCGATGAGCGCCGGCATTGCTAAGAAGAATCCCTCGGTCCTTCATGGCGTTTGCGACCTTGATCGCACCTTTATGATCTGGCGTGCGAGACGCTTTGTCGGTCACCCAATCGACCCCTGTGAAGAGCCCACATCCCCTGACGTCACCCATGAACTCGCAATCGGGCTGCAACGCTCGTAGTGCCTCACGCATCGTCTCCCCGATGTCACGGGATTGTTTGAGCAGATCACGATCGTGGATTTCGTCAAGAACGGCCATACCGGTGGCGGCTTGCAACGGTGATGAAGCGAACGTGTTGAAGTAGCCGTTGCGCCTGCGGAACGTCTCAACGATCTCGTTACTCGCGGCGGTTGCAGACAATGGCATACCATTTCCCATGGGTTTCCCCATTGTGACGATATCCGGTACGAAGTCGCTGGTTTCGTAACCCCACCAGTCTCCTGAACGACAAAAGCCTGCTTGTACTTCATCGGCGATCATCAGGCCTCCAGCGGCATGAACAATATCAGCAGCTTTCGCCATGAAGCCCTCGGGGGTGGTTGGAAGACCTTCGTTAGCAAAAATCGAACAGACAAACATGCCCGCGAAAGCAATACCGGCAGACTCAAAGGCATCTATTTCGGCTTGTATCCGGCCTAAGTAGGTGTCACATAGTTCTTCGTCAGACAGACCGTCGCCAATAGGCCGATAGGTTTGTGGCACTGGGACCGCACGGAAAAGCCTATCCGGGTCCTCATCGGTCAAACTGGCACGCGCGAGTTTGATGACCTCGGCACTGTTGCCGTGATACGTCGCGTCAGTGCAGATGAAGCCCTGACCACCTGTCGTGCCTCGAGCCATAAAAAGTGCGATTTCGGAAGCTTCGGTGCCAGAACAGGCAAACACCACAGATTCAATACCATCGTGGTGTAGTGAAATCAGGCGTTCAGCATAGTCTAGGATGCCTTCATGGAGGTATCGGCTGTGCACATTGAGCGTACCCAACTGGCATGCCATGGCTTCGGCAACACGGGGGTTTGCGTGTCCGACACAGGGCACGTTGTTGTACATATCAATGTAACGCTTGCCTTCTGCGTCGTACAGCACTGCACCCTCCCCTCGCACGATATGCACTGGTTGTTCGTAGAACAGGGGTGCATGTCCGATCAGGGCGTGGCGGCGATCAAGCAGGGATTGGGTCATGGCCACGGGCTCACTCAAGTGTTCACAGGATTGTGCCATAGGTAGTACAGGAAGTTTGATACCGATACATGCATTTCCCGCAGTGTAGACGCGTCGTCGGAATAGAGGTGACCTATCGACGTTGAAGGATGCCTTGAACACATTGGTGTGTCAGAGGTGGCGGGACATTCTCTCGAAACCTTTAGAGCGTTTCACTGAGGACACGCCTATTGCATTCCGTTAATCCGATACGTGATCTGCGTTGTGACCCTGGTATTCACCAATACCAGTATCGCATACAAATATGATCGCATTGTTGAAGCCGCGTTCGACGAATTAATGACTGATCTTGAAATCTGGCCCTACATTCTTCCTCGCGAAATTCGTTTTCGACTGGTCTATCCGCTCGCGAGCGGCAACTGCTATTAAGCGCTTTTGCTTCGGATGAGTGATTATGAACGGGTGCTCCCTTAGGCTCGTGCGTGAAGAACGCAAAAGTGCTGCGAATGTCTGAGGGGTTCGTGAATACGACGAGGTCGGTTATGCTATGTACTAACATGTGGCGAGCGCATCCTACAAGTCAGGTTTTGACGTCAGTTCTTTGGTTAGGGATCTTGCTAGTGTTGTCATTTCCGGCTGTTGCCACGAACCATCAGCAGCTTCTGGATTCGGCTTTCGCACAGTTTGACGACAACTTCACAGAGCACTGGTCCTACACAGAAACTTTGACAACCAGCGATGGGATCACGGTCGGACACTACTCACCCTCTAGAGAATCACCCTGGCAACTGATGACGATCGATGGTGAGCTTCCTTCCACCAGCGAGGCAAAGGCTTACCTGAAACGCAAGGCTGACGAAGCCGAGGGCGGACGCAACAGTCGACGGGACCCCGCTGAGCTGGTAACTCCGGGTACACTGCAACTCATCAATGAAACCGATGAACATTGGACCTTCAGTTTTGTACCGCATGGCGAAGGCGACGATGCCGCTGTAATGGAATACCTCACTGGGCATCTTCAGATATCCAAAGCCGGTGGACACCTCAATTTTATTGATATCCGCAATGAAGACTCGTTCAGACCCCGTTTTGGCGTGCGCATCCACGAATTTCTGAGCCGATTTGAATTTGAACGGAAGGACGACGGTGATGTGTTACCGGTGGCGTTTGAGTTCAAAATCAGGTTGAAGGCCATGGGTCTGATGAACGTTGATGAAGGCGTGACAGGGCGTTATTCAGACTATCGACGTGTATCCGTTTCGCCCTGATGGCGACTTTTTACACTGACCCCGGTTTGGGCCTAAGATACAAGTTCTACCATTCATTCGTGGAGCATCCATGAGCCAACTATATGACATGGAGATGGACGGGATTACCGGCGAGTCTGTTTCCTTATCGGAGTATCGCGATCAGGCTCTACTGATCGTCAACCTTGCCAGTCAGTGAGGTCTAACCCCTCAGTACGCAGGTCTGCGTGCATTGCAAGAAAGCGGTCAGGTGACCATCCTTGGTTTTCCCTGTAACCAGTTTGGTGCGCAAGAACCCGGTACCAACGAAGAAATTCTCGAATTTGCAAAGTCAAAATACGACGCAAATTTCCCCATGTTTGCCAAAATTGAAGTCAACGGTGATGGCGCTTGTGAACTCTACAATTGGTTGAAGTCCGAGAAACCTGGCGATATTGGATGGAATTTCACCAAGTTCCTTGTTGGTAAGGATGGTCAGGTTCTTGAAAGATTCGAACCGCAGGTGACACCAGAGGAGATTGGCGAGCGATTGGAAGGTTTGCTGAACTGACGATTGAGATAGCCTTAAAAAGGCAGCTTTTGCTGCCTTTTTTGTGATCACGAATAAAGTTCGGACTTTATGCCGGAGAAGGTGTTAGTGCTGTCGTTGTTCTGCCAATGCCTCTTGGATCTCGGCGAGCCGCGCACGTGTCATCGTCATTCGAGACATGAGAAAAATAGGGATGAAGAACAACACAGGAATCGCGACGCCATCGTTGAAAGCAAGTAGAAATAACGTGTTGTCGTCGACAGTGCCGATGTCAGCTTGTGTTGGAAAGGCAATCACGAAGTCGAGCAGAAATCCGCCAATGATCAGCCCCAGACTACCGGTCGCTTTCGCCGAGAGGCTGATGGCTGCCGAGAAGACGCCTTCCTGACGGCGACCCGTAGCAAGTTCCTGTTCGTCCATCAGGTCCGCCATCATAGAGCCAAACATGATCCCGCAGGTCGTCAGCAGATAGACCATGGCTGATGAGTGAGTCACCAGTAGCGTGAGCAGCATTGGATCGCCGTTCTCGGGCCAGATGTCCCAGAATCGAAAACAGACCTTCATGATAGCTAGTACCATGTAGATGCCTAGGAACCATTGCAGCAGCGTGTGTTTGTCGATCAGCCTTTGTAATGCTGGTACGGTCGCAAACGCCGCAATGGCACCAAAGGCCGTGAGGGTAAACCATCTCAGTTCATCTCCCGTAAATTCCCAGAAGAACGTGTTCATGTAGATATCGAACACACCACCGACACCAGCAAGACCCGAGAACATCAGAAAGATGATAAAAATAAGTCGGAAGTTGGCGCTCTTCAATGCCAGTAACACCTCGTTCACGGTACGTTTCAGACTAAACGGAGGGGTGGGATTCACGGGCTGCAGCAGGTACGGGATTTCCTTACGTGTGCCATAGGCAGAAATGAGCGCCCACAATATGCATAGGCAACAGACAACCAGCCCGAATGTTGAGTAGTTCTCTGGATTCAACTGTCCGAAAGCATATTCCTCGGTACTCGTGAACAGATATTCGTAAGCGAACCAGGTAAAAGAAGCTCCCCCTGTCCACCCGACCATATATCGGTACGTAATGATCGAGGTACGCTCCACATAGTCCTCTGAGAACTCTGCGGCGATCGCGTTCCATGGAATGATGAAAAAAGTAAAGGTGAGCCTCGCGGCGACCGTCCAAAAGGCTAGCCACCCCAGCAATGCACCATCGCCTAGGCTCGCAGGAGGCGCGAAAAGAGAGTACATGGTAATGCCGAATGGCACGGCGGCCGCAAACATGAACGGGTGTCGTCTGCCCCATTGTGATTTGAAGTTGTCCGAGACGGACCCGACGATGGGGTCGGAGAAAGCGTCGATGATCAATGCGATGGCAATCACGATCGCAACGAGCGATGCTGACAAACCCAGAATCTGGCTATAGTACAGAAGCAGAAATGTGTTGAAAGCAAAGTCTTTGTGAGAGTTTACGATCCCGCCGAAACCTTGAAAGATTTTGGTGCTGATGGGAACCTTTCCCTCTCGGACTCTTTCCCTTGTGTACTCGATGGTATCGCGCATGGCATTGATCAACGCTTTCGTCGAGGAACGATATCAGATCTCTTCCAGGGGATTACCAGAAACGGGTGATCTTTTTTGTTGCGATCTGGTTAGTCCAGTACCACTAGTTCCTGTACTAGTGCCGCTAGATCTGGCGGGAGTTGTGGCAGAACTGCCTGGTAAAACTCGCGGCCTTCAATCAGCCCCTGGTGTTCATAGACAGCTGCCTGTAGCGCCAGCTCCAGTCGGTCGATCCGTTTGACGAACGTGGCTTCCGGTGAGGACTGCTGTTCGTATTCCAGCCAGATGTCTAACATTTCTTGGCCGTTGGGAAGTTTTCCTAGGATGCGTTGTAACGCCGCGTGCTCCCGTTCTGACTTATCAGATTTGGTGACATTGTCGGAAGGTGTGATATCACCCACGTAAGCTTCGCCGAGGTCATGAACCAGCGCCATTCGTAGGACTTTTTCGGCGTTGAGTTCGGGATGCTTTGACACCAGGAGTAGACAGAGCATAGCGTTCCCGAACGTGTGTTCGGCAACTGTTTCGCAGCGTGTGGGATCAATACCTCGATCCAGCCATCCTTTCCGATAGAGCTGCTTCAGGTGGACGATTTCAAACCAGGCTTGAACGATCGGGCCAGTGTCTTTGCCATCCAACAGGGGTAGCGGCATCGGCGCTTTTTCAGTATCGACTGTCTTTGGACCCATGGTGACTTTTTCTCAGTAAGGTAGGAAGTGCAATGGATAGCTGATCTTAGTGACCTGCCCGCTTCCGCGCCAAAATTGAAAAGACGGGCTCGGAGGGGGATTTCCCGCGATCAGAAATGAACTACGTATCATAAGGCTCCTGCCTTAGGCGGTGTTTGGAGTGTTTATTTTGTCTGTGTTGGTTGTCTGTATACCGGTTAATTGTCCATCCACCGTAAGCGTTCTCGCAAGGGCGCATGCTGCAGTTGTTGCAGCGTATCAGACATGAAAAAGCGTACCTGACCATCAACAACGATCGCATCAATATTGTCGTCAGTTGATCTCGGGTATTTGACTCCTACTACTCAGGGTTCACCGACCCGATCGCCAAGAATGCGACTGTCTCCGTCGGCGGAAACCATCGCCTAGGCCCTTCCGAAACGTTGGAGGGTTGCGATGCCACGATCAACCGCATAAACCCACGCAATACCCACCAGATCGATATGTGCCCCCGGATGCCGAAAATGAACCGTCCGGTTTGTAGGATTCAGTGCGACGTGTCAGTAGTCGATCGCTTTGGCGACGTCTTCAAGTTGTGCGTGATCTGGTTTGACAACACCCCGGTAGCCATAGAGTCTTCCTGCAGAGCCATAAGTCATATTGAAACGCAAATGAGTAGAGAAAGGTGCGGTATCAATCCCCCCGGATATCAGTAAGAAACTTAACGAGAGCGAGATTGACCTCCTCTGGCTTTTCTTCCTGAACCCAATGACCCGCACCATCAACAATCTGTTTGCTTCGAAGGTCGGCGAAAAAGGCGTCCTGCATGTCGACGCTACCCCGTGTGAATTGCAATACGGGATCGTTGCTACCTGCAAGAAACGCGGCGGGAATCTGTATTCTGGGCTCTGCAAGCCAGGGCATCAGGCTTGGTACCCGACTCATGTTTCGATACCAGGAGAGTGGTCCGCGAAAGCCTGATTCGATGAAGCTGCGAGTGTAGTAGTCCTGATCATCTTCGGTGATTGCTGGCGATAGGGCAGGTGGTGCCCCATCGCCAAACATGTTGGCGTCTCGGGGCTTGGATCCACCGCCCCCTCCTGATCCGTTGAAAAAGCGCATCGTTCGATCGATATCTGCCTCAAATTCTGCCTCAGCGACCCCTGGATTCTGGAAGTATCGGATGTACCAGAAGTTGTCATCGAGGCCAGGAGGATTCACCGCACGCGGTCCCATGGGTAACATGGGAACAGAGAGCCCCATCACCGAGTGGAGTCGATGGGGATACTGGAGTGCGGTGTACCAGGCGACGATGCAACCCCAGTCATGGCCGACAAGATAGGCTTTCTCTTCACCCAGCGCGTCGATCAGACCAACGACGTCTGTTGTTAGTTCGAGCAGATTGTAGTCCTCGATTCGGGACGGGCAGCTACTCGCGCCGTAGCCTCGTTGGTCAGGTACTGCGACCCGGAAACCGGCCTTGACCAGAGGATCGATCTGGTGCCGCCAAAGATACCAGCAGCGAGGAAAACCATGAAGAAGGACCGCGAGAGGTCCGTCACCTTCAATGATCGTGCGTAAGGTCACACCATTCGTTTCGATCATCTCCTGGTGTCGACCAGCGGCATCTAGCATGTGTGTTCTCCGAACTGAGTGACTGGGTTGATCAGCGTACACCAGGCTGGCTGACACCGTACAGCGTATTGGGATTTATCGAACAAAGACGGGATTGGAATAAAACCAGAGATCTTCCCAGGGGTTCTCCTCCAATGGGTCCGGTTTGGGTTCCTTCTCTTGGGTGTTGGTTCCACGTACACGAAAATACGTAGGTCCCTCGATTGAAAGCTTGTGCGCCATGCTAATCAACTCACCATCACGTCGCCAGTGACGCCGGTTGAATCGCTTCTCTACCATCGCTTCGTGGGAGTCGGTCTTTGGATCTTTTACAGAATCGGTAATGCTCCCCTTTATGAGGTCGACGTGATGAACTGATGGATCAGTGCCGTAGGGATTATTGCCCTCGGGGTCACGCAGTCGAATGCGTACCGTCACCTCCAGAGGGTATCTGTTGTCTGTAAGTGACCCACCAATCATTGCGGATCCCTGTTCAGTACTTACATCGACATAGAGTTCAGAGATGAGATCACCGGTTGTGACAAAGATGTGGCCACCTCGCAGTGCTGCCAGAATGTCGGCAGGGTTGGATTCGGCGTATACATATGTCTTGGAATACTCGCCTGGCCAGAAATCGATGCCACCTTGTGTGTAGTGGATATGGGAGTCGGAGTTGGCGGTAATCCAGAAATGTCGACCCTCCGCCAGCATGGAATCCCAGAAGCCACCCAGTATGGCCGTCATTCGATCAAATCCTCCTAACGTGGGTTGTGCCCGGTAGGCTCCTCGAGCAAATTTGACCAGTTGCGCTGCCTGGTGTCCTGGTGCGCCTGCCATACCAATGGCAACGTTCGGTGCGGCATCGTTCCATGCTCTTAATTCTGCAGGATCGTACAGACCGTAATTACCGGGAATGAGCATAGATCGGGACGGGTGGTTGGCAATGACAACAGGCGGATGTTCCTGTTTACTCATATAGTTGAGCGCTTCCAACATGATGCTGGGATTATTCCTTGATCTGTCGTCCGGCCAGGATTCACGACGATCGAATCGTCGTTCTAGGTCGGCGAGTTGGTCACGCTCCACGTCTGAATAGGGAATAATCAGGCTGGCGTGATCCGCTCCTGGTGAATTTATCTCCATGCCAAAAAATTGGACCATGTCGGGTAGGGCTTTTCGGGAGGTCAGGAGTTCGGGGTAAGCCCAAAGACGATTGACCTCACTATGATTCGGGCCGCCATGGTCAGTGACCACTGTCCAGGTCAAGCCGTAGTATTTGGCCATGATGTTGTTTGTGGTGATCTGATAGACCGCGTCGCCACCACGTTCAGGCTTGGGCGGGTCCTGCTCGTAGTCATAGCCGACGCTATACCAGCTGTGAATATGGTGATCGCCCGCGAGCCAGCGTTTGGCGTCTTCGTCTGCAAATGTGTTGCACGATGCGAACAAGGCAAAGAAGAAACTAACGATTAGTCTTATGCAAATTGAAAACATCGTGGCGTAGACCTCATAACTAGTAGGGAGGGGTATCAGGAATCGGCTGACTTCATTTCTGCATCGTCGATTTTGACTTGCATTCGCCGCATGCCGTTTAACCATCTCTCAATGTCGCCGGTTTTTCTCTCCATCCAGGTTTGTGCAAGTTCATCCGTGAGTATGAGAAAACGCTCTGCTTCAACGGCTTCAATTACTTGTTGCGCAACATCTTCCGGTTCCTTGATGGGACCGGCTGCTGAACTTGCCCAGGCCGCACTCGCGTCACCCAGCATTGGCGTGCGGACACCGAGCGGTGCGAGCAGTGATGTACGAATCCCCCGGTGGTGGTAGGTAATGGACATCCATTCGGCGAGACCCACCACTGCATGTTTTGTGGTGGCATAGGTCAGGTTACGATGGGTTGTCAGATAACCCGCCATGGACGCGGTGTGGACTAGGTAACCTTCACCTCGTTCAAGCATGTTGGGTAATACGGCTCTGATAGCGTGAACGTGAGCCATGACATTGATCTGCCATTGTGACTCCCAGACCTCGAGCTCTGTTTCGAGCGGATCACCTCCGGTTGATACCCCAGCATTGGAAAAGAACAGATCGATCTCGCCAATGTCCTTGCGGATTCGAGCGACCGCTTCGTTGACGTCCTGATTGTCGCTGACATCGCATCCGAATCCAGTCCCGCCAAACTTGGCTGCGACATCGGCAGCGCCGTCACCATTGATATCGAGACACACAATGCGCGCACCTTTAGCCGCAAAGGCTCTGGCACATGCGGCGCCTATCCCACTGGCACCGCCTGTGATTACCGCAACACGATTATTGAACTGCATGAATTCCCTTATTCTAGGTTAGACAGACGCCACTATTCTACGTTGATCATTTGACCGATGCTTGGCCAGGTAGTCGCTGAGAAAGTGTAGTTAGAGGTGGTTTGAATTGTGAGTCTGCGTGGCGTTAGACTCGAAAGAAACCTGTAAAAAGACAGGGTATTGTGTAAGGGGGGAACCATGAAGCGACACGAATCCGACGCGTTGCGGGCAGCACGCTTTTTTGTTTCAGGCTTGGTGTTGTCTATAGCGGCCATGATCTCGGCAACGGCCATCGCACTG
>CAJWYI010000088.1 GCA_913049815.1 uncultured Gammaproteobacteria bacterium
CGCTACCATGTGCCACCGCCAATAGATCCTCGTCGCTCGAACTTGGGATCACGTGACGTGGTCCTCCATCGACCTGACCATGGTGCAGGTACATGCGCATGCCATCCTCTTCGTATTCTCCGGGCGGCAGAAATGTCTTCAATATGTCGTAGCCAGCTTCGTCAAAATTTTCCAGCACCCAGTTGTAGAAAGCCAGCCACGGCGCAGGAAAGTTGGCAAAGATCTCTGGATGAATCATTTCCTCGTCGTGATTACCGGATATCCAGGTCCCCGGTGGCATATCGGAAAATTGCGCGATCGTCTCATTCGGTTGCGGTCCAGGCAAAACAGCATCGCCGAGAAAGATCGTCCGATCAGCGTCGGATTCGGATTTAAGCACCGCCGCTAGACCGTCGCTATTCCCATGGACATCCGCAATCACCAATATCTTCATTGATCCTCTCCGGTCTGTAACTCAACAAACTCCCGATAAGGGCCGTCTGATGCCATGAGCGTTTCATGGTCACCCAAATCGCGCACCATGCCATCCTCCAGGAACACAATGCGATCCGCATGACGGATCGTCGACAGACGATGTGCGATCACGATGACCAGGCGGTTGGCCGCTGCAGCCTGTAACGATGCCACCAACTGGTTTTCGGTCTGCGGGTCAAGCGCCGCTGTCGGTTCGTCCAGGATCAGCACACTGCTATCCCGCACCAGACCACGCGCAATACAAAGCCGTTGTTGTTGCCCAACAGATAATGTGTCGCCACCCCGTCCCAGAACGGTATCGATACCTTCCGCTAATGAGGTCACAAAATCCATGCAACCCGCGGTGCGAAGTGCTGACATCATTTCGCTCTCAGTAGCGTCAGGATTCGCTAACAGGAGATTCTCTCGAATCGTCTCAGATAAGAGGATATGTTCCTGGAACACGTAGGTGATCTGTTGCCGAACTGAGTCAATATCAAACTCACGCAGATTAACACCATCGATCTCGACACTCCCACTGGATGGGCGCAAGAGCGCTGGCACCATATACGCTAGGGTGGTCTTGCCAGCCCCTGTTGGTCCCACAAATGCAACCAGCTGCCCAACCTCCAACGAGAGACTAATGTCGCGCAATGCTGTATGGCCATCCGGATAATTAAATCCCACACGATCGAATCGGATAGCCGATGAAACGTCGGTCAACCTTCGTTCACCGCCACAGTCTTCGCTCACATCATAGTCAACAAAAAAGAAGACACGTCGGACAGCAGCGACAGCTTCCTGGAGCTTGATCCAGATCGCCCCGAAATACGCTGCAGGCCACGAGATACCATAGAACACACCCATAATCACAGCAAAGTCTCCTGGGGACATAGACCCCGCGATAATCTGATCGGTGAACAAGATCGTGACGTAGATGCCAGCGACCCCAAGTGCCGCTGCGTTCAGCAATGACGTCGCAATGATGACGCCGATCGCATAGCGCTCTCGTTGGAAGGCAGTCTCGCTGCGTTCCGCGAATCGTTTCCGCTCTTGTTTGGAAGCGCCGAGGCTCTGCACCGCTGCAACGTTGCTCATGCTCTCTTCCATGACATTCGTGGTCGCCGATCCCGCCGCCCTTTTGTTTTGATTTGTGCGACGCAATGCACCTGAAAACGGAAAGGTAGTCAGGAACGCAACTGGCACAGTCGCCCACGCAATCCAGATCAGTTCCGGTGCCACATCACCATAGGAGTATTGCAGGATGTAGAGATTGAGCAGCGCCGACAGCGCTGCAAAGAAAGGTGCGAAAGTCAGGTCAAAAGCCAACCTTGGTGCTGACGGGGCGTCGTAAAGTACCCTGTACACCGAGTCCCCAATACGCTGATCATCGAGAGCCGTCATCGGCAGACGAGACAACCGGTCAAACAGTCGTGATCGTATCCTGTTCGCGAGTGTCTGCGTCATCCGGACGTTCACCATGAACTCCAGCACACCCCAGAAGCTGCCACCTTCGCTACCTCCCTGACTAGTCGCGTTCTCAGACTGTGTGGCTGCATCACGCCCGTCCAGCAAACTTGCACCTGTGCCACCAAAACGGCTGCCAATGGTCACCAGCATCACAAAATAGATCGTCGTCAGGATCAGCATGATGTCCATCGGTTCACGCCCCTGAACAAGCGCCAGTATCGGGTTCATGAACGGTGGATACAGGACCTCCGTCGTCCCAAACGGTTGGGCAAGGATGACGTTGTCTACAACAATCTTTGCCATCCACGGCAACAGCAACACTGGAAAGACAAGACCCAATTGCAGCAGGAATTTAGCGGCAAACAGTCCCCGTACCTCAGTGATCAGCATCACGCATCGACCAAGCAGGCGGAAAGCATCCAGGTTTGTGATGTCAGACTGAGTGTCTATCCGATCGTCAAACTCATTGCGCCCAAGAATCTCCCGCCAAAGTGAAGTCTCATCAGGCGATTCACTCATGAGGGCACTCCTGTGGCCTCAGCATTCACAAATGCTGCATACCGGGCATCCTTACCCATCAATTCGTCATGCGTACCGGTCTCAGCAACTCGACCGTCCTCGATCAATGCGATCTGATCCGCCTGGCGAATTGTCGACAACCGATGGGTGATGAGGAAGATCACGCGATCACGACCCCATTCGGCCAGATTCCGAAGGACCTCCTGTTCGGTTCGCGCGTCGAGCGAAGCAGTCGGCTCATCTAGGATTAGAATGGCTGTGTCACGAACCACTGCGCGCGCAATAGATAGCCGCTGACGTTGACCCGCTGACAGTTTGCCGCCCCGTTCACCAAGTTCTGTCTGGTAGCCTTTTGCCATCTCTGTGATGAATCCATCCGCCTGTGAAATTTTCGCCGCCGCCTCAATAGCTGACTGATCCGTTATCGCCGAGCCAAAAGCGATGTTGTTGGTGACCGTGTCGTTAAATAGCACATTCTTCTGCAGCGCAATCGATACGTTGGCGCGAATGTCATCGGTCGCCATGTCCTTGAGGTTGACGTCATTGACCGCTACGACGCCCGAATCGGGATCGTAGATCCTAAGCAACAATGACATCAGCGTTGACTTACCTGACCCTGTTGCTCCGACAATCGCGGTGACCGTCCCGGGCTGCGCGGTCAAACTGATGTCCGACAACACCTGTTGATCAGCCTTGTACCCAAACGTGACATCACGCCACGTCACGCTATCTATCTGTTTGGGGAAAGGAGTTGGATGTTCGGGCTCAATGACTTCGGGTTCAAGATCCAGCAGGTAGAATGCCCTTTCCAGCGCAACAAACAAGTCCTGCACGCGCATCCAAATGCCAACCATCCCACGCGCGCCCCAGACCAGTTCCTCAACTCTCCCCCGCGCTATCTGGAGCGCACCGAAGTTCCAAATTGTGAATCCGATGATGAAGGCGAACGCCGCTCCGAGAAATGTCTCACGTTCCACTCGGATCCAGGCCACCATAATGTACTCAGAAAGAAGAAAAAGACTTCCACCAAGAAAAGTCACGATGGCGGTCAGAATCACAACATCCAGTCGCAGGTAGTACGCAGCATCCAGTGCCTTCGTGGAATCGTCTGCAAAACGGTCAAACACGCGTGCTTCCGCCCGGTTCGCTTTCACTACCTTAATCGCGGCAAATACTTCCTGGGTACGGGACGTCAGATCGCTGTTCGCTTCACGGTTCGCCAGCGCGCGGCGCCGAATTCGTGGGGTAGCGGCGACGATCAGCCAGACGATGGGTACGGCAACGACAATGACCATTAACGAGAACCAGGGATCGAACGCCGCAACAATAGCCAGACCCATCACGATTCCGAACAATGCCCAGAACGGGGCGACGATACCGCTTTGCAGCAGATTAATGATCATCGCGCTGTCCTGGTAGACACGGAAGATAGCGTCCCCTACTCGCGCAGAATCGTGGTACCGCAATGACAGGGACTCAGCGCGTTCAACCATCGCCACACGCAGGTTCTGATTGATGCTCTGCCAAATCCAGGTCGTGTAATACCAAAACACCGAGAACACGGCCGTCAAAAATGACCCTCCAATCACACTCCACATCAACAGACGATTCCGAACGCTCCGTCGTTGTTCATCCGTCAGTTCGGGTTTGTAGTCGCCAAGATCCTGAGCTTCTCCCTTGCCCATCCCCTTACCTTTTCCCTTGGCCCCGGCCAGCGAGAGTGGCTTGCCTTCCGAAGAGATGTCCTGTGACTCGCTTTTACCCTGTTCATCTGAGAATTCCGATGTATCAGAGAGCCCGGCATTCTTCACGACGTATTCTTCGGGCAACAACAGTACCACTGCCTGAAGAGGTTGCAGCTTCTGACCCAACAACACTTTATTGGTGAACAAATCGGTCCCAACAAACCAGGTCAGCATCCCGCCCAGCGCGCCGGAAAAGGCGAACGCGAGCAATACCAGTAAATGGGGCAACATGGGACGCATATACGGCCAGGTTCGCAGCGAAAGCCGCAACATTTTGCGACCGGCCATCGTTGGCGGCGGCATACCGTCACCTCGCCAGTCCGAGGATTCAAAGATGCTCAGATCCTGCAAAGATCACCTCGTCATATTGATTTTTCGACAGCTGAGCAGCATACGTTTACGTCGGGTGTCAGCAAAGTCAGCGACCGGTCAGAGAAGTGGAGTTCACCCGTTTCGGTAAATAACGATCGATCGTGCACTAGAATATCGGAGACATAGAGAGGAGTCAGACGTGGACCTGCAACAAAGACATGCCATCGAACACGAGTGCGAAAGACTGATCCAGCGCTTCTATTACCTATTCAACGAAGATCTCGCCCTGGTTGCTGATATGTTCACCGACGATGGATATCTGTATCTAGGAACATGGAAACTTGGTCCTGGTCCGGAACCGATGCGTGAACCACTCCATGCCGGTAGCAAAAACATGATGGCGGGCGTCGAGGTGGTTCTGAACACAGTCAGTAACGTGCTGGTCGATGTCATCAACGATACCACTGCAACCGGCCGTTCACGGGACACGTTCTGGGAACATGGCTACTATGACGGCGACCTTCAGGGACGGCCTGCACCTGTCTCCTCCCCTATCGGCATCAATCAGTGGGAGGATGAATTTCGTTGTGTCGATGGCGAATGGAAATTCCAGACCCGACGAATGATTCCAGTGTTCAACAACAAAGCCTGGAAGCTGCAACGTGTGCCGAGGACATAAAGTTAGCCGATTGAGCCAAGCTGGGCATATGGGGCTTTGATGACCGCAACCGATGCCAACGATACAAATGCGAAGGCGCTGCAGCGCGATCTTGCGAGCCTCGGACTCCTCGCCTACGTCGAAGATCTTGATAACAACGGGTTCACCGTCATCCCACCGTCCATTGCCAACCCGGATGGACTCGCAGACAGAATGCTATCTATCTGCCTCGATATCGCAGAGGCGAGGATGGGAAGCCGACCAGATCTGGCACGTGGTGAAACCGGCCGTGACAGCCCTGTTGGGGATACCTTGAAGGCGCTGTTGCTGGAAGATCCAGTCTTCGAGGAAGCGCTGATGAACCCAGCTCTGCTAGCCGTGTCGACGCACCTATGTGGCTATGATGTTGTCCTATCCTCACTCACAGCGTTCCTCAAAGGCGCGTCTGATGTTCCGTTTTCCCTGCATACAGATACCCGACTGCCGTCTCCCTTGCCAGACCCGCCACTGCTATGCAAGTGCATTTACGCACTGACCGACTTCAATCGTGAAAATGGAAGTACCGCATTTGTACCGGGCAGTCACAAATGGACACGCAATCCTGAGCCCCATGAGCGTCGTGTTGAGGGTAATCCCGATGCGATCGCCGTGGACGCTCCTGCAGGATCACTCATCATATTTCAGGGCAATACCTGGCATGGTGCCTACAATCGTCAGGTAGCGGGAATTCGCGCCAGCGTGCATCTGCTGATGGTCCGGTCACTGCTCAGGGTGACCGAAGACTTTATGAATAGGATTCCTCAGGAAGCACTTACGCGAAACTCTGCAAGGTTTGCGATCCTCACCCAGCAGGGGGTCGTACCAGGATACGTAGACAAACAGGACGAAATTCAGAAAGTCATGCGGGCGATGTCGTATGTCGATGCATTCGAAGATGAATCCGGAATTTCCCTCCCTGTCAAACGTTAGCCTGCTCGACCCGCGTCCAATATGCCTGCCTGAAACAGACGCGCCAGAATCTACCGTCCGCTCTCGAGCACAGACACCAGTGAGTCATCCATCACTTGGTTAACATTAAACTACCTACCCGTATCGAGCGCCCTCTGGGCATCTCCAAACCTAATCACTTGTGGGTGGCGTTGAAAGGCCAATGACTTCAGTGGCGTCGCGTCTGCAGACAAATCTACAAGCCGTAGGTTGACCTCAAGTTGGCGCTTTGATCGTTCAACGAATCGAGTCTCATCGGACAGTCGGTTGTCATCACAGAGCCAACCGGACACCGATACACAGGGATGAAGTATCTGGAGTGTCTACGCCCCCGAGGCAGCGGGAGGAATGCGATCGACCTTGTCTCCGGTCAGAGCCAACAAATCAACCAACTAATCAACCAAAATGTTTAAACATCGTTTGAAATCCACCGGACGTACGTTGCCAATTACACGGCCTTGCATTCGGGTGACCTCAGAGAGTGGTTGCATGAAGTCCTTGTCATCAGAACAGATCAACAACGGTTCATGGCTATATTGAAGTCGAAAGCACTCGCTTTCCCCAGATTTCCTGACGATCCCGATAGGCAATCCAGAGTTTGCGTTTCCAGAGACCTTTGCCATCCCAGAAAACCACCAGGCTCCTTAACCATTTTGAGCAGCATCAATAATAGTTGATGCGTTAACGGATACCGCACCTTGCCCTTCGAGCCATGACATGCGGAAAACTCCATCGTTCCGCCGTCAACGGTCTGCAAAGTCTACAATCCATCTGGAAGCCATTGTGCAGGCCGTCAAGCCACCGACCAGGTCGGGTCAATCAGTTGCTGGATCTCTGCCGATGCTGACGCAAAGTTACGCACACTTTTGACGTCGCCGCCCTGACTGGTGTGTTCTTTGAACACACGCTCGGTGATCTGTGGATGGTCATGATCGGGATACCAGGGCAGGTCGAGTTCATATGCAAGGCGCCTGGCGTGTAACTCTCTTGGCGTCTTCAGGCGGGCCGGCGTCATGCCCATGATGTAAATAGCTCGCAGCAGTTGGTCAGAGCCATTTCCCGTGGCACCCGTGGGATCAGCTGCCGCACACCCGGCATGGAACAAGGCGGTATCAAAGATAACCATATCGCCTGCTTTTATGTTGGTCACGTAAGGTGTCAGTCCCAACTCCGTGTACTGCGCCACGTCTTCATCTGGTTTACCCTCGCCGATCCATTTTCGATTCAACCACCACTTCTTGCTACGAACGGGGGCACCTTCGTCCGCCTCCCAATTTCGTGCACGAAGCGCCAGAATCTCAGGCACAAGCTTATGCGATCCCGGCACCACAGCGGTCGCCCCGGTACCCTGGTTCATGTCCCACAAAGGAATGATGGAGTAGAAGTCTGTGAACGCCGCACCATTGCGCTCATCGTAGTAGGCGTTCTTGTGCGTATGCAGTTCCTGCATATTTAGCCGGCCATGGGCGTGCCCCGTTGCTGCCAGGCGCTGCTGGACGTCTTTGTTGTTCGATGCCGTCGGCAGGTTCACCGACATACGATCGAAAGCCGCCGTTAAGATCTGCTCGCCAAATGCTGCTTCAAAACCCGCAATCACTCCAGGACGCGTACGCGCAAACCACATCGAGTCACAGTGACAGGTTGAGGTCATCAGACCATCACCGTGCCCCTCGACCCAGGTCGTTACATCGTCACGCTTCCAGCCAACAGGCCTCGACTGTGTCATCTGCGGACATTCTCGTCCCTCGAGGTGTTCCCAGAGCAAATCACGCGCATGCGCCAATTCGTCAGCGTTCAAGCATGCTTCAATGCAGACGAACCCCTCGCTGTCGAGTTGTTTGCTGATTCCAGCAGTATTGGAAACTTGAATCCGCGGTGGCGAAATTTCCCCAAGGACAAAAGGGGAGCCCACTGTCGATGTACCATGCCTATCTGTTGTCACGAAGAGATTCTGTCAGGTCGATTAGAGAATCTGACTTTAGATGACAAGGCCAGGAAATGCATATAGTCTGACAACCTGTTCGAGATTCGTGGCTCACACTCTGCAGTCAGGACTCTCCCAATGATCCTAGAAAACCCCTGTTTTGGGGGGAATCTCCAGACTTCCAGTCATTGTCCTATTAACGCGCAGAACCTGAACGACTACACTAACTTCTACTGCGGATGCATTCCATCCAAACCCCCCAAGCGTTCCCATCGGAGATCGAATGTCTGTCTTTACTGCTCGCCTAAATACGACGAATGACGCCCTGGAAGTTGTCGGAGGTAAAGGTCGCTCATTGGCCAAGATGACCAACGCAGGCTTCGCCGTTCCCGGCGGTTTTATGGTCAATACCATTGCCTACACCGCCTTTGTCGATGCCAACAACATGCGGAGTGACATCCTGAAGCTTGCCAGACCTGAAGTTATCGAAGGACGGGCGTCGTTCGAAAATGCATCAAATTCTATCCAGCAGTTGTTTGCTGATGGCAACCTGCCCGCTGACCTGGACAAAGCAATCCGTGAGGCCTACGCCGAGTTGGTCATTGACCACGACGTGGGCAATCCCCCCGTCGCTGTGCGTTCATCGGCAACTGCAGAAGATCTACCTGGTCTGTCCTTCGCAGGCCAACAGGAGACTTACCTCAATGTCAGAGGCCCGGACGAAGTCGTTGCTGCTGTACGCAACTGTTGGGCATCTCTGTGGACAACGCAGGCCATCAGCTATCGTCATCAGAATGGTATCCCTTCCTCGGAAGTGGCCATGGCTGTTGTCACTCAGCTGATGGTGCCATCGGAAGTATCAGGCATCCTCTTCACCGCCAATCCGGCATCCGGTGAACGCAGCGAGATGATCATCAACGCGAGTTTTGGTCTTGGTGAAGCTGTAGTCAGCGGTCAGGTGACGCCTGACACCTATATTATTGATCGCGAGTCACGTTCCGCCAAAGAAACGGTCATCGGACCAAAAGAACAGAAAATCGTATCTGATGGCGACCAGGGGGTGCGGCTGGAGGACGTTGCCGATGACGAGCGCGAAGCCTCATCGCTCTCCGACGCCATGATCTCAGAGCTGGCAGATACAGCACTCGCCATTGAACAACTCTACGATGGACTGCCGCAGGACATCGAGTGGGCCTATACCGGTGGCAGGTTACATCTCTTGCAGAGTCGTCCCATCACGAATTTACCGGTGCAACCAATTGAAGTGGACTGGACGCCTAAGCCACCTGCTCAGTTCATGTCCCGACGCCAGATCGTCGAGAACATGCCAGATCCGATCTGTCCATTGTTCGAAGAGCTCTACCTTACCGAGGGTTTGGAGTCGACACGTAAGGAAAAAAGCGTCATGGTCGGTGGTGGCGCCATGTTCATGACCTTGAACGGCTATGCGTTTCAGCGTTTTGACTTCCCGCAGATCCATGATCGACGAAAGGCAGAAGCTGAAGCCAAACCGGCAACTGAAGCCGAAATCGAACAGGCAGAGGCGAAGGCTACCCTGTCCGAAGATGCCAAAAAAGAAGCCATGAGGACAGTCCGCAACACGGCAAAGAAGCTTGCGGCGCCCAACCCGCACGTGGCACAGCAGGAAGAAAGCGACATGCGCCTGATGGTGGCCTCATTGGCAGACGAAGAACAGGCTGCTTTTACCAAATTTGAGTCATCCCAGAACATCGAGGATCTCGCGCACCAGGTCACCATGCCACCATCGGAAAACCCGACCTACATGTTCGCGACCAAAACCGCATTTAACGAAAAGCAGTTGGGTGAGTTCCATGAGGTGACCAAGCCACGACTCATCGGTATCAAGGAAAAATGGTCCAAGACTGACGTGTCCACCGCGAGTGACGAGACCCTGCTCGAGGGCATTCGAGAGATGGGTATCGAGGAAGGGTACTATTGGTCTAGTAACGCGTCACACTCGTTTGGCGTTGCCAAGTCCACCGATGATCAGCTGCAGTGTTTCCTCGCAGAGAACCTGCCGGACCACAATTACATCAGTGGTCAATTCCTGTCTGGCATCGAGTCCAAAACCATGCAGTCGAACAAGGACCTGTTTGAAATTGCCACAGTGATTCGCGCCAGTGAGCCCCTCAGCTACCTTGTTGTAGTAACGCCTAGCAAGTTCCTGATGCAGGCTCTGCAGGGTGAACCAGCGGCTGCAGGTGTCGTCACATCGATCGAGGAATACCTGGCTGCCTATGGCCATCAGGGTTACAGCATGGACTTCGTAGAGCCCACTCAGGTCGAGGATCCGTCTGCTTTGTTTGCCACCCTGAAGGCAATGGTCAGCGACAAGGACTATCACCCCAGTCAGCAGGTAGAACGTGCAGCGAAAGTGCGTGAAGAGAAATTCGCTGAGGTATCGGATTTACTCTCAGGTCTTGAATATTGGCAATTCAGGCATCGCCTGTGGCTCGCGCGACGATATAACTATATCCGGGAGGAAGTCGCCTTCCACTTCGGCTATAACTGGTCCGTATTGCGACCCATGGCCCTGGAGCTGGGTCGTCGCATGGTCGACGCTGGGACGTTCCTGATGGAAGAAGACACCTTCTATATGGTCACCGAAGAGCTTGAACGGGCCATTGCTGCACGTACTGATGGCAGAGCCTTACCGGAGTTAGGCCAGCGTGCGGCAGAGCTACGTGAGCTCCGAGAGGCACGCAAGCGGCATCATCCACCAGGCACCGTGCCCGAAGAAGCCCGCGAGGATCCGGGCGTTTCGTTCAAGGAAACACAGATTCTGAACGATGAGAACAGCGATACCATGCGTGGTTTTGCGGTCAGTTCAGGTCGGATTACCGCCAAAGCGAGTGTCATTCTTGGTGCGAGTGATTTTGACAAGATGGAACCCGGCAGCATCCTGGTGTCGCCGTTGACGACACCAGCATGGACACAGCTGTTTGCCCACGCGGTTGGTCTGGTTACCGATATGGGGAGCATCCTCGCTCATGGTTCGATCGTGGCACGAGAGTACGGTATTCCTGCTGTCCTGGGAGTCGGTAACGGTACGACACGGATCAAACATGGACAGACCATTACAATCGACGGCGACGCGGGAACGGTGGTGCTGCATCACGACGAGGACTAGCCCGCGTCCACTACAATACGATCGACTGTAGCTCGGTCTGCG
>CAJWYI010000089.1 GCA_913049815.1 uncultured Gammaproteobacteria bacterium
CACTGACCGTGGGTTCCGATAGAGATCGCGAACCAGATACGCAAGGATTCGTAGTCGCCACCAGTCCCGTGCGCCAGTCCACAGCGATTGCACTTCTGAACATTGTCACAGCTGCGATTGATGCCGGTGCTGCAAGGGATGCCATCGCGCCTATCGCTACCATCCTACAACGGATGGCGACGTCCGATACTGATCGCTACGCACGAGGAACCGCCGTGGAAGGGCTGTGCCGACTGGCACTCGGTAGCGAAGACAGTGTGTTACCCACATTGATCGAGCAATTGTCTGCCCAATACGCGCACACCCCACCCGCTCGTCGAATGGACTCGCCGGTCGATCAACGTATCGCTAGAGATTAGTGATTCTCTGGTCGCGTACCCGAATCACGAAGCTTGTCGCGTAGATAGAGCGCGAGCTGCCGATCATGTCGACTCGCTGCCGTTCGACGTCGCTGTTCCGTCCAGGTTGGCCATTGCGGTGCACCGACACCTGTCACCTCATCACCCTGAACGGTCACACGCCGGATGATACGTTCGCCGTTAAAGTCGTTCAGAACAAAGTGCTGAGTCGCGCGATTATCCCAAATGGCGATCGTATTCGGCTGCCAATTGTATCGCACGGTAAATCGTGGCTGACTGATCCAATCCGTTAGGTATCGGAGCAACATGTCGCTCTCTGTCGCATTCATCTCTGCGATACGACGTGTGAAGTGTTCACTCACATACAGCATCTTCTCCCCGGTGTCTGGATGTGTCCGCACGACCGGGTGGATCGTCATGCGATCGGGTCGGTTGTGGGGCAGCGCATCATGCAGCGCAGTCAATCCGTCACACAGCGTCTTCATTGGTTCAGAAAGGTCATCGTACGCCCGTCCCAGGTGAGCCCACATCGTGTCGCCACCGACTTCAGGACATTGCACCATATGCAGAATCGACATCAACGCGGGTTGTTCCTGGAAGGTGAGATCAGTGTGCCACTCGTCAGCGATACCACCCGAGGATGCTCTAAGCTCGAATATCTCCGGCGGTAGCTCAGAGTTACTCGCCAGATTCGGATGCCCCTCGAGGTGACCGAAGTGGCGTCCAAACGCGACATGTTGATCAACATCGATAGTCTGATCCGGGAAAAACAGGACCTGGTGTTCATTGAGCAGATCCTGCACCTGCTGCGCGATGTCAGCGTCAGCACCCGCCAACTGAACACCGTGCACTTCGGCTCCGAGCGCCGCAGCGAGTCGATTGATCTCCCATCCATGTATTGGTGTCACTCAACGCCTCCTTCGTACCAGTCCACACGACGACGTTTGGTAATCGGTAAGTCAGCCGCCTTCAGCTTATTACGGGATGTCACATCCATACAGTCTTCTGCCTGGTACACGTTGATCAGGCCCACTTTGGACGTGTCCTCCATGTTGTTGTTCGCTTTGTGATACAGGCTGGAATGAAAGACAAATACGTCCCCTGGGTTGAACAACGGTGCCACAATCTCATGATCATCCGGATCAAACCCTGCCATCGAACGTCTTTTCAGACGTTCGGGCCAACCGGCGACTGTTTCATAGGTCCGCTCCTTCAAACCCCATCGATGGGACTCAGGGATCAGTGACGTGCCGCCGGTCTCTTCACCCATCTCATGCAGATAGGTGATGGCACATGCGTTGCGATCATTGGAGAGCGGGACATAGTCCGGCATGTCCTGATGCCACCCCCGCCATTCGTTGTTGTCCTGAGGTGGTTTGATCACTGATGCCGCCTGGAAGGATTTGATATCCGCATCCCACAGAGCGCAAAAGACATCCGCGAGTTTCTGCGATCGCATATGGGCATCCAATCGGGGATGGCGCCTGTGCAAGTCATCCAGGAACACGAGCCGATTGGGATTGATCGCATCACCCTGTCCTTCCGCCCGGCACAGTGGATCAAAACCGGTATCGGACGCACGATCTTCGAAACCAAGCTGCTGCATCAGGGTCGAGGTCGCGGTCAACAACTCGGCCACCTCGGGTTCATCAAAGACTCCGCGCAGCACGAGATATCCTGACTCGTCAAATCGGCTCAACATCTCCTGATCGATGTCTGTCATAACCTCACCCATCCAAGCAACAACACCAACGCCAACGTGGCTCCTGTCATTCGTTCAGTATGCCCGATCCCACACTCGAAGTCGGTGATTTGCGAGGGAGCCCACGACTCTGCTATACACCCGGCTCAACTCGATACAGCAGCTGGACACCACTATGGTCTCAACCGATTTATTTGACCTCTCCGGAAAGGTCGCACTACTGACCGGGGCCTCCAAAGGGATGGGGGAAGCTATGGCCGAGGGCCTTGCGGAACATGGGGCCAGGGTCGTCATTTCCAGCCGAAAGCTCGATCAGTGTCAGGAAGCCGCGGATCGCATCAATGCCAAGTGTGGCGCGGATTCAGCTATCGCTATCGCCTGCAACATCGGTTACAAGGATCAGCTTCAGGGTCTGGTCGACGAGACGCGTGCGCAACTGGGCCCTATCGACATCCTGGTCGCCAACGCCGGTGTGAATCCATTCTACGGCTCAATGAGCGAGATCCCGGACGAAGCTTTCGACAAGATCATGGGCAGTAATGTGCGATCCAATCATTGGCTCTGCCAGATGGTCGCGCCGGACATGATGGAACGTGGCGGCGGTTCAATCATGATCACCGCCAGTACTGGTGCCTTTTCCGGGTCCGAAGTGCTCGGTACCTACAACATCTCCAAACTGGCTGATATCGCACTGATCCGGAATCTTGCCTTGGAATGGGGTCCGAAAAACATACGGGTCAACGCGATCTGCCCCGGGTTGATCAAAACAGATTTCGCAAAAGCACTATGGGACAATCCTGAAGGAGAACGCCGTGCCAACGAAGCGACACCGCTACGACGCCTTGGTGAATCCGAAGATCTAAAAGGGGTTGTGGTATTTCTCGCGTCCGACGCGGCGAGCGGTTACATCACCGGTCAGGCCATGACGGTCTGTGGCGGTACCAACATGTGGCGCTAACCCGCTACAGATCTCAAGTCAGCAAACTGAACGATAACAGGTCCGGGAGGGGACAACATGGCAGAACTGCAATTCTGTAAAGTAGACAAGCGCGACGATCACATCATGATCGTGACCATCAATCGACCAGAGCGACTGAACGCACTGCATCCACCTGGGAACGCCGAACTTGGAGAAGTTTTTGACGACTTCGCCTCAGACGACAACATGTGGGTGGCTATTATTACCGGTGAAGGCCGCGGGTTCTCAGCGGGTAATGACTTGCGCTATCAGGCAGAGGGCGGCGAGCGCGTTCCAACGCCGACCGGTTTTGCGGGACTGACATCACGCTGGGATCTGAACAAGCCCGTCATCGCTGCTGTAAACGGTGTTTCTATGGGTGGCGGTTTCGAGATTGCACTCGCATGTGATCTGATCATCGCCTCTGATCAGGCGAAGTTTGCATTGCCCGAACCTAAAGTAGGCCTCGCCGCATTGGCTGGTGGACTGAACCGTCTGCCACGACAGATCGGTGTAAAGCGTGCGTTGGGCATGATCCTCACCGGACGTCATGTTAGCCCGGAAGAGGGCAAGGAACTTGGATTCGTCAACGACGTGGTGCCTCACGATCAGTTGATGGACAAAGCATTGGAGTGGGCCAGTATGATCCTGGAATGTGCGCCCCTTTCCATTCGTGCCAGCAAGGATGTTGTGTACGCCTCCCTGGATGCAGAGTCTCTGCGGGCTTCCATGGAACAGAGCTATGATTCCGTTCGGGCTATGAGTACCAGTCAGGACTTCATCGAGGGACCCAAGGCGTTCTCAGAGAAGCGTCCACCTAACTGGCAAGGAAAGTGACTAATGGGGCTGCGCCCCAATAGCTATCCCAAGCCCCCAAGGGGGCGAGGGATCTCCGTCTCTCGTGATGAGCAATCTGATTTTCGTGCCAAACAGCGAGTGCTCCAGCGTTGCGCTAGAGCAAACTCGTGTTTAGCAAATAGGGACCCAAGGCCGAAGCTCTCAGCACATCGAGAAGAAGGCCGGTCAAAGACCGGTCTTTTTTTCTACCGACTGGTTAATCAACCCTAGAGCAACTCGCCCAAATCGTTGAGTACTTGCTCCGGATGCTCGGCCGCCTTCACCGTCTTGTATGCCTTCAGGATGTTGCCATCAGACCCAATCAGGTAGCTGATCCGTTTCGCCTTCCCGGCGTCCACGTCTTCCGCCGCACCATAGGCAATCGAAACCGAGAGATCTTCGTCGCAGAGCAGATCAAACGGAAAGGCGTATTTTTCGTGGAATTTCTTGTTCTTTGCGGGTGCATCATTGCTGATCCCCAGAACCACCGTGTTCCTGTCATTCACCTGTTGGATTCGATCACGGAACCCTTCACCTTCACGCGTTCATCCTGGTGTACTGGCTCGTGGATAGAACCAGAAGATGATGTTCTTGCCCGCAAAATCAGATAATGACACGGTGTCACCGTCCTGATTCAGCAAACTGAACGCGGGTGCTTTATCACCGGCTTCAAGCATCGCTGTCTCCTATTGAGAAATGAACTGTCGCTTGCGACATCAGTCATCGTAGGTGTAAACGACGACGGCGACAAGCCGACGTCGTCTCCCCACCTCAGTCAACCGCCCCCGATTCCCGAAGCGCCGCAATCTCCCCTTCTGAATACCCTAATTCCAAAAGGACCTCATCCGTATGCTCACCAGGATCAGGCGCTCGCACCGCCTCGACCTGTGGCGCCACACTGACTTTCAACGGATGATTCACCAGATAGGGCATCTTAAGATCGGGAGCAGACGGCGCCACCGCCATGTTGTTGGCTGTGATCTGCTCATCCTGCAGGGTCTCTTCAACTCTGGGAACCCGGTTTGCTGGAACACCGGCATCTGCCAGAACTTCCAACCATTCGACCGAGGTGCGAGCCGCGGTTACTTCCCGAATCAGACTAACCAGCTCCGCACGGTTCTCCGCGCGGGTCGCTCGGCTGTCAAACCTTGGATCCTCCAGCAGATGGGTCAGCCCCAATGCTGCAAAGAAACGGTAAATTTCCTCGTCTGTACGCACCATCGTGAATTGGAGGAAGCGTCTGTCTGATGTTTCATAGAGCGCACCAAACACCGGCGGATGTTTCTTCCGTTCATGATACGTTTCCATATCGCCACCCGCCCAGGCACCCCCAGCAATGCTGGCTGCAGACCATAGTCCGTTGGCTAACAGTGATGTGCCTACCATCGCCCCTTCACCGGTCCGTTCGCGGTGAATGAGCGCAGTAGCGATCGCGGCATACAGAGCAACACCCGTCGGGTGATCCCCCATACCCGGTAATGATTGTGCCGGGCGTCCTTCCGGATCACGCACCAGGTCCATCAGCCCGCTTCGGGCCCAATACGCCACGAGATCGAATCCTTTTGCGTCTTTTTCCGGGCCGTTTTCACCATAGGCGGACAACGACGCATAGATCATCTTCGGATTCAAAGGTTTGATATCTTCATATTCCAGCTTTAGCGATCGGCGTACTGGAAATGGTTGATTGGTGATGTACACGTCGCACTCAGCAATCAGCTTGTACAATACACCAATGCCTACCTCTGTTTTCAGGTCCAGGGTAATCGCGCGCTTGTTACGACCATCCATATGCCAGAAATAATTGTTGTCGGTATCAGGCGTCGTGGGAATGTTGGAGAGCGTACGTAACATATCTCCAGACGGCGCTTCCACCTTGATAACATCGGCACCAAAGTCTGCAAGGATCATGGCAGCCACGGGCGCTGCAATCACAGCGGCCACATCGAGAACCTTCAGTCCCGAAAACAGGTGTTCACTCATTGTTTTTCCGTCGTTACGCGAATCTGTGATCAAACGGATGCTTCGCTCTCTGCCAGGGGCTCATCGTTCTGCGACCGTCGATGCAGATAGCATACACCAAGCGACGCCATACCAAGACCAAGGAACGAAGCTATGCGCAGTAGACCTTCAAGGTCCTGCATGTCCACCAGGAAGATCTTGGCAATGAACCAGACAAATCGCGCAAGTCCAGCTTTATACGAACGTCGCCCTCGTATAGCCACCAAGGGATTTCGGTACAAACGGTATCTAAGAGGACTTGCCATCGACCAGATGCTGCTTGTAATCATCAAACGTCATGACAATGTCGAGGCGCGCCAGCGCTTCTCGCGTCGACTACAAGTACCAGCGCTCCGCGTTCACGAGGACACCATCATGATCAAAAAGCAGATGGCTGATCACGACATGAACAAGATCTACCAGGTGTCGATATAGGGATACTTTTTCTCGGTACGTTCCGACTGCGGTGGCAATCGCCTGAGGCTCGCAGCAATCCATGAACGGGTTTCCGCGGGATCGATGACATCGTCAATCCCACCGCCCGGTGCCGAGTTGACGGCTTTGGCGCTTTCGTAGGCACGTTCTACGCGAGTATCAAACTCTGTCTTGCGTTCCTCCGGATCCTCCATGGCCATCAGTTCCTTTCGATAGCCGAGTTTCACAGAGCCCTCGATGTTCATACCGGCAAACTCAGCCGTCGGCCATGCGACCGTAAAGAACCCAACCAAGGCGCTCGCACCACACATCGCTTGAACACCCAGTCCATACGCTTTTCGCACCACGACGCCAAACAGTGGCGTTGTCATGTTGGCGCCAACATTGAACATCCGCGTGCAGTGGCGCACCAGACCTGTCTTTTCGACGTCCGGGCCAACCATCATGCCCGGGCAGTCCATCAGTGACAGCACTGGGATATCAAACGCATCACACAGCTGCAGGAAACGCGCCCCCTTATCAGCCCCGTCAGAGTCGATCGCACCGGCCAGGTGGTGTGGGTTGTTCGCGACCACGCCCATCGGACGGCCTTCAACCCGAATGAACGCCGTAATCACACCAACACCAAACTTCTCACGGATCTCGAGCACAGAGTCCTTATCCGCAATGGTATGGATGATGTCGCGCATGTCGTAAAGACGCAGGCGATTCTCCGGAATCACATGACGCAGCGTCCGCTGATCATTGGCTTCCCAGTGCTCAACATTGCCTTGGAAGTAGGATAAGTATTTTTTCGCAACCTGAACCGCTTCTTCCTCATCCTTGACGAGGATATCCACTACACCGTTGGGGACCTGGAAGGACATCGGTCCCACTTCTTCAGGGGTATAGATGCCCAGCCCCCCACCTTCGATCATGGCCGGACCACCCATCGCGACGGTTGTCTTCTCAGTGGCGATAATTACGTCGCAACAAGCAACCAAGGCCGTATTACCAGCAAACGTTCTCCCATTAATTACACACACCAGTGGCACAAGTCCGGACAATTGAGAGAACCGGGTGAAGGTATGCGTATCAAAGGCGACACCTGGACCCGTCGCATCGTCACCGGGGCGACCGCCTCCGCCTTCACCAAAAAGCACCAGGGGCATGCGGAACCGGTGTGCCAGTTCGAACATCCGGTCCTGCTTGTAGTGGTTGCGTCCGCCCTGTGTACCTGCAAGTACCGTATAGTCGTAGTGAACGACCATGGCACGGGCATCGTCTTCGCCAAAAAGATCTCCGTTGATCGTACCCGTTCCTGCGACGACGCCATCGGTCGGCGTCTGTTCTCGCAACGTCTGCATGTCGTGACGGCGATGCTGGCGCGCCACCAGCAATGGCCAGTATTCTTTGAAGGAACCATCATCCATCAGCTCACCGATGTTCACACGGGGCATGCGATAGCCACGCGCATGACGCTTTTCGACCGCTTCCCGTCGATTTTCATCATAGATGTAGGAATGACGCTCGATGTTTTCTTCGAGGTCCGGACGTATATAGTCCGGATCGATCGTTTCAACCTGTGGCCCCGAATGACCGGAGACTTCGGCTTCCTCGATGAAAACAATCGGGAACCCTTCGCGCACGATGTCACCAGTCGACATTGTTACCTCCCGGACCACGCCGCTGAGATCGGCGTTGATCACGTGTTCCATTTTCATCGCTTCGACAACAGCCACCTGTTGACCTTCTACTACCTCTGCACCTACTTCTACATCGATAGATACGATCGTCCCCTGAATCGGGGAACTCATGCCGACCGAGCCGTCAGGCCCCGTGACCTGCATCGCGACCTCTGTCTGATCTGCAACACTCCGTGCCGACTTCACCTGCTGATCATGGGCAAACAGCGCGAGTGGATCATTGGTATCTACACGCGCCCCCGCGAACCCGTCAGTACCAAACTCCGTAGCATCCAGTGCTGATGACACAAATCGTGCTCTTTCCTCTGAATCAACAATCAGGTCCATGATGTGCTCATCAACCCAACGCGTGTGCACCTGGCTGTTCGCAAAGTCATCATGAGAGAGAATGTTCTGCAAAAAAGAAATATTGTTACCTACACCATCAATTCGGAACTCCGATAGCGCACGCACGGTTCGTGAAGCCGCCTGCGCGAAATCGTTGGTCCGCGTATGAACAATCACCTTCGCCAAGAGCGAATCAAAACCGGTACTAGTGGCATAACCCACGTACCCAAAACCGTCGGTCCGAACACCGGGGCCACTGGGTGGTTCGTAGGCTGTAAACGTTCCACTTGCGGGTCGAATCTGGCCTTTCTTGTTGAACTTCTCCATATTGACCCGCGCCTGTATCGCATAGCCACGTGGTATCGCCACGCTCGGATCATCAAGACCCAAATCACCTAGACTCATACCCTCTGCAATACGGATCTGTGATTGCACCAGATCCACGCCAGTCACTTCCTCGGTCACGGTGTGTTCCACTTGCAAACGTGCATTGGCCTCGATAAAGACAAATGGTTGAGCATCCTCTCGTCCCGCTTCGTCCACCAGGAATTCAAACGTGCCCAGACTGGCATACCCTTCTTTTTCCGCGAACCGGACCGCCGCGTCGACGATCTGCTGACGAAGTACATCGTCCAGACCAGGAGCAGGTGCAACCTCAACAACCTTCTGGTTCATTCGCTGGACGCTGCACTCACGCTCGCCAAGATGTGCAACATTGCCTACGAGGTCACCCACAATCTGCACCTCAACATGGCGGGCACGCTGCACAAACTCCTCTACATAGACATCTTCAATCCCAAACGCGCCCTTCGCTTCACGTTGACAACGCTCAAAAATTGCGGGTAGCTCGTTAATATCCGTGACGGCACTCGTCCCTCGGCCACCACCACCTGCCAGCGCCTTGATAATAATGGCACTGCCTTCACCCAATGACTCATAGAACTCACGCGCTTCGTCTACTGTGACAGCACGATCGATACCAAGATTGACCGGCACCTCGGCAGCAACCGCGGCTGACCGCGCCTGCGCTTTGTCACCAAACAGCGTCAGGTGTTCAACTTTGGGTCCGACAAATGTGATGCCTTCCTCAGAGCATCGACGAGCAAACTCTGCCTGTTCTGACAGGAACCCGTATCCAGGATGGACGGCATCGCATCCCGCTGATTTTGCGGCGGCCACGACGGCCGCCAAGTCCAGGTAGGCACGTGCACCCAGACCTTCAAGTGCAACGGCTTCATCCGCAACGCGTGTATGTAGACTGTTCGCATCGTCTTCCGAATAGATGGCGACTGATTTCAAGCCCAGATCGGCGGCAGCACGTGCAATCCGAATGGCGATCTCGCCTCGGTTGGCGATGAGTAATGCACTAAACCCCATGACTCAGAATTCCCTGGCAATGATTCAAGCCACGCATTGTATCGCAACTCCGATGTCCGGTGATGACCGGGGGCTTTGGCCCAATTTTCTGTGGCGTGCAGTCTCGGAAGACCCATAGAGAGCAAACCGATGAACTATCAGGATCTAAACACATAGACCGATCAAAGAGGGGCTCAAAAAGGAATCCTGGCTCTTCCAGCAACTAGTAAGCCCTGATGAGGCAATAACAGCCATGAGACGATTTCTGGCAGAAGGTGATGAGACGCCTGATGCTGAGCAGCGCGTCGGCGCACTGAACGCCGAGTTCTATTAAAGCGGGTGAACTCGTTTTACGTGGGCGTCAGATGACTCGACCCATGCCTTTGATCATGGGACACTTCGCCTCCCAATGAGATTCGAATTTTCAGGACAAACTATGGCCCTCCCCTCTGACTATGCAGATCGCGTTTACGCAGGTGTTCTTGGCAAGGTGATCGGAGTCTACCTTGGCCGTCCATTCGAAGGCTGGCCCTACGAGATGATTCAAAAGCGGCTAGGGGATGTTGAGTACTACGTCCATGACAAACTCGATGTCCCCCTGATTGTTACTGACGACGATATTTCCGGGACGTTTACCTTTATTCGTGCGCTTGAGGATCACGGGAACAACCCTAATATCTCTGCAAAGGAAGTCGGTGAATCCTGGCTCAATTACCTCATACGTGAACGCACAATCCTCTGGTGGGGCGGGCTGGGTAATTCCACCGAGCACACCGCTTACCTGCGCCTGGCCAATGGCATAGATGCACCCGCCAGTGGCTCCATCGAAATGAACGGCAAAGTGGTCGCCGAGCAGATTGGCGCGCAGATTTTTATCGATGGCTGGGCCATGGTGTCGCCCGGCGATCCTGACCAAGCCGTGAAATTTACAGACGCCGCTGCGCGAGTCAGCCACGACGGCGAGGCGGTTTACGGTGCTAAGGTGCTGACGGCGATGGAAGCCATGGCGTTCGTAGAATCAGACATCAACAAACTGATCGATAAGGCAGTCACCTACATTCCAGGTGATTCGGTGATCGCGACCATGATCAACGATCTCCGCAACTGGCACGCCAAAGAGCAGGACTGGCGCGCCACGCGTGAATTGTTACAGGAGAATTACGGCTATGACAAATACGGCGGCAACTGTCACATGGTCCCGAATCATGGTCTGATCATTCACTCGCTCCTGCACGGCGAAGGCGACTTTTCAGAGACTATGAAGATTGTCAATACCAGCGGCTGGGATACCGACTGCAACTCCGGAAACGTCGGTTGCCTGATGGGTATCCTTGGCGGCATCGATGGGATTGATGCCGGCCTGAACAAAGGACTCGATTGGCGAGGACCTGTTGCGGATCGTCTTTATGTGCCAACCGCAGATGGCGATAGAGG
>CAJWYI010000090.1 GCA_913049815.1 uncultured Gammaproteobacteria bacterium
CGGTGGCAACGTCCTGATCGAAGCTGGTGCGGAATTGTTGTTCCGGCTGCCGTTTATCGAGGATCAGCGCCAAATGCAGTCCGTACTGTTCCTGGAAGGCGCAAACGTCTTCAACACCAAATGCTCAGAGTTCAGCATCCTCTGCCGCGATCTCGATGAAGGTGAGTTGAGATACTCTATCGGTTTGGGCTTTACTTGGGTCACGGGATTGGCACCATTGTCCTTCAGCCTCTCGTATCCATTGAACAGCAGAGATGGTGATGAAGTACAGACCTTCCAGTTCGAGCTCGGAACCAGCCGCTAGCGCAATAATCTGGAGGCAACCATTTCACGAGCCTGTGGTCGGAGAGGTCGTATTGATTGAATCCCCCTGGGGGATGTGACAACATCGCGGCCTTCAATCAAGGGTCGAGGCGCTTCACGCGTCCGATGTTTTCATTTGCCTTAATGGCTCGAGTGAAGACGTTTTCATCTGACGGCTTTGACGTTTTAGAACAAAGGGGAATCGCTGTGCGACGCATGACCAGAACTATCCAAAAACCTTTTATTGTAGGCTCTGCACTGGCGTTGCTTGTGAGCGTATTGAGTCTGCCTGCTCTCGGTGAGATCAAGATCGGTGTCGTGAATGTACAGGGCGCAATTCTCGCCTCTGAAGAAGCGAAACGATTGACCGCGCAGATCAAGGAAGAATTCAGTGACGATGAACAGGCGATTGTGGCGCTGCAGACAGAAGCCAATACAAAAATACAGCAAATGCAGAAAGATGCTGATGTGATGAGTGAGGCAGAACGTCGTCGTGTTCAACAGGAGCTTGAAAGCATCAATAATGACTTCGTCTATCAGCGGCAAAAGCTTCAGCGTCAAATCGATGAACGTCAGCAGGAATTGTTTGCAGGGATTGATCAGAAGGTCAGCCGTGCGATAGAAGATTTGGTCCGTGACGAGGACTTCGATATCATAATTCCCCGTCAGGCAGCGATCTACGTATCTGACGTCTATGATGTCACTCGTAAGGTGACTGAAAAGCTGAATAGCTACGATCGCTAGTAAACCAACTCTCCGCGCTCGACACCTGTGCCCTGGACCCTCGCGCAGATTGCAGATCGATTTGATTTGACGCTGCAGGGTGATGGGGATGTGGTGATTCATGGGCTTGCGAATCTGGTAGAGGCGGGGCCGGACCAGCTCGCGTTTCTTTTCAGTCCCGCGTACGTCCAGTTTCTGACCGATACCAAAGCCGGTGCCGTTGTAATCCGACCGGATACGGCCCGTGATTGTCCGTGTCCTGCGCTGCTTTCAGACAACCCTCGCCTGACGTGGGCTGTTGTGGCGACTCTCTTTGATGAGAGCCCGGCCCCTGACGGCGAGATCCACGCGTCTGCTCACATTGATCCGAGTGCTCGAATAGGCATCGATGTGACAATCGCGCCGAATGTGGTTGTTGGTGCTGACGTGGTGATTGGCGATCGCGTCAGTATCGGCGCGGGAACCGTGCTGGATACAGGTGTTGTCATTGGCGAGGACACCTGGGTGGGACCTAACGCCACGTTTTACCACCACGTTGAGGTGGGTGAGCGTTGTCGACTGCATGCTGCTGTGACGATTGGTGCCGAGGGATTTGGCTATGAACCCGGTCCCAACGGTCTGGTCCCCATCCCACAGATCTATGGCGTCCGAATAGGTAATGATGTGGATCTAGGTGTAGGAACCACCGTTGACAGGGGTGCACTCAATCACACAGAAATCGGCGATGGATCAAAACTAGACAATCAGGTCCAGGTTGGGCATGGCACACGCATTGGACAACATACCGCGATTTCGGGATGTACGGCGATCGCTGGGACGACGCGCATCGGTTCATTCTGTCTGATTGGTGGCGCAGTAGGTATCATTGATAACATTGAAATTTGTGACCGAGTTGAGATCACGGCCATGACACTGGTGAGCCAGTCGATTATGGAGCCTGGCCGTTACTCTTCAGGAACCGGTCTGATGCCGAGCAGTTCCTGGAAGCGCGCTGTCGCCGGTATCAAACGCATCGACGGTTTGTTGAAGCGAGTACGCAGATTGGAAACCATCGATCGCGATAAGGGTGATGATGGCAGCGGAGCAGCATAAGTTGATTAGAGTAGGCGTGTGCGCATGGAAGTGACTGACATCTGGAGGTACCTGCCACACCGTTATCCATTTCTACTGGTCGATCGGGTACTGGAATTTGAAGAAAATCAGCGGATCGTGACGTTAAAGAACATCACGATCAATGAACCGCAGTTCAATGGGCACTTCCCGGATACACCAGTGTTCCCTGGCGTAATGATCGTCGAAGCGCTCGCACAGTCGGCGGGTATCCTGGCTTTTCGCAGTCGTGAGCGCACGCTGGATGACGGTTACATCTATTACCTAGCAGGTACAGACAAGACAAAGTTCAAACGCTCTGTTGTCCCAGGCGATCAACTTCGACTTGAAGTTGAGATCATCAACTTGCGTACCCACTGGATGAAGGCGCAGGGCAAGGCCTTTGTCGATGACGCATTGGTCTGCTCCTCGATCCTCACCTGTGCAGAACAGAAAGTCTCCTGAGCCTCTGAATATTGCTCTGGTTGCCGGTGAAGCCTCCGGCGACAACCTAGGTGCTTCGCTGATGAATGCACTGGCTGCGCGCCATCCGGGCTCGAGGTTTGTCGGCATAGGCGGTGACAAGATGAGGGAGGCTGGACAGGAGAGTTGGATTCACAGTGATGAGCTGTCCGTGAATGGCATCGTAGAGCCCCTGAAACGTTTGCCATTGATTCTTAGAACCCTTTACGACAGTCGCGACCGAATTCTGGCCGCGGGGGTCGATTGCTTCGTCGGCATCGATTTCAACTTCTTCAACCTGTGGTTGGCGGGACTTCTTCGAGCTCGCGGTGTGACGACAGTTCATTATGTATCACCGACGGTCTGGGCGTGGCGCACCGGCCGATTGAAGAAGATCAGAAGGAGTGTTGATCTCATGTTGACCCTCTATCCTTTCGAGACCGCGATCTATGAACAGCACGATATTCGCGCTGCGTTTGTCGGTCACCCGCGCGCGGATCTGATCGAGCCGCTGGATGGGGAGTCGCCTGAAGACACGCAGCGAAACATTGAAACAGCACGCCGGAAAGCGGCGATGGACCTCGGAGTGGATCCGGATATTCTGTCAATCGCTTTGCTACCGGGGAGTCGTGGCGCGGAGGTTGCATCTTCGGGCGTCGACTTCTTAGCGGCGGCTGGTTTGCTGCAGGAACGGCTCGGCCGACCGGTTCAGTTTCTGATTCCGGCTGCTAATCCGCGAAGACTCGAGCAGATTGAGTCGCAGCTCGTGAGTGTGGAGGCGAACATGCGGGTCTTGGTCAATGACGACGCCTTACAAAGTATGGCGGCAAGTCATCTGGTGCTCACTAATGGGGGCACAGCCACACTGGAAGCGATGTTGCTTCGTAAGCCGATGGTGATGTCGTATCGATTAGGTGCGGCGACCTATGCCCTGGTGTCGAGAATGATGAAGATTGAACATTTTGCATTACCCAACATCCTTGCAGGTCGAGCGCTGGTGCCTGAGCTCATCCAGAATGCGGCAACCCCGGAACACCTGGCTGCGGCAGTCGAGGCAGAACTGACTCGGGATCCGAACGAAATGCTGAGTGAATTTGCAAGAATTCACTCGGAACTTCGTCAGGATGCAGGAGCGCGGGCGGCCGATGCGATTCTCGCATTGATTCGACCGCCACTTGAGGCAGACGCAAGCGGTCAGGAAGATCATGTATCGCTCTGAGTATGTCGCTGGCGTGGATGAGGTCGGTCGTGGACCTCTCGCGGGTGCGGTGTTTGCTGCCGCGGTGATCCTGAATCCCCTCAGTTCGATCGAAGGTCTGCGTGATTCAAAAATACTGACGGTCAAAAAAAGAGCCGCGCTGGATCTGGAGATTCGTTCGAAGGCTGTTGCCTTCTGTGTCGCGGAAGCCAGCGTCGAGGAAATTGACCGACTCAACATACTCTGGGCATCGATGCTGGCCATGGAGAGAGCGGTTGCAGGTCTATCGTTACGGCCGGATTCCGCGCTTGTCGACGGAAACCGAGTTCCGTCATTGTCCTGCCCTGCTCAGTATGTGATCGGTGGTGATGACAAAATAACGGCGATTGCAGCCGCGTCAATCATTGCGAAAGTGGCTCGCGATCGAGCGATGGAGGCGCTGGATGATCAATATCCTGAGTATGGCTTTGCACGTCACAAAGGCTATCCGACGCGGCATCATCTGGCCGTTTTGCGGCGGCTGGGCCCGACACCCATTCACCGCATGTCCTTTGCGCCTTGTCGGCAGGGGGATCTTTTTGCGGCCTCAGACGAGCAGGTAGTCGACAACCAGGGGCCCGAAGTCTTGCCAAACACGGCGACATCTGTCGACCCGGTTGCCCCCTCTGTGGCAGACTAGGACGACCGTTTGCAACTCGGTGAGTTACTCTTCTATTGTTTAATCTTTCCGGTTTGGTCGATGTTAAAACGAGTGTCTGAGTCGGGGGTTGCAGGCCATGATTCTATCGGTGGCATGCGATACACCAAGAAGATCCTCGTATTTATTACTCTGTGTCACATGATGAGTTCGCAATGAACCAGCCCTTTGTCCATCTGCGTGTACATTCCGAATTTTCACTGAGCGATGGGATGGTTCGTATTGAACCGTTGGTCCGTGCGGTTGCAGATGCTGGGATGCCCGCGGTAGCGGTCTCAGATCGCTGCAATCTTTTTGCGCTGGTCAAGCTGCAACACGCGGCAGTAGAACAGGGGCTCAAGCCGATCGTAGCTACCGATGTGATGGTCCAACACGGTAATGAAGTTTCTGCGCTGACGTTGATCGCCCGGAACGAGCGGGGATATCGAAATCTGTCCGATCTCGTGTCGCGTGCTTATCTTGAAGGTCAGCAGGCCGATGGTGTCCGCCTGCAGCGTGAGTGGATTGCGGAAGCATCTGAGGGATTGATAGCGCTGTCGGGTGGCATGCACGGCGATGTCGGAAAGGCGCTCCTGGCGGATAACCTGGGACTGGCCAGTACGCTACTTGTTCAATGGATGAGTTTATTTCCCAACAGCTTTTATCTGGAACTCCAGAGAACATTCAGACCTGGTGAAGAGGATTATCTGCACCGTGCGGTGGCGCTGGCGCAGGCGACGGACTGCCCAGTCGTTGCGACCAATGATGTGGCCTTCCTGTATCGCGATGAGTTCGAGGCGCATGAAGCCCGAACCTGTATTCATGAAGGTCGAACTTTGGACGACCCACGTCGGGAGCATCGACACAGCGAACATCAGTATCTGAAATCTCCTGAAGAGATGACCGAGCTTTTCGCCGACATTCCCGAAGCCATCGAAAATACCGTCGAGATCTCTCGTCGCTGCAACGTTGATATCGATCTTGGCAACTACTATTTGCCGGACTATCCGATCCCGGAAGGAAAAACGATTGAGGAATACCTGAGCGACGTGTCTCGCGAGGGTTTGAACATGCGATTGAAGCAGCTTTCTGCTGCGCGTGATGTTGATGATATGAACGATTTTCGGGCAGCTTACGATGAACGCCTGGAGTACGAGCTGTCCGTGATTAACAAAATGGGCTTCCCGGGATATTTTCTGATCGTGATGGAGTTCATCCAATGGGCCAAGGAAAATGGTATTCCTGTGGGACCCGGTCGTGGATCGGGGGCAGGATCGCTGGTCGCCTATTCGTTACAGATTACCAACATCGACCCACTGGAATATGACCTGCTGTTTGAACGTTTCCTGAATCCTGAACGAGTGTCTTTGCCAGATTTTGATATCGACTTCTGTATGGACCGTAGGGACGAGGTCATTGCGCATGTATCTGAACGCTATGGTCGGGATGCCGTTTCGCAAATCATCACCTTTGGCACGATGGCGGCTAAGGCCGTCGTTAGAGATGTGGCCCGGGTGCAGGGCAAGCCCTATGGCCTGGCGGATCGACTATCTAAAATGATCCCGTTTGAACCCGGCATGACACTGACCAAAGCACTGGAGGAAGAGCCAAGGCTCAAGGAGTTCATCGATACGAATGAGGATGCCGATGAAATCATGGAGATGGCCTTCAAACTGGAAGGTCTGGCACGTAACGTGGGCAAACATGCCGGGGGCGTCGTGATTGCCCCCACGCAGATCACGGACTACAGCCCCGTCTACTGCGATGAAACCGGCGGCAACCTTATGACCCAGCTCAACATGATTGATGTTGAGCAGGTTGGTCTCGTGAAGTTTGATTTCCTTGGGTTGCGAACGCTGACCATCATTGACAACGCGGTAAAGGCCATCTTTGATCGCCATGGTGTAGATATAGATATCGATACCCTATCCCTGGAAGATCCGGCAATCTACGACGACCTCTGCAAAGCAAAAACGACTGCGGTGTTCCAGTTGGAATCTCGCGGGATGAAAGACCTGATGAAGAAAGTAAAGCCGAATCGCTTTGCTGACATCGTGGCACTGGTTGCATTGTTCAGACCGGGTCCTATGCAGCTTGCCGACAGCTTCATCAATCGGAAGCACGGTGTTGAGGAGGTCGACTATCTGCACCCTGATCTGCAACCCGTTCTAGAAGAGACCTATGGGGTTATGTTGTACCAAGAACAGGTCATGAAGATCGCGCAGATTCTTGCAGGATACTCGCTTGCTGCTGCCGACATTCTGCGAAAGGCAATGGGGAAGAAAAAGCAGGAGGAAATGGACAAGCAGCGTGAGACGTTTGTAAATGGGGCAGTCGGCAGAGGTGTCAATGGTGTTCAGGCCGATCACATCTTCGATTTGATGGCCAAGTTTGCGGGCTACGGATTCAACAAACCTCACTCTGTCGCGTATGCACTCGTGGCGTATCAGACAGCATGGCTGAAGCACTATTACCCGGCCGAGTTCATGGCGGCGGTTATGTCTGCGGATATGCACACAACAGACAAGGTCGTGACGAACATCGAGGAGTGTCGTCGCGAACTCGGCATTGAGGTCGAGGCGCCGGATATCAATCGTGGTGAGTATCGTTTTTATGCCTCATCAAAGGATAGAATTGTCTATGGACTAGGGGCGATCAAAGGCCTTGGAGAGGGCGCTATTGAAGCGTTGGTTGCGAGCCGCGAAGAAGAGGGTGCGTTCACGACACTGTTTGATCTTTGCCAGCGTGTGGATGGCCGTAAGATCAACAAGCGTTCGATCGATGCATTGACGGATTGTGGTGCAATGGATGACCTTGTACCTGCCGTCAATTCGGGATCAACCGATGACTCCCCGAGTGTACCCAAAGAGCTGGTTCGCCCATTGCTTCACGCGAACCGAGACGATGCACTAAAGATGGCCGAGCAGAAATTTCAAAATGAACTATCTGGCACCGATGATCTCTTTGGTGACGTGTCGCTCGAAGAAGAGTCGGGTGAAGATCGCTATCACTATCTTGACCGGATCAAACCATATCCGCTCAAAGACCGAATTCACCGCGAAAAGGATGTCCTTGGTCTGTTTTTGACAGCCCATCCTATGGACCCCTACGATACGGAGATTAGACATCTGGTGAATACGCGGATCATTGATTTGCGGGCTAGCAGGGAAGCACAGACTGTCGCTGGCTGTATCGTAGGGTTACGCACGATGAAGAGCCGAAAAGGCGAATCCATAGCCTTCGTGACCTTGGATGACAAAAGTGGCCGGGTCGAAGTCTCGGTGTTTTCCGATCTCTACGACCAGAACTACACCAAGTTACAGAAGGATGAATTGATCATCGTACGGGGAACGACATCAGAAGATGCCTTCTCTGGCGGTCAGAAACTGCGAGCCGGCGAAATCTTCAGTCTGGCAGAAGCACGAAGCCGATCAATCCGACAGATTCGTCTGAATCTCTCCAGTCATCAGTTGCCTCAGGATTTCACCAGGCAGCTGGCGGAATTGCTGGGCCCTTACAAAGGAACGATGGGGGCCGGCTGTCCCGTCACTATCGCGTATGAATGCAGCGACGCCATCGCTGAGGTCAGCTTGGGTCATGACTGGCGTGTACGTCCCGAAGATGACCTTTTGCAGGATCTGCGGGATCTTTGCGGCACGGAGCGCGCCCAGTTCGTATATTGAACGATGGGAGATTCGAGTTTTCTTGGCTTATTACCAGCGACCAGTTTAGAGCGGCTGTGGGCGCACGATGGTCGGCTTGTCGTCGGTCTCTCGGGAGGTATGGATTCGGTCGTGCTTCTCGATGCATTGTATTCACTAGCCTTACCGCGGCTCCATGCCGTCCACGTCAATCATCAACTACAGCCGATGGCGGAAGCGTTTGTGAGTGTCTGCAAACGCATCACAGAACAATACGATGTCCCGCTTTCATTGATGACTGTCTCGATAACCAATAGCGGCAGTCTGGAGGACGCTGCACGGAGTGCACGCTATCAGGCGTTCGATGAAGTATTGAATGACGAAGACTTGCTGCTCCTTGCGCATCATCGCGAGGACCAGGTGGAAACCTTGCTGTTGTCAATCCTCCGGGGACAGCAGCCAACAGGAGGGATGCCTCAGGAACGACAATTGCGTAAAGGCCGCCTGTTCAGACCGCTGCTGTCTGTTCCGCAAGCAGATATTCACGACTATGCCCAATATCGAGGTCTAAGCTGGGTTGAGGACCCCAGTAACAGCAGTACGCTTTTTGACAGAAATTTCCTGCGGCATGAAATAATGCCCTTGCTGACAGATCGGTTTGAGAATGCCTCTGCCAGAATGTTTGGTGTTGTGCAGCGTCTAGCCGACCGAGAAAAACTGTTGTACAGTCATGCGTCGCGTGACCTGGACAAGGTCCGAGCGCCGATTGGCCTTGATATCGAGGCGATGCTGTCGATCCCGCTGCATCATCGTCGAGAGATCATCCGATGTTACGTCGACCAGTTGTCACTTCCTCAGCCTGGGGACGGCGCGTTACACGAGATTTTGCTTTTGCATTCTGTGCGGCCTGACGCGGTACCTGCTGTGCGATGGCAAAACGTGGTTTGTCGTCGCCACCGCGGGACATTGATGATCACGGGTGTGATTCCGAATCCCATCCCGCCAACCCGATGGATATCCGGGGAGTTGGTGCCAGCTGAGGTTCGTGGTCTATCTGTAATAGACTTGAGTGAGGGGCAGAGTTTGCGTGAGAGTCCGCGACATCGAGCCAGCAGTCTATGTCACGGAATAGAAGGCGAGCTGCGATGTCGAAGACCCGGAGACCGACTCGCCGATGGACGTCTCTTGAAGGATGTTCTTGTCGCTGCCGGTGTCCCTCACTGGATACGGGACGTGATGCCGCTCTTCTGTACCGATGCCGGGATTGTTGCGATTCCTGCACTGCCCGACTATGGCACCTCGATGGTGGTCGCGCGTGACGCGATGATCATCCCAAATGGTCTTACCGAGCATGGTTCGGCCTCCTGGCTGGCTGTCAACTGGTCTGGCCAGCCATATTCAGATTGAGGGAAACGGGCACTGGTGGTAAATTAGAGTTCCATCTTGGTTGAGTCTCTTTCCTCTCTATTCAGCTCAACCGCGACTATATCGCGACAGAGCGCAACAAGAGATGGGACCTGAATGACTCGATATATATTCGTCACCGGCGGTGTGGTGTCTTCCCTTGGGAAAGGCGCGACAGCCGCTTCTCTTGGTGCGATCCTCGAAGCCCGTGGCCTGGCCGTTACAATGTTGAAACTGGATCCATATATCAACGTGGATCCGGGTACGATGAGCCCGTTGCAGCATGGTGAGGTCTTCGTCACCGCTGACGGTACGGAAACGGACCTGGACCTCGGCCACTATGAACGCTTTATCCGTACCCGCATGTCCCGGGACAACAACTTTACCTCTGGGCAGGTCTATGAATCCGTGATTGCGCGCGAGCGTCGCGGCGACTACCTGGGTCAGACAATCCAGGTGATTCCGCATATTACCAATGAGATCAAACGCAGGATTGTCGCGGGCGCAACCGGCAGTGACGTCGCCATTATCGAAATCGGTGGTACGGTAGGTGACATCGAATCGCAGCCCTTTCTGGAAGCCGTACGGCAGCTTCGGCTTGAGGTAGGTATCAGCAATGCGATGTTTGTACACCTGACGCTGGTTCCGTATATCGCCACAGCGGGTGAAATCAAAACGAAACCGACTCAGCACTCCGTGAAGGAGCTCCGGTCGATTGGCCTTCAACCAGATGTTCTGATCGTGCGCTCTCAGCATCACGAGGTACCGATGAGCGATCGTGAAAAAATCGCCCTGTTCACCAACGTCGAAACAAGGTCCGTCATTCCCATGGCAGATCTGTCGTCGATCTATGAGATGCCCATGCGCCTGCATGAACATGGTCTTGACCAGATCGTTATTGACCGGCTCCAAATCGATTGTGACGAGGCGGATCTGTCTGAGTGGCAACGTGTACTTGATGCGGAACGGAATCCGAGCCGCGATATGAATCTTGTGATGGTTGGCAAATACATGGAGCTGCATGATGCCTACAAGTCCCTGACGGAGGCTATCTACCATGCAGGCATTCACACCGGGACCCGTGTCAACATCAGCTACTTAGATGCAGAGAGACTGATGGAGGAGGGCGATACCTGCCTTTCAGAGGCGGACGCGATTCTGGTTCCCGGAGGTTTTGGTGAGCGAGGGTTTGAAGGCAAGATCATGGCGGCCAGATACGCACGGGAACATCGTGTACCGTACCTTGGAATCTGTTATGGCCTGCATGCCGCGATCGTCGAATTCGCACGAAATGTCGCAGGACTCGAGGGTGCAAACACCACAGAAATTGATCGCCTGTGCAGTCATCCGGTAATAGGTCTGATTACGGAGTGGACAACTGAAGATGGCAGCCTGGTCGTCAGGGATGAAGACTCCAATCTCGGTGGCACCATGAGGATGGGAGAGCAGGAGTGTCAGCTTAACAGCGATTCCATGACCTATGAGATTTATGGGCGTAGTTCAATCCATGAGCGTCACCGACATCGCTACGAGGTAAATGATACCTATGTTGCTAGGCTCGAGGAGGCTGGGCTGAGGGTTGCCGGACGA
>CAJWYI010000091.1 GCA_913049815.1 uncultured Gammaproteobacteria bacterium
CTCTCCGCACGATATCTTTAGCGGAATCCTTCCTTACGACAGATCGGGCTGCCAGTCGAACGCTCGCTTCGCATTTTCCTGAAAAAAGAGCGGCGCAACGTTGGCACGCAGCGACAGGGTCGCGACCTCCTCCCGGCCGCGCTGCCAGTCGATCGTGGGGAACTCGGTGCCAAACATCATTTTTTCGCCCCCGCGGGTATTGATGAAGTGCACAAAGTTCTCTGGCCAGTATTTGGGTGCGACTGCCGTGCATGACATATACACATTGTCCCAGTGAGTAATGATTGAGATAACCTCTTCTGTCCAAGGCTGACCACAATGTGTCATCACCAATCGCAACTCAGGGAAGTGGAACGCGACTTCATCAACATGGATCGGATTCTGCACCCATCCAGGTCGCCTCGGACCGGGCATCCCGACATTCATGCTTACCGCCATGTTCATCTCGATGGCGAGAACATAAAAAGGCCAGTACACACGATCCGTCGGCGGCAACGTGTACCGGAAAGGAGGAATACGCAGACAACGAACACCACACTCCTCGGCATACTGACGGACCCGCCGTATTTCTGGCATTCCCTTCGTGGGATCAACAATCATCGCTGGCAAAATTTTGCTCGGGTACTCCTGGTGCGCCTGTGCTACCCAGTCTGCATGTGCCGGTTCCATGATTGAGACCACCGCGGCACCAATGTTGTTGTCATCCAGATGACCTATCAGATCCGAGGGCGTTTCAATCTTCGGTCGGTTTGCCATGTCCTTAAACAGATAGGACAAGCCACCACCGCCTTCTTCGGTTGACAGAAAGGACGTATTAATCAGCGTATCAATCGCACGGTGTTCGAATCGCATATCCACTCCACGGATAGCAAAGTACCTTGTTAGTCTAACCGACAAGAACCATGCTGATAAAAATACGTGGGGCAGGCCATGCAGGGCGCGTCCTCGATCTCTATAATGCAGCCAACAGTGAGACAACCGAGAGCGCGCGATTCATGTTGTGTCGTCACAGAGCCTGACAGGAGATTGCCATGGCCGAACGAAAATCCAAGCCCAGATTCGATCGATCCACCCAAGATATCGGTAACATCCTCGGACTCGAGCATGTCAACGTGACAGTGCCGGATCAGAGCCAGGCCACCAACTTCTACGTCCAGGGGATGGGCTTTACACGTGACCCATATGTGGATTTTGGCTCCTTCAATGTCTGGATCAATCTTGGCGAACAGCAGTTTCACCTGCCCACAAGAGATCCACAGGTGGTTCGGGGACATGTCGGTGTGGTTGTCCCGGATTTGGATCAGCTGGAACAACGTCTGACGCGAATCTCACGTCAGTTCGCCGAGAGTAAGTTCAGTTTTAAGCGTCTGAAATCTCGTATCGATGTCACCTGTCCGTGGGGGAACCGCATTCGATGTTTTGCACCCGGTGATTTTCGCGACATGAGTCTAGGTATACCCTATGTCGAGTTTGACGTCCCCGAGGGGACCACCAAAGATATTGCAGAATTCTATGTCACCATCATGGGCGCTCCCGCATCGGCCGCAAAAGGTCTAGCCCGCGTGTCGATCGGTAAGGGACAGGAACTGCGTTTCCGAGAGACGCCGAAGAAGCTGCCTCCGTATGACGGCCATCACATCGCAATCTATACCGTCAACTTCTCTGGTCCACACAATCTGCTCAACAAAAAGAAACTAGTGATCGAGGAATCCGACAACCATCAGTACCGGTTTAACCGGATTGTGGCTCCCAGGACCGGCAAAGTGCTATTTGAGATCGAACACGAGGTCCGCAGCTTGTATCACCCGATGTTTGCGCGGAACTTGACCAACAGGAACGCGGATCAGTCGTTCTTCAATTACCGGCGTGGGCGAGACGCATTCATGCCAGCCTGAAGATCCATTGGACTGAAACAAACGCATCCGCCTTATTAACAACAGGACCAACATGTCAGCAACCAGTCGACGCGCCTTTGGCGTCAAGATCCTCAATTCGAACCACAAGGAAATTCGTCGCCTGAAGCGCGACGGCCATGTGGCAGAGATACATGGCAACAAATTCTGGAATTCCAGCTTTCTCATCATGAACCACCTCCGGAAACACCCGCTCAGGAAGCATTCCAGGGTGCTTGAGATTGGTTGTGGCTGGGGTTTGCTGGGTATTTTCTGCGCGGGACGCTTCGACAGTCGGGTGACAGGTATCGATGCTGACGAAAACGTGCTGCCTTATATGGAGCTGCACGCCGACGTGAACAACGTGAAGATTGCTGGTGAAAAAAAGACGTTCCAGCAACTCTCTGTCGACTACCTCAGCCAGTTCGACGTTGTCGTCGGTGCGGATATCTGTTTCTGGGACGAGATGGCAGGCATGTTGTTCAACATGACCCATCGCGCTGTCAAAGCAGGCGTCAAACAGATCATGATCGCCGACCCCTGTCGTCCGCCTTTTTCGGACCTCAGTGAACGCTGTCAGAAACGCTATGGCGACAACGCGGAAGTTGAAGCTATGTGGTTGTCCCGTCCTGTTCGAGCTTCCGGTGAAATTCTCATCGTTAAACCCTAAAGCATGTCCGTAACGCAGGAGAATTCTATGAGTGGCGCACTCTCCGACATTCGTGTCATCGACCTGTCATCCGATCTCGCTGGCGCCTGGGCGGCCAGGTTGTTTGGTGATCAAGGTGCCGATGTCATTCTTGCTGAACCTCCCGAAGGTCACTGTCTTCGTCACGAACCACCATTCGCAACAACGTCAGATGGTAGCAAAGAGAGCGCGTTGCACGCGTATGCCAACTGGAACAAGCGTTCCGTGATCATCGAGGATGGAGTGCAACTTACATCGTTGGTCTCAAATGCAGATGTTCTGATCACTAACCAACTTGCACCGTTTTCCGGAAAGACAAAGATCGCGATCGACGCACTTCCCACTACCGGCATTCATCTGTCGATCACTCCACATGGGCTGACCGGTCCCTGGGCCAGCTACCCTGGCAACAATCTGACACTGACATCGCGCGTCGGATGGGCGGCCATGAACCGGCGTGTGGACGAACCACCCCTGCAGCTCCCCCTCAGGCAGACCGGTTACATTGCGGGCGTCGCAGGTTTCGTATCCGGTGTCGCGGCGGTGATCCGTCGTCATCAAACAGGAGAGGGAGAAACGGTTGATCTAAGCCAGTTGGAAGCGCTGTCACTCACCTGTTATCCCTGGGCGCTCATGGGCAACTACATTGGTGGAGACCGCGTTCGTTATGGTGTCACCGGTGCTCGCACCAAAGGAAAGCCTGGTCCGCTCTGGCAAACCAGTGACGGCTATATCAACTTTGGATTCGGTGAATGGAAGCGATGGACGGAAGCCCTCAGCTATCTCGGCCTCGACGACTTCGCGAACGATGAGGTGCTGATACCGGTTCTCGGTCGCCAGCAAAAGGACCTGCGTCCAATCAGTACGGGTCTCGCGGATTCAGTTATTTCGCGTAATAAATGGGACATCTTCAACAAACTTGCAGAGTTACACTGCATCTCGGGCGTCGTGCAAAACGCACACGAGCTTTTGCATTGTGAACAAATGAAGGCACGTTCCTTCTACATTCAGACAAACATCGGTGGTCAATCGCGATCAACGGCAGGGGCTCCTGCGAAACTCTCTGAAACACCCTACCAACACTATCGAAGCGCTCCGGACATCGGTGAGCACAATACAGATTGTGATCGAATCGCACAGGCCGTCGCGTCCCGCAACGGCGATAAAGGGGCCCAGCCCCTCGCAGGTATCCGTGTGCTGACGTTCACGCAAGCCTGGTCGGGTACCTTCGCGACCGAACTCCTCGCTCTTCTCGGGGCCGATGTTGTTCAGATTGAAGCGCGAAAAAGGCCCGACGTCTGGCGTGGCGCCGGATCACCCGTACCCCCTGCAATCAGAGACGAGAATAAGGAACAGAGTCCACTGAATACCAACGGGATGTACAACTCTGTCAACCTGAACAAGCGCGCCATCACACTCGACATGGGGAGTGAGGAGGGACTCGCGATGTTCTGGGAGATGTTGCCCCACTTTGACGTCGTGGCAGAGAACTTCAGTCCCCATGTCATGAGCAAATGGGGAATCACGCTCGACACATTGCGCGAGAAAAAACCGGATATCATCTTTGCATCATTGTCCGGGTACGGGCGACAGGGACCATGGTCAGAGTATCCGGCGAATGGTGCCACCACCGAACCCATGTCGGGATTCGCGTCGGTTCATGGTTATGAAGATGACGAGGCCGCCAATACAGCAGGTCTGATCCCGGACCCGATCACAGGCTACTATTTCGCAAGCTCAATCCTGTCGGCGATCCATCATCGCAACAAAACAGGCCAGGGTCAGCGCATTGACGAAGCCATGATGGAAGCCGTGGCCGTACAGATGGGTGACGGTATGCTCCATTGTGATGCCACCGGCGAAGTTCCAAGACCTCGCGGCAATCGGCATCCACGACATGCTCCACACAACGTTTTCCAAGACAGCGACGGTGAATGGCTCGCTATTGCCGTCGACTCGGATGACGCCTGGCTAAGGCTTTGTGAAACACTGAATATGGACAATGAACAATCCGATGATCAACTAAGGAGTTCAGAAGGTCGAAAAGCAGCTGAGTCCAGGATCGATGATCGCCTGTCTGCCCTCGTTGCCCAAAGTACAGCATCTGAGCTGGAAGCTCGTCTGTGTAGAGCCGGTGTCGCGGCTGCGGCGGTTCAACCCTTTGAACCCGTCTATGCCGATCCCAGCGACCATGTCCTAGAACGCGGGTTTATGGTGCAGCTCACCCATGTGGAATGTGGCCAACACTATTATGCAACGGCACCCTGGATCATGCAGGGACTGGGTCGACCTTCAGTGCGGGTATCACCCTGTTTCGGAGCACATAGTCAGGAGGTCTTTGCGGAAGAACTGGGTCTCTCAGCCGCCGACTATGAGCGGCTCGAGGCTGAAGGTATCACCGGCAAATCCAGGTTATAGCCTGGCATGTGATCCCAGCCGATCAGAAGTGATATCGGAACCTCACAATCGCGATTGTGTGCGCCATGTCCTCAGTCTCTACGTCTACACGCATTCAAGGCGCTCTCTTCGCCATTGCCTCGTATGTCGCCTGGGGTCTGCTGCCGATCTACCTGAAATGGCTCGACCAGGTCACGGCCTGGGAGATCCTTGCCAAACGCGTCCTCTGGTCTGTCCTTCTTTTACTGGGATTACTGGCAGCAACTCGACAGCTTCATGTTCTCAAGTTACCACGCCGCCATTGGCCATGGATCGTGGTTTCCGCTGGGCTTTTGACGGTCAACTGGGGGACATATATTCATGCGGTCATCATCGACAACATCGTCGAAGCCAGCCTGGGTTACTTCATCAATCCCTTCGTCACTGTCCTGTTGGGGATGGTGTTCCTTGGCGAGCGGCTCAATCGATGGCAGAGCATTGCTATGCTGATTGCAAGCGCTGGTGTTGTGTTCCAACTGATCAGCTACAGATCCGTCCCCTGGATCGCCCTTTCACTGGCATTCAGCTTCGGACTCTATGGTCTGATCCGCAAGAGAATGAATGTGCATGCGATTGGTGGACTCTGTCTTGAGACTCTCGTTCTAGTACCTCTTGCACTCGCCTGCCTCGTCATGCTGTGGCAACAAAACGATCTGCGGTTCCTGCACACCACGATCAAGATTGACCTTCTATTGATCGCAGCCGGTCTGGTCACCTCGTTTCCCTTGCTGTGCTTCAACGCTGCGGTAACGAGAATTTCATTAATTTCGATGGGCATGTTTCAGTATCTGGCACCGTCCATGACGCTTGTAATCGCAGTCATTATCTATAGTGAACCGTTTGGCTTCGATCGCTGGATCACTTTTGCCTGCATCTGGTCAGCCATCATGATCTTCAAAGTTAATGCCATTGCAGGAGTTCGCCCCCCGACCAATAACGTGGTCTGACATCAGGCCCCTACAGGAAGGAGGGATCTACTGACCTTTGAAAGTTGGGGTCGTCTTGTTCAGAAAAGACGTGATCCCCTCTCGACTGTCCTCAGTCATTAGCAACGCACCCTGCCCCAGTTTCTCCATCGCCAATGCACCGACCAGACTAGCTTCCATACCCTTATTGACCATCAGTTTCATAAACTGTGGAACAAAAGGAGCGAACTTCGCGAGGTGAGACGCCATCTTGTCGACCTCAGCAAGCAGATCCTCTTGTTCAATGATACGAGTCACGAGTCCAATCTGCAGGGCACGTTCCGCATTGATCGGATCGCCCATCAACATCATCTCCATGGCCCATCCCGCACCCACGATTCGAGGCAACCGGGCGGTTGCGCCGCCGCCGGGGATGATCCCGAGTTTCCCCTCCGGCGTAGCAAACCGGCTGTGGGGTGTGCAGATCCGGAGGTCACAGCCCAAAGCAACCTCCAGTCCGCCTCCCATACAGATCCCATCAATGGCAGCAATCGTCGGTATTGGGAGATTTTCCAGCTGCTCTGCCAGCCCCTGAACAATCGGCTCCATGGCTTTTTTCAAATCACGGTCCAGCACTTCATTCAGATCAGACCCTGATGCAAAGGATCGACCACCAGCGCCAGTGATCGCGATGACACGAACGGATGCGTCCTCAGCGGCCTGCGATACGGCAGATTGAAGCTGAGATAGGGTCTCAAGGGAGATTGCGTTGTGTTTTTCTGCCCGGTTGATCGTGATCAACGCCAGCTGGTCACGTACTTCGTAGAGGACTTCCAGTTCATCCATTGATGGTTACTCATTGGTATTAACGGTGCCACAACATAATGAAACGGTCGCCGATTACAACCAGTGTAAGGAGCGCGTGGATCCGCGAGCGATCATTTGATTGTAGGAGGACGGAGCGTTACCTTTTAGGAACCACCAGGAGAGCCACCATGATTTACGATAACGTCCTTCAGACCATCGGGAATACACCGGTCGTCCGCATCAACCGCATCGGACCCGAACGGCAGAATATCTTCGCCAAGCTGGAAGCCTTCAACCCACTGGCATCCGTCAAAGACCGACTGGCCATCGCCATTATCGAAGATGCGGAAAGGACGGGGGCGATTTCGCAGGGTCAGACCGTCGTTGAAGCAACTTCGGGCAATACCGGTATCGCACTTGCGATGGTATGCGCTGCCAAGGGCTACCCGTTTGTTGCCACGATGGCGGAATCATTCTCTGTAGAACGACGCAAGATCATGAAGGGCTTGGGTGCCCGTGTCATCCTGACTCCCGCCGCTGAACGTGGATCTGGTATGGTTCGTCGTGCGGAGGAACTAGCAGCAGAACACGGCTGGTTTCTTGCGAGACAGTTCCAGAATGCAGCGAACCCTGCCTATCACCGCAATACCACCGCTCCTGAGATCCTGCGCGACTTTGCAGGCCGCGAACTGACCCACTTTGTAAGTGGCTGGGGCACCGGAGGGACCATCACCGGCGTGGGGCAGGTTCTGAAAACTGCACGTCCCAACATAAAGATTATCGGGACCGAGCCTGAAAACGCATCGCTTCTGTCCGGCGCTGAATGGAACCCACACAAAATTCAGGGCTGGACACCGGATTTCGTACCAGAAGTACTGGACGCGACGGTGATCGATGAAATCTATCCTGTGTCTGATGCTGACGCCATCACCACCGCGAAACGGCTTGCAAGCGAGGAGGGTATTTTCTGTGGAATCTCCGCCGGGGCGACGATGGCTACGGCACTCGAGGTCGCAGCGTCAGCTCCTGAGGACTCAACATTCTGTGTGATGTTGCCCGATACTGGTGAGCGGTACCTGTCGACACCACTGTTTGAAGGCATCTCCGAAGACTCAGATGACGATTGGCTCGCGACCCTTTAGGACAATTGACACCAGGCGGAAACTGTCATGACCATGCAACGAACGCCACTGCTGCTCTCCCGCATTATGGGAAGAGGCGCAGCCCTGGATCCCCACATCGAAGTGGTCACTCTACAGGCGGGTGGGACTCATCGACAAACACTTCAGTCGACCTGGGATCGCGCCAATCAGATTGCTTCTGCACTCTCGGAGCATGGCATCGGAATCGGTGACCGGGTGGCGAGTTTCATGTGGAATAACTACCGACACCTTGAACTGTATCAAGGCGTTACGTCAATGGGTGCCGTTCTGCACACACTGAATATCAGGCTTGGCCCTGCAGACCTTGAATACATCATTCATCACGCGCAGGACAGAATCATCTTTGCCGATGAAGACCTGTTGCCACTGCTGGATCCCGTACTCGACAAAATACCATCGGTTGAACTGCTGGTCGTCTGCCGGCATGGCGAATCAGGCGAAAGCGCGTTTCCGAACCAGGTCGACTACGAAACTTTCATCGAGGGTCAACCTGACAAGTATGATTGGCCTGACATTGATGAGCACTCACCGATGGGGCTCTGCTACACCAGCGGGACGACCGGAAAACCCAAAGGTGTGATGTACACCCACCGCTCCACATACCTACACACTATCACTGAGGCCATGACTGACGCCATGGGGCTCTCCGCGCGTGACGCACTCTGCGGCATCGTTCCGATGTTTCATGCTATGGGCTGGGGGCTACCGTTCACCGCATCCATGCTGGGCTGCAAACAGGTCATGCCTCACCGTTTCATGCAACCGGATCGTCTGATTCAGTTAATGTCAGATGAGGGAGTGACTATCTCAGCAGGTGTACCCACCATCTGGCAGGGTGTCATGCAGATCATGCAAAACGATGCTGAACAGTTCGATCTCTCCAAACTTGATCGGCTCATCTGTGGGGGTTCTGCACCACCACTCGCAATGATGCGCTGGTACTGGGATACCCTGGGGATTGAGATGATCCAGGCCTGGGGTATGACGGAAACCAATCCGCTTGGTACGCTGTCCCGAAAGGTTGCCAAGCGCTCACACTTGGCACTGACAGAAGATCAACAGTTCGAGAACATCAGTAAAGCCGGGCTAACCATGCCGGGACTGGAAATCGAGATCTTCGATGAGGCGTTTGAGGCTGTTCCCCACGATGGCGAAACGGTCGGAGAGCTATTGATTCGTGGTCCATGGATCGCCAGTGAGTATTTCAACAATCCACAACCAGAGAAATTTTACGAGGACTGGTTGGTCACCGGCGATGTCGCGAAGATCGATTCGGAACAATACCTAATGATCGCGGACAGGTCGAAAGACCTAATCAAATCAGGCGGGGAGTGGATCTCTTCAGTCGACCTTGAAAACCATATCGTTGCACTCGAGGCAATTAGCCAGGCGGCTGTTGTGGCCCAGCCTCACCCCAAGTGGGATGAGCGCCCCATCGTGCTGGTCGTGTTGAACGACGGCCAATCAATCTCCATGGACCAGATTCTTGAACACTGTGTCAGTCGCTTCGCTCGATGGCAGTTGCCCGATGACGTCCTCACGGTCAATACCCTGCCTCTGACCTCTACCGGAAAACTGGACAAGAAAACCATTCGTGCCAATCTGGCAGACGATGGCTATCAACTCCCAGATCTGCGTCAGTAACATTCGACAACGGCGGGATAAGGAAAGAGCCATGACCCTCTGGTACGATGCAAAAGACCCAAGCGGCCGCCCCACCCAAGAGTTCAGACTAGAAACAACAAGAGGAAGGGATGTCACCGGTGCGCTGTGGCCGCCTGAAAATGGACCGCAACAAGGCTTGCAAAAACATCTCGTCTGTTTTGGCCATGGTGCTTCAGGCAACCGATACCAGCCTCCAATCACGCATCTGGCAGGTCGATTCATCGAACTTGGAATGCCAGTACTATCGATTGATGGCCCAGTTCACGGGCTCAGACAACAGGGAGAAGGTGGACGGACCGCCTTTGCTCCCGAGCTGGCGCGCCAAACCTGTATTGAGGACATGGTCGATGACTGGCAGATCGCGATTACCGAGGCTCAAGGCCATCGAGATGTGGGGATCACACCACTCGCATACTTTGGTCTCTCGATGGGTTCGATCTTCGGTATACCCCTCGTGGCTGCACGGGACGACATGACCGTCGCAACGCTGGGATTGCTGGGTATCAGTGGACGGTTTCCGCACGGTAATGAGGTGATGGCTGCGGCGGCCAATATTACCTGTCCCGTATTATTTCTTATGCAATTAGAAGATGAACTGTTTGAACGGCAAGGCTATTTGGAATTGTTTGACGCGATGGCCAGTGACGACAAACGTCTCCATGCGAATCCCGGTCTTCACCCAGACGTTCCTACCGAAGAAATCAATTTCTCCTTCGACTTCATGGTCGCACACCTTAGTGGTTCGGGACATAAGTCACCAACGACACGGATGGCCGAATAATGACCTCTACTAAACATCTGTGGCGACGGTGCAGTGTATAAAGATTCAGCAAAGATCCAACTCATGAGATCTTTGTACAGTGAAAATATAGATTAATCCCTATTAAACAGTAGGTTACTTATAGCATCAGGAGTGTTTCGAAAATCTAATCCACTCTCCTACCCTCGATTTGTTAACAGAATAAAGATTGCATAAAGACTATTAATGCACTACGTTTAATCTATACAACGATCGTAAAGGCTTATCCGTGCCCCGTTTGGGTTGGATGAACCCGACATCGACAGGAGATAGATACATGAAGAAGCACATTGCGCTGGCTCTCACGCTTGCCCTGACTCACTCTGCAACTGCCGACACAAAAGTCATCGACGGTCAGCGGGTTATCACCAGTGACAACCAATATGGCCAGCTTTGCATGGCAGCGCTTGAGTCGAAAGCAGCTCTCCGAAAGAAAGCGGAAGAACTCAAGGTCAATAGACGTGATATGAAGAAGGTGACATGCAACGGTCTGTCGCTCGTTCGCTTCGCACGAACCCATAAACGCGATATGAAGACGTGGTTCGCCAAGAACTGATCTTAGTTTCACTCATTGGCTGTGTCACCGCTTCAGTTTCGTCAGGGTATCGGTAGCAGCATTAATTACACCTGCCGGGCCAGAAGGATGTTTTCGATTGAACATCCTTCTCAATCCGTAAGATACCTCTCTTTCAGATTGGTCCGACAATCCTCGGTCACACCAATACTATCG
>CAJWYI010000092.1 GCA_913049815.1 uncultured Gammaproteobacteria bacterium
AAAATACAAATAGCCCCGCCACGACGTCCACGTTGATGGGGGTTAGTTGTATACGTTCCATATCCAGCGCCGGGGTCGTTTCGCTCGCACGGGCTCGTTTTAACTGACCCTTCAGGTCATACACCCAGGAGTGGTATGGGCAGGTAATCCGCGTGACGCGTCCTTTCCCGTTGAGCAGGGTATGGCCACGATGTTTACAGACGTTATGAAATCCCGCGAGTTCTCCATCCCGCCCTCGGATGATGATGACATGTTGATCAAACAGTGAAGCTGTCAGGTATTGGCCCGGTTCCTGGAGGTCTCCGACCCATCCCGCGTAGTGCCAGGTCTTGTAAAACAGGTCCTGTTTTTCCTGTTCAAAGATCGCGGGATTGGTGTAGTAGCTCTTATGGAGTGTGACCGAATTCGCCGGATCTTCCGACGGTAGTTTAGGATGGATCAGCTGCAGGTCTGCCACAGTCGACTCTCTCGATTTAATGCCTTGGATAGATGATAAGAAGACCATGGATTGATCTCAACCGGGGATCGCAAAAGTTGGTGGTGGCGGGTTGTTAGCACGCCAACTGGATAGTTATGTCGGGACTACTCAGCGTCCCTCAGCAGAACTGCGTCAGGTGTAGATCTCGTTGTAGATCGCCAGCGCATCGGTTTCACTCACGTCTCGCGGATTGTTGATCAATAGTCGTTGTTGCTCCATGGCATCAGACGCGAGCATTGGCAAATCCTGTTCCTGAATCGCCATTTCCTCAAGTGTCGTGGGTAATTCCACCCGGGTGATCAGTTGTTCCATGTGGGTGATGAAGGCCTCACATCCGTCGCTGGCAGAGCTATAGCTATCGCTCGAGACGGCCGGTAGCAACTCTGCATACAGCGGTTCGGCAACACACGCGTTGAAGCGCAACACGGGTGGCAGGACCAGTGAGTTACTAAGACCATGTGGGATGTGGTAGTGCCCACCGAGTGGATATGCTAGTGCGTGCACTGCGCCCACTGGCGCGTTCGCAAACGCCTGGCCAGCCATCATGGCTCCCAGCAGCATGGCCTGCCGGGCATCGACGTTGTCACCATCATCGACGGCATCGACGATATGTCGGGACATGAGTGTCAGCGCCTGACGCGCCAACATATCCGAATAGGGGTTCTTCTTGATCTTGCTCGTGTATGCCTCGATGGCGTGAACCATTGCGTCAATGCCGGTTGCGGCGGTCACATGTGGGGGAAGGCCAGTGGTGAGGTTGGCATCCAGCAGGGCAACATCCGGCAGCAGACAGGGGGATACCACACCCATCTTAGTTGTCTCGCCGGTTGTGATAATCGAGATAGGCGTTACTTCCGAGCCAGTACCTGCAGTAGTGGGTACCTGGACCAACGGCAACCGTTCCACGTTGATGTTGCCAACACCATACATTTCGGAGAGGGGCTGTTTCGCTTCTTTCAGGACTGAGATGAGTTTGGCGACATCCATCGAGCTGCCGCCTCCCAGACCGATAACACCATCGGCATCATGATCCCGAGCGAATTTTGCCGCTGCCAGGACCACGTCATCAGGTGGATCAGCCTGTACTGCGTCGTAGACAGCAATCGAGAGACCTTCGGCATCTAAGGCATCGGTAACTGGCTGGATCAGACCTGCTGAGACCAAGCCCGCATCGGTGACTAGCACAATGCGATGCATTCCAAGGTCCTTGCAGAGGGAGGGCAGTGTCTGAATCGCACCCGGTTCGCACACAATCTTGTGGCAGGTTTCAAAGGTGAACGATGTCATGTTGGCCTCTGCTTTTTCTCGTGATTTGAGTGGTGTATCCGTGCGATGGATCGGTTTAGAGGATTAGTGTCACGGCTGGTGAAAAAGATTGACTTCGTGAAAAAGATTGAGCGCGGCCGGCAGATGAAGCTCAGACCAGCCGCGCCCATGGGGGCTGGTGCTCGATCAGGCCTCGGCAGTAGCCGGTTGCACCCAGGCGTCGGCTGTAGCCGGTTTCGCCATAGCATCTTTGATCATCTGGCCTGCTTCTTCATAGGCAAGCTGACAAATTTCGGTTTTGGCCTTGTAAGCTGACTGACTGTCATCCCAAAGGCTCTTACTGTAACTGCGTTGTATGTCCATCCATGCAGCGACGCTCTTGATCTCCATCATCTTTTCACTCGTGGACTTGTTGAGGTCCATGTAGCTCTGGAAAGACTCGGTATCCAGTTCCGCAAGTTTCTTGAAAGTGGCGGAGTTTAGTTCAAATAGTGCCTTATTTAGTTCGAGACTCTTCTCAATTACAGACATCGGGGACTCCTTATGTTCTACTAATCGTTTAATCAATGGTGCGGTGCAACAACAAAAGCTATTGTGCAACGCAACATATATGGTGTCAACACCCTTCATGAAAGTTTTTGCGAGAATTCTATTTCTAAATGATGTTGCGAAAAGTACGCTAAGAGATTGGTTAACGTGTATTTATGGAACCAATTGACTCGCGAAGCACCACGCTGGTGCGTACGATTGAACGTTCCGGTATGACTCGACCACATGGAAAAAATATTGCATTGCATCATAACAAAGAGGAGGTGCTTGCGAGTACGATCTGATGCGACTTTATAAGAAATATCCAAACCGGCGGCTGTACGACACCGAGAACAGTTGTTACGTTACCATCGACAATATTCGCGAAAGTATTCTCAAGGGAGAGAGCATTTCAGTCACCGAGAATAGCACCGGTAACGACGTCACACGTTCGGTTCTACTCCAAATACTGACGGAACAGGAAGAAGCTGGACATGAACCGGTTCTTACTAATCGGGCCATTGAACAGATCATTCGGTTCTACGGCGATCGTTTCGGGCACTACGTGTCCTCCTATATTGAACACAGCATGCTGATGTTTCTGAAACATCAGGATCAGTACCGCGAACAGATGAAACAGATGGCCACTTTCAACCCTGTGAATGCCATGAAGCAGATGATGGATCTATGGAATCCCGCCGCATCTGACAAGAACCATACCAATGGACGTGATAACGATGGCTGATATGCGATATGTCCTTCAATGAAAGCATCTGACCTGTTCGTCAAATGCCTCGAAGAGGAGGGGATCGAGTACGTCTTTGGCGTACCCGGTGAAGAGAACGCCGATTTCATCATGTCGCTGGAGCGGAGTACCCGGATTCGGTTCGTCTTGACCCGGCATGAACAGGGTGCCGCGTTCATGGCAGAGGTCTATGGTCGGCTGACTGGAAATCCTGCAGGTTGTCTTGGAACTCTGGGTCCTGGTGCATCCAACCTGATCACGGGTGTGGCAGACGGTAACATGGACCACGCACCCATGCTGGTACTGACAGGGCAGGGCGCAACTGACCGTCTGCATAAAGAGTCTCACCAGGTAATGGATGTGGTTGGTATGTTCGAACCGGTTACCAAGTGGGCTATATCTATTCGTAGTGCAGACACGATACCCGAGATCGTTCGAAAGGCGGTTCGTCTCGCTCGACGAGAAAAGCCTGGTGCGATTCACATTGAATTACCTGAAGACATTGCCAAGCACCAGACGAGTGAGGTTCCCATTGTGCCTCGGCGTTTCAGTATGTCGGTGCCGGGGCCCGAGATTATCGATCAGGCGTTTGAGCTTCTGCAGACTGCCAAACGACCGATCATCCTGGCAGGTAATGGTTGTATACGAAAACGCGCGAGCCGATACCTGCGGCAGTTCTGTGAACTGACGGGAGTCGGTGTCATCAGTACGTTCATGGCAAAAGGTTGTGTGGATCGAGACGAGGACTATTGCCTGTATACCGTGGGGCTGGGAGCGAAAGATATACCCAATCTGGCACTCGACGACGCTGACCTGGTGATCGCTTTGGGCTTCGACATGGTGGAGTATCACCCTCGGTTGTGGAACCAGGATCGCGATAAACGCATTATCCACGCAGATTTTGAACCCGGAGAAATCGACCAGTACTTTCACCCGGAGGTCGAACTGATTGGTGATCTTGCAAGTACATTGAAACAGTTGTGCGGGAAGGTGGAAGAGGTCGGTGGGGTAACGTTTGATCTAAGGCGTCAACGCTCGTTACGCAGTGAGATGTCAGCCGAGCTCATGGGCCATGCCGAAGACATGACCGAAGGAACGATTCGTCCACAGAAAGCTGTTTGGGATGCGAGGGTGGTGTTAGATCGAGAAGACATTCTTTTGTCGGATGTGGGCGCGCATAAGATGTGGATCGCGCGGCACTATCACTGTCATGAACCCAACACCTGTCTGATTCCGAATGGCTATTGTTCGATGGGGTTTGCATTACCAGGTGCGATTGCGGCAAGCCTGGTGCATCCCGGTAAACGGATACTGGGCATCGCTGGTGATGGTGGGTTCCTCATGAACGTCCAGGAAATGGAGACAGCGCGGCGCCTGAACGTTGATATCACCATGTTCGTCTGGGACGACAGTGGCTATGGTCTGATCTCATGGAAACAGGAGAACGAATTCCACCGACATACAAACCTCAGTTTCGGGAACCCGGATTGGGCCATGATGGCGCGGAGTTTTGGTTGGCACGCACATCTCTGTGATCGTAGTGAAGACTTGGAAGCGACATTGCGTACTGCTTTAGATGAGAAGGGCCCAAGTCTGGTCGTGATTCCCGTCGACTATCGTGAGAACACACTGCTTTCGCAGCGACTCGGTGAGATGACTCAGCCGAATGGCTGACGAAAGCCCCGCACCACCACAGGCGCCTCATTGGCCTCGGCAAGAGCGGTACGTATCTGCAGGGCGGCGAAAGACACAGCCGTGCGTGCTTTCGCGGAAACACCTGACCAGCTGAAAAAGGGGTGAGTGGTGCCTGAATATACCGACAGCGTCACGTCATTGCCCGCTGCGATGAGGCGATGTGCGTACTCGATTCCCTCATCCCGCAATGGATCACACTGTGCCAGGATGATGGTCGAGGGGGGCAGATCCTCATGACTGTCCGCAAGCAATGGTGCCCAGCGGAAATCCAGGTGGTCGGCATACGTGAGGTATTGTTCGTGGAACCATAGGATCAGCCGTCGCGTGAGAATGTGATTTTCCGCATACTGAAGTTGCGATGGGGAATCCGGGTAAGGTGCAGTGGCCGGATAGACCATAAGTTGATGACGGGGAGCCTGGATGCCGGCCTCTCTGACCAGGAGCGCCACAACCGCCGCGAGATTGCCACCCGCGCTATCGCCACCAATCGCAAGGCGGCAAGGGTCGAGTCCCCACGATTCACCATTGGTTTCCAGCCATTCGTAGGCGTCGAACGCGTCCTCAACGGCCGCTGGGAATCGGTATTCAGGCGCAAGTCGGTAGTCTACGGAGACCACAACGACCCCCGATTGCAGGGCGAGTTGCCGGCAAAGGGTGTCGTAGGAGTTGAGACTGCCGATCACGTGCCCACCGCCATGGTAGAACACAAGACACGGTTGCATGGCATCGTCCAGGGATGGTCGATAAATCCTCACGGGGATCTCGATTAATGTGCCGGGAATACGACCATCTTTGACACTGGCCAATGGTACGGCAGGTGCACCGAGTAACGGCGCCTTCTCTTCATGAGCCAATCTGGCTTCCTCAACGGACATGTCGCAGTATTCCGGCGCGCCGCTGCTGTTGGCCGACCCGACAATCCGGTCGATTTCCGGATCCAGCATATTGAGTCCTGTTATGCGGCTCTGGGCTTTAGGTTTTCTGTCTGCTTCGCACGTCTGCGTGTTGTGAGCTCATCGCGTTGAACCAATCCCATGGGTGTGTCTTTGAAGATGCGAGCATCCATCGGTGCCGGGTCATTCACTATTGGTTCGAACGGAAGCTGGGCGAGAATATCCGTCTGAAGGTCCACGCCTGGTGCCACCTCGATCAGTTCGATACCGGCATCGGTCAATTCGAACACACATCGTTCTGTCACGTACAACACCTGCTGTTCGTTCTCGAGCGCAAACTTCGCGTTAAAAGTGATCTGCTCAACGTCCGGTACGAGTTTGGCAACGCTGCCTTCATTTTCGATGTTCAGCTCGCCTTCGTTGATGCTTACTTCAAGGCCGTTCGCCGTGAACGTTCCAACGAACACAATCTTTCGGGCAGTCTGTGAAATATTGATAAAGCCACCGGCACCAGCCAGTTTGCGGCCGAACTTCGATACGTTCACGTGGCCGTTCGCATCCATCTGGGCCATACCCAGTACGGCGATATCGAGTCCGCCACCATCATAGAAGTCAAACTGCTGATTTTGATGCAGCAGTGCGTGGTGATTAATGGCGGCACCAAAGTCCAGTCCCCCCTGCGGCATACCACCGATGACACCTGGTTCAGCGGTGAGAGTCACGTCTTCAATAAAACCCTCTTCACCGGCGACCCGAGAGACACCTTCGGGCATCCCGATCCCGAGATTGACGACACCCCCTTTAAGGGGTAATTCCATCGCAGCCCTGCGCGCAATCACTTTGCGATCATCAAGAGGCATCTCGTCACTGCCGCCGACATCCTCGCGGCATTGCCCTGCGAAAGCATCGTTATATTGCGTTGCCCATGTCTGGCTGTGATTCTCTGGTTCTGCGATCACCACGTGGTCGACCATGATGCCAGGAATCTCCACATCCCTGGGTGACAGTGGTTCCGATGTCACCTGCTCCACCTGAGCGATCACAATGCCACCCGAATTACGAGCAGCGGTTGCAATTGCCAAGTTGTCGAGGGTGAGCGCTTCATGCTCCATGGAGATGTTACCGTGCTGGTCTGCAGTCGTGCCACGGACAAAGGCCACGTCAATATTGAAGGTTTTGTACAGCAACCAGTCTTCATCACGCATGTTGACGAGTTCAACGAGCGGTTCCCAAGTTTTACTATTCAAACGGCCACCTGACTGCCTGGGGTCGACAAACGTCCCCATACCAATCTTGGTGAGCACGCCACAGCGTTGGCCAGCAATCTCGCGGAACAGCTCGGACATCACACCCAGCGGCAGGTTGTAGGCTTCCACTTCATTGTTGATCGCCAGTTCACCAAGTTTGGGTACGAGGGCCCAGTGACCACCAATAACGCGTTTTAATAGACCGGGGTGGGCCAGACGATTCACGCCTCTGCTGTCACCATCTCCGGGGGCTGCCGCGAAAACCAGTGATAGATCAAATGGCGCCGCTGTTTTGAGGAATCTGCTTTCGAGCGCACGGATCAACTCCTCAGGGGTGCCGGTCCCGACGAAGCCAGTGGTGCACACGGTATCCCTGCATCGCACTTTCTCAACCGCTTCTTTTGCCGAAATCAGTTTGTTTTTCATGGTGGTCTATAGACTCCTGTGTGAGTAGTCCTTGTGTGTCGGTCCTGTGAGATTAGTCTTTCGAAGGGTCGCGTTTCGCCAGCCAGTCAATCAGAGTGTCGGTGAACTGACGATTCGCCTTCCGGCTGACGAACGTCCCAATGTGTCCGACACCCAGCTCCAGTTCCGAATAGTCCGTGGAACCGGCGAAGCTCTTCAGCGCCTGGCTAGTGGGTGGCGGTACAATATGGTCGTTGCTGGAATAGATGTTGAGGACCGGCATATCGAGTTTACGGAGGTCGACCACTTCACCATCCAGCATGAACTCACCCTTGACCAAGCGGTTCTCTTTATAGAGCTCGATCAGCCACTGTTTGGCCGCCTCACCTGGATGGTTAGGGCGATCCGAGAGCCATTTCTCCATACGGAGGAAATTGACAACCTGGTCTTTGGAGCCAGAGAGACTGTCTGCCAGGTCCCAGTTGTACTTGGTCATGGACTTCATGGGTGTCATTTCCTGAAACAACATACCTGTCACTGAACCCGGCATCTGACCATAGGAATCGATCAGGTCACTCAACTCTTCTGAAGAAAGGTTGCGAACCCATCGGTTGAGGTATCCCTGTTCTAGGACCAGATCGTCTTCATCGGCATGAAAATCGATGGGCGTTACCGCCAGAGCCAGATTGCGGACCCGATCTGTCGTGGCGGCATAACAGGTCGTGAACACACCGCCTTCACAAATACCCAACAGCGATACCTGGCTACATCGATGTCGATGACAGATCTCATCCACATAACCGCCCATGTATTCATAGATATAATCTTCGAAACGCAGCCAGCGATCGGAACGGTTGGGCAACCCCCAATCGACGAGATAGACCTCGATCCCGGCATCCAAAAGGTTGCCGACGATAGAACGGTCGGGTTGGAGGTCGACCATCGTGTAGCGCCCGATCTGGCTATAGACAATCAGTAATGGCGTTTCGATCTCACGCGGCACCCTGGGCTTATAGCGATACAGGCTTGTTTTGTCGTTTCGAGCGACGAGCTCTTTGGGCGTCTGTGCAATCTGGACGTCGTCGTCGGTCAACTCTGTCAGATTGGAAAAGCCCTGATGTAGCTTGCCCAGGTAGGCTGCGGCTTCGTTGGTCTGAAGTGCTTCACTCATTCGGCGTGCTCAGTTTTCTGAGATTTGCCGGGTGCTTTAGCACTGCTAGCAGCTTTTTTCAGTTCACGCTTTAGTGCTCGAACTTCCTTCCGGAGTTCGTAGACTGTGTGACTAAGGTCATCGACCTCGGATCGTGTTGGCATCTGATGCTGTTCCTGAAACACTTCCATTAGCTCGCGAAAACGATTCCGACATTCGGTCGAGGCATTTACGTAGTTGCGTTGTGCTTCCAGGAACTCGTGTGTGCGCTGGCATTGGAGAAGTGCTTCGTTGGCATAGTTGAACAAACTGTTCATGGTCGCCATCATCCCGTCAGATTCTTCTGGTCGAGCATCGGAAGTGCTGTAGCGTTGACACGCTTCGACCCAGGCCTGCGCCATGACGCCGTTCAACTCACTGCCTGTGCTGGCGAGCTTCATGATGGCGTCCACGAATGCGAGTGCTTTGCGATCCGCACCGAACAGTGCATCGGTTCCCACCATTTGCGCGAACAGGGGGGTGGGTTCAAGTGACTGATGAGTTGAGCGTGCTGATTGGAAACTGTCCTGCATCCAGTCAGCAATTTGCGTTTGGGTTTGTTGCCAAAGCGCCATGTTCTGTTCAAACACGGCCTGCATCGAAGGTGATGATGCTTCATTCATATCGAGCCAATCCCTGTTTTTGTGCGGTTTTCGAGGCGTTTTCCTGCACTCTCACTGAACGTTGCTGCCTTGCGTGCACCGAAAACGATCATCTCGGTACAGTATTTGTTCGGTGAATGTGTCGTTATGGCCATCATTGGCTGTTTCTGCGTATTGACAACAAACTTAAGAGCATGTTTGGTGCCAACTTTTTTCTATGTACAACTAGTGTCCTTTTCGAAAGGATTGTTGGTAACGTTAGTCGATGATGATTTGGTTACAATAAAGGCCTGATGAAATTCTCAACCTACGAAGACTGGCAATTCGACGCACGAGATAAAGACGAGCGCGCGGGCGCTGTACGCTGGCGGCAAGAGGAAGAGAGTTCCCGCTATGACTACCGTACGATCCGTCTGCGATTGGAAGAGTTGAGGGAGGTGCGTTCAACACGTGACCCCCGACAACTCATGTTCTATTACGATGAAGGTATTCACGGGAACACGGGCGGTATGGGGACACCCTCTTTGTACCGGCAAGCCTCAACCGGTACGAAGCAGCTTATCTCTGATTATATCCACGAACTCGCGGGTGGACTGGAGCAATTGGCTGAGGTTGATAGCGCGACTTTCAGCCGCGAACGAAAACTTGACTTCTTTCGTCGGGTTCAACAAGCATTTGGGCGATCAGCCCTGATGCTGAGTGGTGCAGGTTCAATGGGGCCGTTTCACCTCGGTGTGTCGAGTGCGCTCTGGGAACAAGGGGTTCTCCCTGAGATTGTCTCTGGTGCCAGCGCAGGTGCGATCACTGCCGCGATTCTATGTACCCATCGTGATGATGAATTGACGGAGCTGTTACAACCTGAGCGCTTGCGTCAAACGTTCACCACGCTGTTCGACCACGAACAACAACACCGCTCTGATCAACTGAGTGCCGATGATGTGAGGGAAATTATCGAGACCTGGATACCCGACATGACGTTTGGTGACGCATATGAACACACGGGGCGTTACCTGAATGTGTCTGTGTCGCCATCGGAAGTCCATCAGCAATCACGAACACTGAACCCGGTTATATCACCCAATGTGTATATCAAGGAAACATTGATGGCAACGTCGGCTGTGCCTGGCGTTCTGCCTCCCGTTCGCCTGGCAGCTAGAAGCTACACAGGACGACGTATACCCTATGTGAAGAGTCGACAATGGGTCGATGGTTCGGTGACGGACGATCTGCCGCGAGCCAGACTTCGCCGGGTTTATGGATGTAACTTCTTTATTACCAGTCAGGCGAACCCGATGGTGCTGTGGGCGCTCCAGGATCCAAATGCCTCTGATCCGATTTCGCAGGCAGTGAATATTGGACAGTCAGCCTACAAAGAATGGTGCAGAGCGACCTATCCGTTTGCCATGCGTGCGGTCAGAAACATCTATCCGTTTAATGTGATGACGCGCATGTGGTTTGGCGTGATGACGCAAGATTACACCGCCGATGTGAATATCATACCGAGGAAACGTTTCCTGGACCCGACACGTGTATTAGCCAAACTTCCCCCCGAACAGTCTATGTCCCTGGTTGAAGAGGGCCGCAATGCGTCATGGCGTCACCTTGAGCGCATCAGCAACTGCACCCAGGTAGGACGTCGCCTTCATCACATCATCGAAGGCCTCGAAACACCGGCTAGCTGACAGTTCGTCGAAGTTAACCTCGATTACGCAGAACCCTTCCAGAACGCGCCCCAGTATGTTCGTCGTTGCGTAGTATCACCTGCCCGTTGCAAATGGTGGCGTCATAACCCATCGCGTGCTGTACGAAGCGAGGTGCGCCGTGCGGAAAGTCATAAACCAACTCCGGCTGGCATTCGGCGACCCGATCGACATTGATCACATTGATGTCGGCTTTC
>CAJWYI010000093.1 GCA_913049815.1 uncultured Gammaproteobacteria bacterium
GTTTGAGGAACTTGACAAGGCTATCAAACCCGAGGCGATTTTCGCATCCAACACCTCGGGGTTTGTCATTCAGGAAATTGCGGCCAAAGTGTCCGATGATCGAAAGTCCCGATTCATCGGGCTGCACTATTCGAATCCTGTTCCCGTCATGACGATGGTGGAAATAGTCACGACACCGGACACCATCGAAGAGGTACTTGAAACCGCTATCGGCGTTTCCAAGGCCGCTCGCAGGGACATCAGCATGGTCAAAGACGCGCCGGGTACCTATGGTTTCATTCTCAACCGCGTCTTTGCAGCCGCCTACCGGGAAGCCAAGAAAATTGTCGATGATGGTCTGGCAACGCCTGAGGATGTGGATCGCGCCATGATCACGGGTCGAAACTGGCCCGCGGGTTTCTTTGGCCATCGAGGCGGAATTGGAAAACAGTGGTAGCCACCTGGCTCCTCAGTAGTAAGACCTCAAGCCACACCAGATCTTCGTTACCGCAGGACGTCACGACTGGCAACTGACTGCACTGGCCGAAAGACAACAGTGAGGTGATCCCGCGGGTGATAATGCAGCTGCTGGCGCCGCCTGCGAATCTTCTGGGTGCATAAAGCGATGACCTGCAGGATTCGTGCTTGCTCTAATTGGGCTGTGGACTCGCACTACCTTCTCTGGTTCTGGCCTCGGACATGCATCCGCTGGCAGCAAACTTTTTGGAACATAACTGTCAAAACATCCCCGTGTCACGCATTACACTGATACAGTGCCACTGGCTTTAGTTTGCCTAGGCCTTGTCTTCGCTCGCTGGCCCCGAGCGCTAAGATTGGGACATAGTGAGTAGCTTGTTGTACGAAACCGGTGAACCAAAACGTCTGTTATCGCAAATCAAACTCTGAGCAGAGGAGCAGACACAGGTAATGATCACAGATCATGGTCGAGAACAATTGTTACAGTTTGAACCAGCCGTCGGCCATCATGGTTTCTCGGACGAGACAAACAATAACGATCACATTCGCCGGCGTCGAGTTTCGCGCTGACCTGATGCAGAACGACTCGCGCCATACGACGATCCTCTTGTTGAGTGTATGCCTCTTGGCCTCTATCTCCACCGCCTCAGCATCATCAGCCAACGAGACAGGTAAGGGTCAAGGTGAGGCGACGACGAGGGTTAAATGTGTCGACGATCCGGCACACTCGGATTCTTCTGTATTTAGCCGTACACGAAGTCACCTGCTGCTCCCTGATTCACCGCCACAGATAAAAGACACCAGTACCCATCCAAGTGATCCGTGGCGAATCGGGCACGTGTTGATTACACGGCTGCCGGTGTTCGACACATCGCAACCCCAGGAGAATAACGCCTTGTATCGCTGGGCCAACCGATTACACGTCATGACACAAGAAGACGTGGTCCGTAACGAACTATTGTTCCAGTCAGGTGATCCCTATGACGCAAACATCCTGTCTGAAAGCGCCCGTTTACTCAGGCAACGTGATCATTTGAGTGATGCCACTATCCAAGTGATCTCGGTCTGCAATGATGCAGTCGACATCGAGGTCGTGACCCGGGACGTCTGGTCGTTTACGCCAGAGGTTTCCTTTAATCGTTTTGGTGGTCAGGACCTCTATACCATTGGCATGAGGGACACCAATCTCTTCGGAACGGGCAGCGAATGGTCTATCGCCATCAGGGAAGATTTCGATCGGCGATCCGTCAGGACTGTGGTTGAGGACGAGAACTGGCGAGGGTCCCGCGTCGCCGTAAGTTTACTGTATGACGACAATGACGATGGTCGACACGCCTTCACCCGCATTCAGCAACCATTCTATGCCCTCAACACTCGTTCGGCTTGGCTCGTAAGCCAAGACAACCTCCATCGGGAAACCGGTCAGTACGCAGGTGGTACTAAGAGATCAAGCATTCACGAGGACATTTACGAAACGCGGTTGTGGTACGGACGCGCGATCGGAGAACGGCAGCGAGATCACATTGTTCGATGGAAGGCAGGATGGGTGTATCGTAACGAATCATTCGCCTCCACGACGGATCTGCCCGCTCCAACCCCCTTACCCAACGACCAGGTGCTCTCCTATCCATGGATCAGTCTTGAAGGGCTGGCCGACAGGTTTGCGGTCATAACCAATCTGAACCAAATCCAGAGGACTGAAGACATTTACGTCGGACAGAGCTGGCGGGTTCGAATCGGGCATTCACATCCTTCACTGGGAGCAACTCGACAACACTGGGTCGTAGACCTGAGCATTGGACAAACGTTGCACCACTCTGCCCGAACGCTACTGCAACACCGGGCTTCGGCGTTCGGTAAAGTCACAACGGACGGTCACGGTGAAGACGTCCTACTGCGTTACCGGGTCCGTCTCCACCAACGCCAACATAGAAACAGATCGTGGTTGCTCGCAGCCCAGTTCGACTGGTCCGATGGATTACGTCCGCACAGACAGTTCAGTCTGGGTGGTCTGAATGGTGCCCGGGGGTTCAGTAATCGTTTCCAGACGGGTACGCGCCGTTGGCAGATCACCACGGAGCATCGGTGGTTTACCAACATTCACTTTCTGAACCTAGTTCGCGTTGGATATGCCGCTTTTCTGGATGCAGGTCATGCATGGCGATCACCACTCTCGGGCAACCCAGACGGGACTTTGGCCAATGTTGGTGTTGGATTACGCCTGGCTTCGAGTAAGTCTGATGTGGGTAAGGTTGCCCATATTGATCTGGCATTTCCAATGACCCACCAGAACGAACCCGGTGTGCAGGACTTCGAGCTGACTGCCACAATCAAAAACAGTTTCTGAGGACGAACCACAGCAGCATGACACAGGCACTCGACGGCATCCGTATCCTGGACTTCACGCAGGTCCTTGCTGGGCCCTATGCAGTAATGCAAATGGCGTTACTAGGTGCGGAGGTGATCAAGATTGAACATCCCAAAGGCGACCAGTCACGTACGCTAATCACGACCAGTCAGGACAACATGGCACCCGCCTTCCTCACCTGTAACCTCAACAAACGAAGTATCACGCTCGATCTGAAATCGGGCGGTGCGCCGACGATTATCACCCGGCTCCTTCAAGACGCTGACGTGGTGGTCGAGAATTTCAAGGCAGGCACCATGGATGGACTGGGACTCGGGTATGCAACCCTGGCCGCGATTAAACCTGATCTCATTTATTGTTCGATCAGCGGTTACGGTCAATCCGGTCCAGGTGCGGGCGCGGCTGCGTATGACGGTGCGCTGCAGGCAGCATCCGGAATGATGTCAATGACCGGCAGCGAAGCAAGCGGTCCGACACGCACGGGGTTTATGCCAGTAGATATGGCGACAGCATTACAAGCGACTGCCGCCATAACCGGCGCGTTGTTGAGAAAGGAACGCACGGGACAGGGACAATATCTGGACGTCTCCATGCTGGACACCTCGATGGTGCTGCAGGCACTTCAGGTTGCCAACTATTTGAATGAGGGGACGATACCAGCATTGCTAGGAAATAGTTCGCCAACACGTCAGCCGACAGCCGACGCATTCCAAACGCAGGACGGCCATCTTCAGATCACGGTCATCCAACAGGACCAGACGGAACGACTGTTTGACGTCCTGGGACTCAGCCATCTGCTGAACGATGATCGCTACGCGACCGAAGCTGCAAGAATCAAAAACTTCGATGAATGTCAGACTGCAATGCAATCCGTACTGACAAAAGAAACGACGGATACGTGGCTGACGGCCATGCAGGCTGCGAGGGTCCCGGTAGCGGCAATCCGTTCCCTGGCAGATGCTCTGGATGATCCTCAACTGGCCCATCGTAGGGTCCTGACCAGAACCAGCGAGGACGATCTAGCAACTCGTGACCAGAAAGCGGTCGTCACTGCAGGCTATCTCGCGAACCAAGACGGTCCAACGATTCGCTCCCAACCACCTCAATTGGGAGAACATACCGACGAGATTCTGTCTGAAGCCGGTTTCGATCACTCACAGATCGATTACTGGCGAAACGAAGGGGTGATCTAAAGTCTACACGATTCAATGCCTTTCCTGATGCCGCAGAGATTGGTTTCTGGATGGAAGGCACCGCGCAATCCAGTAAAGGCTAGTCGCAGGAGCCGGTCTATCATTGTCACTGACCGTGGCCATCTGACTGCGCTCATCGAAGTGAATTAGATGACCTGTTCACTAGGGTGATCGGTAAACAACGGCATACCTTGCTACATCATCACCGGATATGGGAAGGAAAGTGATGCCCCGTTAACAGTCGTGCCAAGCACTTAACCTTACGGATATCGCACATGTGATCGATGACCGGATATTGTCGGAGACACTTTCCTGACTATGCGCTGCCATAACCGCGCATACAAAAACCGCGCTTTGGCCAGAATTTTAAGGACATTTACGGTCTACAGATTGGCGTCAAGAACGGGCGACGTGAGGCTAAATAGAGTGAAAACTGACGTTTGCACCAGGTTCTTCAATCCTTGTAGCCACGGCTTTTTGTAACCAGCCCGCTATTACAGCGTCATTGGGCTGGTCTCACCATCAAATTCCAGATGCGGCTGCATTTTACTGAATGCCTTCTTCTCCAGCTGACGAATGCGCTCCATGGAAACGTTGTATTTTGAAGCCAATTCTTTAAGACCTGTTTTGGGCTCTACAAGCCAACGTGATTCGACAATATCTCGTGACCGCTCATCAAGCGAGGCCAAAGCCCCCTGCAGACCTTGCGATTGTAGGTCCGTGACTTCATCATCCGCGGAAACCCATGCCGGATCCCCTTCCTCGCCCGAGGATAGGTACGCTGCGGGTGCCGCAAATTCATCATCCTCTGCGTCGGGTTCATCAAAACTTTCGTCAATACCAGACATTCTGGATTCCATCTCCAGCACGTCCTTGGGCTGAACGCCCAGCGACTCTGCAACCGCATCAACTTCTTGCTGGCTGAACCAGCCCAAACGCTGCTTATTCTTTCTGAGATTGAAAAACAACTTCCGCTGCGCTTTGGTGGTCGCAACTTTGACGATCTTCCAGTTCTTCAGGATGTACTCGTGGATCTCAGCTTTGATCCAGTGTACGGCAAACGAAATGAGGCGTACTTCATGATCCAGAGAAAATTTCTTCACAGATTTCATAAGACCGACATTGCCTTGCTGGATAAGGTCCTCCACCGGCAGCCCGTACCCAGAGAATCCTCGCGCGATAAAAACCACGTATCTAAGATGAGACATCACAATCTCTCTGACCGCATCCAGGTCTTCGTCCTGCTGATATCGCTCAAATAGCGCAATCTCCTGCTCCCGTGTCAGCGCGGGGATGCGCCCGACAGCCTGAATGTAGCTGCCAAGGCTATTACTGCTCAAAGCCGGCAGTGTAATGGCCTGTGCAGGAAGCGTCGTCATAGTCTTAACTCCTTGTTTTCACACTTGTTAGAGTGCGAATCCTCTTTAATGTTCCGAAATTGGGGTTGGTCTTTTTTTTTTCAACCCTTCGTGTTCCACAACAGTCAGAAGAATACGCCACATCCGAGGCATCGGACCATCAACCAGTCATTTTATTACGCACAGCTCGGGGAAAGATGGTGCACTAACGAAAGGAGCAGCTCATGGTCAGGACAGATGCTACTAGGGCAGCCAGCATTGATATTTGTGGGATTTTAGAGACACAATAAGGCGGATTACAGCTTGATAGTGGGAATATAGGGCCTCGCTAAGCCCCATTAGACCCTTTAGAAGCGAATGGTAATTAGGTCACAATGTAAGCAGCGATAATCAGTATCACCGTAAGGACGGCAAATCCGGCCATCATCCAGCCAAGACTTCGAACGGTTTGTTGATCATCGCCTTCAAAAATCGCCACGTTTCGCTCCAACGTTCACATGCCGCTAATTTAATGATTTCGGTCTGACGGTCAATGCCAATATCCAACACATTTACCAGAGCCCCGCCTGCCTGGAATAGTCCGAACACCGCGCCGGAAATATCAGAGCTTGAATGATACAGGCTGGCACTCACGGAACGCCTTTAGGGCAATGACCTGCTTGCTCTTCGCGTTGCCAGCCCTTTTGTATTGAGTTCAGTCGCACCATCGATCAGTGCCGTCGTGACAAAGATCAGGCGAATGGGCATGTTGTTCTGTCTCAGAAAGATAGTTCAGAAAGGCGGTACATCGTGTTTCATATCATGATCGCGGCCAGCCTACGTTGGTATGACGCCGGTAAACAAATCCCTGCTCGTTATGGCCTGATGGCGTTCGACTTCGGTGTAAAGACCTTTAGGTTGACCGAGGCTGGCAAAAAAATACCGAGCATCGGTACACCTAATTGAGGAAGCAGGCGCGCATCAGTTCCATCCATCACGCCAAATACCTTAGGGACGAAGACTGGCAGCAGCTCTATATCGCCTGCAAAGACCATTTCGATTTCTTCACTCCTTTCCTGAACGAAAATCGGCGCAGAAAATGCCCCCAGAAAGTCGTAGCGTTTGTGCAGTAAATGGCGGTCCACAGAAAGTATGGAAAACCGTCCCCTGAATGTGTTCATCCGGTAAACAGATTCCGCTAGGGTGGTGAAGAAGGAGTGACATTTTGAAAATAAACGACGTTGACTGGTCCAACTGGACACCGGCGCAAACGGCCACCCTGATGTTTGTTATCGACGACAACCGTGTGCTATTGATTCGGAAAAAGCGCGGCCTTGGTGCTGGAAAAATCAACGGACCCGGAGGCCGGTTGGAAGAGGGCGAGACGCCCTATGCCTGTGCCATTCGTGAAACCCAGGAAGAAGTGTGCATCACGCCAGGATCTGTCGAAGCACATGGTGAACTGCGGTTCCATGCCGAGGATATGCCCACCATCCATGTTTATGTCTTTGTTGCCCATGGATTTGAGGGAACGCCTGCCGAAACTGATGAGGCCATTCCTTTGTGGTTCGATTTCAATCAGATTCCGTACGATGAAATGTGGGATGACGATCTGCTCTGGTTACCCGCCGTGTTAGCCGGTCAATCTGTACAGGGATGGTTCAGTTTCCGGGACGAGACTTTGCTCGACTATAAGCTCGACTTGACATAAACACGACATAACGACGCGGAAAACAATCAGCCATTTCACTGAGATCCGTTCATCCAGCGTTGCGCTGGTAATAGCTCAACGACAAAGCAGACAGTTATTTGGCAGACTGTTAGCATAGTGGCACAGGTGGGATGGGCTCTTCGAAGAAGATCTGTAAACCATTGTTTTTACGATTTTTTCAGTAACCAGGGAGGGGCCATGAGTCTCATCATTCGCCAGTATCCATGCCGCAGTGACAACTATGGATACCTCGTTCACGATCCTGAAAGTGGTGATACAGCCTGCGTTGATACACCCGGCGTGCAGGAAACCAACGACATTCTCGACGTAGAAGGCTGGCGGCTGACACACATCTTCAATACCCATTGGCATGATGATCATGCAGGAGGCAATCTGGCGTTAAAAGAAAAGTGGGGTTGTAAGATTGTCGGCTCGGCGATCGACCCTGAACGTATCCCAGGCCTCGATGTTGAGGTCGGCGATGGCGATGAATACACGTTCGCTGGACGCACGGTACAGGTCTTTGATGTATCCGGACATACAAACGGGCACATATCCTTCTATTTTGGCAGTGATGATGCGTTGTTTTGCGGTGACGCGCTATTCGCATTGGGTTGCGGACGACTCTTCGAGGGCACCCCTTCCCAGATGTGGACCAGTCTCCAGAAACTGATGGCGTTGCCGGACAACACGCGGGTCTACTGCGCCCATGAGTACACACTAGCTAACGCCGCATTCGCTCTCACGGTAGAACCAAATAATGAAGCTCTGCAGGCTCGCGCTCGTGAAATCGACGCTCTCCGAGCACAACAAAAGCCAACCGTTCCGAGCACCATCGGCGAAGAAAAAGCGACGAATCCGTTCCTTCGTCCCATGAGTCAGGATCTCCAAATGGCCATCGATAAGGTGGATGCTCCTCTGGATGAAGTGTTTGCAGAGACTCGACGTCGCAAAGACAACTTCTGAGATAAGACAATGAGTCTCACTAGGCGTATTGGCATCCCCATTGTCAAAGGCATCGTGTGGACTCTACGACGTGTGGATCATTATTTCTTAGGATCCAGTGCTCTTCGCGCCGATGACGATTTCCGCCGGGATCCCTACCCCAGCTTCGAAGCCATTCGACACGCCCCAATTGTGCGCAGTCTCGCGAACAGGGGTTGGATCATTCTCGGTTACGAAGCAGTGCAGGAAGCCCTTCGGGACACAAACCTCAGTAACGACCTGAACAACAATCCGTTCTATCTGAGAGTAGCTCGCGCTGCGAGTGGGGGACGACCGATTCCCTTCGTAGATAATCCACCACTACTAAATCTAGACCCGCCTGCACATACACCGCTCCGCAGAGCCATCAGTCAAAGGCTGACGCGTGGCTTTGTCGACGCGCTGACACCGCAAATCGAGGACAGTGCACGAGCGTTAGTGAGCCGCATGGTCCCGCCCTGTGATCTCATCGAAACGGTGGCTGAACCGCTGCCAGTTCAGGTCATCGCCGATATTCTCGGGGTACATAACACTGATCAGTTGGCCCAGTGGTCACACCGAATGACCAATGCGCTGCGCATCGCGGAAGCTGATCAGGTTCAGGATGCGGCGGATGCCGAAGCGAGCATGCGTTGCTTTGTTGCGAAACAGCTACCCGATATGTTGAAAATCAACCCTGAGAGTCCGATTTCTCAACTGGCGCAGGACCCCGAGGTGCAAGAGCGTGATGTCATCTCAACCTGCGTGCTGCTTCTGACAGCCGGTCATGAAACTACAACACGGTTGATCGCCAATACGATCTACATCCTGCACCACCAGCGCTCGGTTCGAGAGGCTGTCGTTTCCGGGAATCTCTCGCTCGACAATCTCATCGATGAAGTCCTGCGTTTAGAACCTCCCGTACAGATGACACTTCGATTCGTGCGCCGCAGTACCACCATAGCGGGCCGGTCGCTTAAACCGGGGCAACTTGTCCTGATCAATTTCGCCGCGGCCAACCGAGACCCTGCAGTGTTTGACAACGCCGACCGGTTCGAACCTGGTAGGAATAGACCACATCTGTCTTTTGGTTATGGTATTCATCTCTGCCTCGGTGCGGCGCTTGCCAAACTAGAAGCCCGGATCGCCATCAAAGAATTGTTGGTTGCGTATCCGGACTTCGAATTGCATGAACCCATCAGCTGGGGAAATAACCAGTTTTTTCGCGGTCCGGAAACGCTGACTATTCTGACCTGACGGTTCAGATCCCCGCCAGTTCCTTCATCGCGATATCCGTGGTGAAGAATACCTTTCCTTTCAGGTGGCGATAGAAGCGCGTATCACTCAATCGATCCATAACAGGACCTTTGACTTCCGAAAGGTGGAGCGTGACACCCGCCTCCTCCAGGTTCCCCGACAACGCCTCCAGCATGTCAAGACCGCTGGTATCAATGAAGTTGGTTGCGGTACAGATCATTAGCACATGACGAATGTCGGAGGACTCTGCGACGCGGTTCATCAGAAACGTTTCTATATAACGTGAATTAACGAAGTACAGACTTTCATCAATCCGCACCGCCAGCACGGATTTGTCAGTGGTGACCTCATGCCGCAAAACGTTGCGAAAATGTTCCGTGTTCTGCCAACGTCCCACGACCGCAATGTGCGGACGACTGCTGTTGCGAATCAGGAGCACAAAAGAGACCACAACACCCAGAAGAATGCCGGTCTCGACACCTGTCGCCAGAACTCCTACAAACGTGAACAGAAAGGTAATCGCATCCGTGGAGTTGAAACGAAAAATGCGTTTGATAGCTGTCAGATCAATCAGTTGAATGGCCGAGACCACAACAATCGCAGACAACACACCTTTGGGCAGGTAGTAGAAAAATGCGCCGAATAGTACGAGTGTCAAGATCACCAGGACAGCGGTCACAAGCGAGGCCAGCGGCGTCTGTGCACCCGCACCGTCATTAACTACCGTCCGTGCAAAGCTTCCGGCAACAGGGAATCCACCCATGACTGACGCACAGGAGTTAGCGAATCCGAGACCAACGAGTTCCTGATTTGGATCGATCTTCTCCCGCCGTCGAGAGGCCATGGCGGTAGCGATGGACGTACTCTCAAGAAAGACCACCATTGCGATCAGCAACGCGGAAGGCAGGAGCACCTGCACACGTTCGACATCGGGTGAAACCAGAATCGGAAGCGGAAGGTTCAGTGGCAACTCTCCGACCACGGCAATCTGGTGCGTCTGATCAATGCCTGTGGTGACAATCAACAGGATACCAAGGATGACCACCAGCATCGGAGAGGCCTTAGCGATATTGTCAGCGAACACAGCGGACACGCCAAATGTTAACAGGAGCGGGCATAGCTGGTAACGACACCAGATCAAGAGTCCCATCGCGGTCAGAGCGATCACGACAGCCGTCGTGTTGATTGTTATTGACATCAGATGATCCACCATCGCTGCAATACCGATCTCCGATGGACTAGCGATTCCAAGTACGGCAGGCAGTTGGTTAATAACGATCAGAATCGCTGCAGCACTAATAAATGCGGTAACCACCGCGTGGCTCAAAAAGCTCACAACCGCGCCAAAATTAATGGCACGCAGGAATAGCAGCACGATACCGGTCATCATGGCCAGTTCCATAGCAACCAGGACATAAGCGTCGCTATAGGGTTCTGCAAATTGTGATGCACTCTGAAGTGTCATCATGGCAATCACCGCTGTCGGTCCGACAGCAAGCGAACGACTGGTCCCAAAACAGGTGTAGCAGAGTAATGCCGCGATTGCTGCAAAGAGCCCCATCTGGGGTGGCAACCCTGCCAGG
>CAJWYI010000094.1 GCA_913049815.1 uncultured Gammaproteobacteria bacterium
ACAGTGCAATGTCCGCCGCCGAAAACGCATCTTTTCGATCGACACGTTCACTGGGATGCGCCGGCGACCCCCCAAAGCTTTGTCAGTTTCATTGGCTCTCCCTTGCGCGAAAACTAAAACCCAAATGCGAGGAAGGCAGAGTAGTGTTGGGACCAGTTCAGTGGTAGTCCTGTGAGCTGGATTTGTGACATCGTTCACGTTTTGGTGTGACCGACGGACTTCGGCGGAAACGCGCCTTTTGGTAAATATTCCCCGCAAGCAAGGACCGGTGTCATACAGGCGGTGGGTTGTTCTTTTGGCTGGTAATGTGTGGCTTATGCTGTGCGTCAGGCTGGGAGTGAATATGTTGCGTCAGGACTGACAACACCATCACAACGAACCTGGCCCGTATCTACAAGGCGGACCATGGCGGCGAGTACGGAGCGTGCGGCTGCAGGATAGAGCGCTTTGTCAGTGTCGGCGTACATGACCGGTACCATCTCAGCAATGTTTTGCAGTCCATCGTCCAGGCATCGAAGAATCTGATGTTCGCGTTGAAGCCGGTGATCAATGAATGAGTGGACATACTCATCGACATTGTCAATGCAGGTGCCGTGAGTCGGCCAGTAACGTTCATCGTCTCGTTCCAGTAACAATTTCAGTGATGTCATGTAGTCGGTCATGTCTCCATCTGGGGGCGAGACAATCGACGTCGACCAACCCATCACATGATCTCCCGTGAACAGACAGCGCTCCTGCTTAAGTGCGTAACACATGTGATTCGATGTGTGCCCGGGGGTGTAGACACATTCCATTGTCCATCCGTCACCCTCAATGAGATCGCCATGTCTCACTTCATGATCGGGTATGAACTTCATGTCACCGCCTTCTTCAACCTGAACCCCTTGTTCGAGCTTACCTGCACCGTGCGGACCGTAGCCGTAGGTTGGCGCTTGCCAGACGTCCTTCAACGAGTGTGAGGCGGGTGAGTGGTCCATGTGTGTATGAGTGATCAGGATGTGAGTCACGGTCTCACCAGCAAGGGCTTGTTGCAGCGCTGCGATGTGCTCGGGATCGTCCGGTCCCGGATCAATCACGGCAACGTGACCTTGTCCGACAATGTAGGTGCCGGTTCCGCGAAACGTGAATGCAGAGGGGTTTTTCGCCAGTACGCGTCGGATCATCGGACTGATCTGCTGACTTACCTCGTATTCAAAGTCGAACTCGTAGACGAATGGGATATCTGCCATGAAATTTATTCTATCAGCCCTTTAAGCGCCGAGACTAACGCTTTATCACGTGAGTACTCTGGATAGGAACGCCCCATGTCCACAGATCAGGCTTCGTTTCGTCGACCGATTGATATCGGCATCGCGCTCAGTGCTGAACGGGATCCCGATCGCCTGATGGCAGGTGCGGTGGACGCGGAGTCACTCCACACGGGCGGGCATTGTCACCTTTTGCCCGCGTTGACCGAAATGCCGACCGAGGCCGTCTGCAAGGCTTACAGCGAACCTTTTGCACATGTCAATCTGACCGAAGGAGAGTGATGCGTACTGCATATCGGGGCCTGGTTGCATGATAGCGGTACGGTGGAAACGCCAAACTCTGTCTTGGATAAAGCGATCAAACTTGAAACGATCACCGATCGCATTCACGAAATCCGTATGCGGTTCGAGGTCGCGAAGCGGGCGGGCGTTGCGCACGTAGGGCTGAAGCGACGGGAATAGGAACCTGCTCGAGACAGCCATGTCTGGAAGCGCTGCTTACAAACAGACCAGATCATTGAGCACGATGCAGTCGTGCATTCTGCCGATCCTGACAACCGATATGGCTTTAAGATCGAAGCGCCAGCGTACAAATATAATCTAGGCGAGATTTATAACCTTTGTATTGCTCGCGGCACTCTCACGGAAGAAGAGTGGTTCAAGATCAATGACCATATTGTTCAGACCATTGTGATGCCCGAAAACCTGCCTCTTCCAAAGAACCTGGAGAATGTCCCCGAGATCGCGGGCGGTCATAATGAGAAAATGGATGGCACGGGCTGTCCCAAGAAGCTTGAGGGCGGCGAAATGTCCATCCTGGCGCACATTATTGTGATTGCGGACGTCTCTGAAGCGCTTACTGCCTCAGACGGACCCTGCAAGTTGCCTAAGACGCTTAGCGAATCGAATCGCATCACGATTTTGATGATGAAGGATCGACACCTGGACGGTGAACTGTCCAAACTGTTCTTGAACTCGGGTATGTACAAGGACTTTGCGGAGAACCTCTTGTTGGACAGCCTGGTCGATGACGTCGATATCAATCAGTATATCGCCTTAAGGATCGGTTCCTGTAGGTTGAACTTAGTTCAGTAGCTCCGTCAGATGAGCTTCAACGCTGTCTGAAAGCGCGTTTAGATCGTACCCACCTTCCAGTGTTGATAGAACACGACTTCCGCAGTAGTGATCAGCCTGTTCGCGTATCAGGCGCGTGATCCATCGGTAGTCATCAGTCTCAAGGCGGAGGCCTCCCAGCGGATCGTCACGGTGGCCATCAAATCCTGCAGATACAAGGATGAGATCAGGTTGATGTCGTTCCAGAGCTGGCAACCAGGAATCCTTGATGGCACGTCGAAACTCGTGACTCCCGGATCCTGCGGACAATGGACACGGCACCACGTGAGGATTGGTATACTCCATGTAACGCATGGGATAGAAGTTGTCCTGGAAACTCGAAGCCACCAAGACCCGACTATCGTCCTTAAAGATATCAACGGTCCCGTTCCCCTGATGGACGTCGAAGTCGAGAATTGCCACGCGCTCTATATTGGGTGACTCGAGTGCGACCGCAGCAGCGACTGCGACTGTATTGAATAGGCAAAATCCCATGGCGGTATCGGTCTCAGCGTGATGCCCGGGGGGCCTCACTGCACAGAACACTCGCCGTGTGTCATCCCGGAGGATCGCCCGGACGCCTTCAGTCGCCGCCCCACAGGCAAGCCGTGCCGCTCGGTTGCTGCCTGGTGAAAGAAAGGTGTCCTGATCTAAGCTGACGATGGCATCGGCTCTTTCGTTGGCGAACAGGTCCTCGATGAGGCGATGTCCATGCACCTTAGCGAGGTCGCTAGTATCCGCCTCACGCGATTCGAGGAGCGTCAGCTCGTCGCTAAGACCGCTTTGCTGTAGGCGATCCATCACGGCAGAGAGTCGTTCGGGACGCTCTGGATGACCCGCAAATGAGTGCTTAAGACAATCCGGATGGGTGTAGAGATAAAGTGGTGAGTCAGACATCTGTCGAGTGCTCAGAGAGTGTCACGTTCAAGATAGACAGCGCGGTAGTCCCTGACGACATCGAAGTGATTTTCGATGATATTGAGGTAGGGACTTTCTCTCGCAGTTATGTCATTGATTGTCTCAATCACGAGGTTTTTGACTGGGTTCACTTCGCGATATTGAAGGTGTCTTAAGATTGTCAGGATTTCATTCATGTCAGTATCCTCTGGATCGATGTGAAATGTCAGGCGACGCCCCAGTCGTTCACTAATCATGACGAGCTCCCGGCCCCTGTAGACAAGGTGGTTGCTGCTTCGGCGAGTGACTTCCCCGCGGCGTAAACCCAGACCACTGGTGGCAACTGGATCAGTCGCATTAATCCAGAATATTCGTTCCTGATTCCAGTCGCGGATGAAGTGTCGGTGTGCGGCAGGTGAGATGAATTGAGGTCCGGGTACTTCGGTGAAGAAGTGACCTGTGATGACTTCGCCTGCAAGTTCCATGATACGGAGCGAGCGGAAGAGACCGCGCCATTGAAACGCTGGCAGTTCACGAGCTAGGAGTTCTCTGAAGACGACGCCGTAACGCGCCAGCAATAGGCGCACGCGGTCTTTTGCCAGTTCTTCAGTATCGATGGCATCAGCGGGAGGTGGAGGATAGGTGAGGGTGTACCAGTTTCCCGAAAAGGGAACCCGTTGCCGCCAACTCCTCATGTTCCGCCGCACCGCTAGTCTTTGTGTTCCCGACGTCACTTCGGGTGCCCCAAAATTGTTCAACAAAGCTTTACGGAGACTCGTCATATTATCGTTGGTGATCTGACCCGCCCAGGTCTCACGCCACAGTGCTGATATCAGCTCGGCAGCACTCATGTCAGTGGCGTCCTGCAACACCCCGAAATCGTAACGCGCACGATCATCCAGGAGAATTTCGGACCCGGATGAGGGCTCCAATGCAATCAGGTCGAGATCATCGGGCCAACACAGGGTGATCTGTTTTTCGCCACAACCGACGAACAACAGTTCCTCTTCATTGAATAGCGAATCGAGGTGGTGGGCGCGGTACCCGGGAATACGAGCTGGCAATAAATCAGACTCCCACGATTCAACCGGTGCACCGTATCCACGCAATACTTCGAGGATTTCAGTAGGTTTGTTGTTTCGGGTTTGCCAGCTGAACAGGAAACTAGGAAGTGCATCGAGATCTTTGGGCTCATCCTGAGTTCGTCGGTTCAATCTGCCAATCCGCAATAGCGCTTCAAAGTTGCCTGCATCTGACACATAGATGGCGTCATCACCAGTGAACAATGCGCCTGCGATCACTCGCTGATCTGTGATCAAACGGTCGACCTCCTGCCGTACGGGGTTGACTTCAAGCCGATAGAGATCGCAAAAGTATTCAATGGTGACGGGGCCGTGAAATTGCAGCAGATTGGCAACAAGTGCGGTGAGGTCGGTACTGAGGTCACGTTGGTCAACCGTCATCATCAGGTTTTGCTGCCAGCAGAGTCTTGGATGCTGATCATCTAGCGTGGAATCCTGCGTCAACTCGAGCCACTCTTCTTTAGGTAAAAGGCATCGTTCAGCCACCCAGTCGACCAAATCATCCTGGTCACTGGGTGCATAACCCGGCACGAGACGTCGACGTCGCTGTTCAAATTCACGGGCAAGGTTTGTCCGAACCGTGGGACGCAACCCTTCAGAAAATACCAGCTCTTTCAGTAAGTCGATGCGTAACCGGCTCTGACTGATTGCGACGGGGTTGTCACCTTCATGAACATAGGTGTTCAACTGATCGTAAGCCAACGCGTTGGCGAAGGGACTAGGTGTTTGTGTTTTAACCTCGCTGATCTGAATATCACCTGATGCCACCTCGCTGAGCAGCATCTGTAGACCGACGAGATCGAACTCGTCGCGTAGACAGGTACGCCAGGTCTCAAGTAGCAGCGGAAAGTCGTCCCAGCGTTGAACGGTATCCAACAGTTTCTTGCTCTGAAGGCGACTCATCCACAACGGCTTTCGTTCGTTGAAACGACCTTTGGAGAGCAATAGGGCGGTCCCTGCATTTTCCCTGAAACGCGCACCGAAAAAACCGGAGGCTTCGAGCTGATGTCGCAAGTATTGCTCAAGCCGACTAGGATCGATGTCCGCCAACAGACTCGCGGCATCGATATCCGTCTGTAATTGAAGGACCACCCCATCATTGTCCACGTGCAGCGCGATGTTTTCGTCGTACTTTTCGTGCCAGACAGCGGTCATTGCCATGGCGAGAGGTCGGTTGATCCTATTACCCCAATGTGTGTGGAAAATAATCTGTTGTCCGGTAGCACCACCAGGTGATTGTTCGATGTATTCCACGAGGACATGGTGCCGATGTGGTAATGGTGCGTTGCAATGTGTGCGCTGCTGTTGCAGGTATTCGATCAGGGCATTGCATGCATTCGGGTCCATCGGATATTTCTGCTGGAGTTGCGCCGAATATGAAACGTCGTCGATTGTGGCATCAGCGTTCTCCAGAAACTCACCGATGCGTTCAGACAGATGCAGGCTGCGATCAAGTGCCTCAGACTTCCAGAAAGGAGGTGTTGACGGACCGGGCTTGCCTGGAGCAACGAGCACGTCGTTGTGCGTAATTTTTTTTACCTCCCAGTGTTGCGTGCCGAAGGTAAATACATTGCCGACGTTAGCTTCCCACACAAATTCCTCATCGAGGTCACCAATGCGTGCTCCGGTACCTTCCATACGGATCTGAAAATAGCCGCGGTCAGGTATGACGCCGCCAGAGAGATACAGGGAGATCAATGCACCCTTCTGCGTGCGGACTGTGTTGGCGGCTCGATCAACGGAGAGTCTCGCTTTCAGCTCGCTGATGCGGTTTTCGTGGTATCGACCCGCCATCATGTTGAGTACGAGGTCAAACTGACCTCGGGTCAGGTCATGAAATGCGGTACTCCGACGCACTTCGGCATAGAGCGCGTCGATATCCCACTCGCGGGTTCCGGCCATTGAAATTAGAATCTGGGCGAGTACATCGAGCGGGCAGTCAATCGTACTGATTGGTTCGATGTCCTGTTCTTCGACGGCTTTCGAGAGGACAGCTGCATGCACAAAGTCCTTCGGGTGCGTTGGATACAGGGTACAGTGACTCACCTCGCCAACCCGGTGACCCGCTCGTCCAATCCGCTGTATCGCTGAGGCGATGTTTTCGGGCGACTGAATCAGTATGACCTCATCCAGTTCGCCGATATCGATGCCCATTTCAAGTGTGCTTGTCGCCACAATCGCGGCGAGTTCGCCGCGCTTCAAACGGTTTTCAACTTCAATGCGTAGCTCTCTAGACAAAGAGCCGTGATGGGCATACGCGATCAGATCCTCTGCCACTTCGTTGATCATCTTTGTAATCTGTTCCGCCTGGGTTCGTGAATTGACGAACAGGAGGGTCGAACGGTTTGCTTCGATTCGGTTATAGAAATCCTCTGCCAGTGTCGGCCATATCTTTTCTTCCCGCGGCCTGTTTGCAGTGGCTTCTGGGTACCTGATGCGGATGTCGAACTGCTTCGTGGCATCGCTGCGCACAATCCCTACAGGACGCGGTGTGAACCGGTTCTGTTGGTCCAGCTGGTAACCACCGACAAACGCAGCAACACGTTCGAGGGGATTAACGGTGGCGGAGAGCACGATACGTTGGAATTCTCCGGACATGGCGACCAGTCGTTCGATCGCTGTCATCAGATAGACGCCTCGTTTGCTGTCGACCACCGCATGGATTTCGTCCAGAATGACCGTTTCTATATTGCCCAATATGCTGAGACCGCTCGCAGACGAGAGCATCAGGTTCAGGCTTTCGGGCGTCGTGATGAGTATTTCAGGTGGATGACGGACCATGCGTCGTCGTTGTTGTCGTTCCGTGTCGCCGCTCCGTGTCTGAACCCTGACCTCGGGGAAGTCCGGAAACTGTTCACGCAGTTCTGAAAGTGGTGTGAGAAGGTTCTTGGCGATATCGTTGTTGAGTGCCTTGAGTGGGCTGATATACAGCACTCGCGTTGCGCCCAAGGCTAGATTGCCCGTCGCGAAACGGTTGAGGGTCCAGAGAAACGCCGTCATCGTCTTACCGGTACCGGTGGGAGCGGTGATCAGCAGGTGTTCACCCGTCTGGATTCTGGGCCAGGCGTTGACCTGAACATCGGTTGGGGACGGATAACGTTGTTCGAACCAGCTACGGATCGAATTATGAAATGGCTTTAGACTAGCATGAACGTGATGGGTTGGACTGACGGTCGACATGTGATGAGTGTACTGACACGGACTGTTGGTGAATACTATCGGATGTCAAAATCGTCGGTGCCTTCGTGACGCAAGTATCTGTCTTATCTAGTGGGGAAACTTGATCTCTATGAAGCATGACCCTCGTCGTGGGTATCGAATAGCCTTAGGGTTCCTGGCTGCATCAATATGGGCTGCCTGGGGTCAGGTGTTGGCGGCGATTGACTACGAACATCAACGAATTACGATTGCGATTACGCAAGAACCCCCCAATCTGGATTCGAGTCGAACGACAGACCTTGTGAGCTTTCGTATTCTGGGGCATGTCAACGAGGGGCTGGTGCGCTACGACCGACGAGGTCGGATTGCCCCCGGGGTTGCGGAATCGTGGCAGTCCACCGAGGATGGCATCCGTTTTCGGCTGCGTACCGACGCCAAGTGGTCCGATGGGACCCGGATTGTTGCGGATGATTTTGTGTATGCCTGGCGTCTGTTGGTGGATCCGGACCGCGCGTCTCCCTATGCAGCTATCGCGATTCCGTTCAAGAATGCGGCTGCAATCTCAAGAGGTGAGGCAACCGCTCGGGACCTCGGGATCGAAGCCATCTCAGACCGCGAGCTGGAGGTTCGGTATGAGACCGGTTGTGGCTATTGTGTCGCACTCATGACTCACGCAGCCTTTTTCCCGATAAAACGCTCGTTTCACCGTCGGCAGGGTGACCGATATGCCAGCGAAGCCGATACCTTACTCTACAACGGTGCCTTTGTGTTGAGCGACTGGACCCATGGTGCTCGCCTGGTCCTCGATAAAAATCCTGCGTACTGGGATGCTGCGTCCATTACGTTGAATCGTATCGACATTGGCTACGTGACTGAGGACAACCGGGCGAGGCTGAACCTTTTTCGAGATCAGGCCATCGCGTATACCGCTCTGGGGATAGATACTGTGACGGATGCGCTCGATCAGGGTTTACGGATGCGGACTTTTGCTTCCGGCGGTCTATCCTATCTCTGGTTCAATCATCGTGAGGGACGTGCCACTGCGGATCGGAGTCTTCGGTCTGCAATCGCATATGCCTTCAGCGTGGACGACTATGTCAACCGGGTCATTGGAATTCCTGGCTACAAACCCGCGTACAGCTTCTTTCCATCGTGGCTGAACGGCGTTGAGGGAAAGTTTGCAGATGAATTCCCGGTTGGGGAGCGTGCCCGTAACGTCGAACTTGCGCGCCAACATCTGCAGGCACACCTGACACAACATTCTGGCCGAATTCGCGAGACACCGCTGGTGCTGCTGACCGTCAGTTCTCCGACGGGTGTCCGGGTGGCAGAGTTCTTCCAGGGTATCATTTCAGAGACCCTGGGGATTCCAGTCACGATTGATCAGCAAACCTTCAAACAGTACCTGGTGAAGTCCCGCGCGGGAGACTTCGACATTGCTTTGTCGAGTTGGTACCCGGATTTCGATGACGTCCTGACGTATGCGGATCTACTGGGTTCCTACAATGCCAACAATCGGGGACGCTGGCGTAATGATGACTATGACGAGCAGCTTGCGATTCTTGTGAGAGCATCTGACCCATCAGTTCGAATGGCGTCAGCTGGAGCACTCCAACAGTTGATCTTCCAGCACCTGCCTGTCCTGCCGCTTGCAGAAACCGGATCAGCATGGGTGCAGCATCCACAGTTAAAAGGTGTTGCACGACGTGTCATGGGACCAGATCCCGACTTCACATATGCAAGGGTGTCAGCCCCCTGATCCAAATTAACAAGTCGGACATCAACCGCCTAGGAGTTCAGCGTCAAACTGATCGGATCTGTTGATCGCAGACTGCATGTTGCGGATCGGCGTATTCACGTCATAGTCCACACTGTCCAGTTCACCGCGGAGTGAATTGATCGCACGCGCGTTGAGGTTGTGTTTCAGATAGAGGAAGTTGTCTTTCCTGGCCGCAAGCACTGGCTCGATACTGCTTTCCGCCATCGCATTTCAGGGCGTTACGGAACTGATGAATGTACTGAAAAACTACTCCTATTTGGTTTGCTGTGGCTCTTGTCCATCTTCGATCCGATCAATCAGTATGTCGCGCTTCGATTTACCAAACTTTTCCATCATGTCATGGTGGGTGCTCTCACAACCGATCGGTGTGAACACAACCGGTAATACGGAAGTGCGATACAGAAACTGTGTCATAGCACGCACTTTGTAACGACGTCAGTCAGTTCGAATGTTCTCCACAAATTCGACGACTTCGAGATGGAAACCCGAAATGTTATAGCGTGTGGGCGAGCTCAGCAGTCGCATTTTTCCGACACCGATGTCGCGAAGAATCTGTGAGCCGATACCGACGACGCGATAGACAAACATATCGGAGGGCGTTCGCTGCTCTGGGGGGATTTCTGGAAAGTGACGCACCTGTGAAAGTGCTTCGTTCATCGATTGATGCTGGCCGACGATGACCGCGACACCCTGTCCCTCGGCGGCGATCTGCTGCAGAGAGTCGTCCCAAGACCACGACGGCCGAAATCCGTCATGTTCCGTGCCCAGCACATCCCGCAGCGTGTTCAGTGTCTGTACGCGAACAAGGCATGGACCGGATTCAGATATTTCACCTTTGACGAGTGCGTAGTGAATGCAATCAGAGACACTGTCGGTATACGTGCGCAAGGTGAACTCGCCATACTGGGTGTTGACAGGTTTTTCGTCGTACAGATCAATGGTCTTGTCGTTCAGTGTTCGATAGTGGATAAGGTCGGCAATGGTACCTATCCGAATACCGTGTTTTTCAGCAAACTGCATCAATTCAGGTCCACGGGACATTGTTCCGTCTTCATTCATGACCTCAACGATTACAGCAGCGGGTTCGTGACCCGTTAGCCGAGCCAGATCGCAGCCAGCTTCGGTATGACCCGCACGGGTGAGTACACCACCTCGTTTGGCAATCAGTGGGAAGATATGACCAGGCATGACAACGTCATCAGGACCGGCGCCCGGTGCAACGGCGGTCTGGACAGTTGTTGCGCGGTCTGCGGCAGAGATACCCG
>CAJWYI010000095.1 GCA_913049815.1 uncultured Gammaproteobacteria bacterium
TGGCTACCGCAGTCAGCATTAACCAACTGGAAACCATGATGCTGGACGCCACCTTAAGACCATGGATTGACAAACCGCTGAATGTGGTCGCGACACTTATCATCACGCAACCTTTCTTAAAGCCGAGTGCCGATCGCATCACCATGACTGGTTTCATCATTGGCCTCGGCGCACCCGCCGCCCTCTGCCTCGAACAGTACACGGCAGCACTGGCGTTCATTGTCCTGAACCGCATCATGGATGGGTTGGATGGTGCAGTCGCCAGGAAACTGGCTACAACCGATCGGGGAGGCTACCTCGATATCGTTTTGGATTTTCTCTTTTACGCTGGCGTGGTGTTTGGCTTTTCCCTGGCCCAACCTGAACACGCTGTTTATGCAGCCGCACTGTTGTTCGCCTTTATGGGGACCGCATCTTCGTTCCTGGCATTTGCGATTTTCGCCCAAAAGCGCGGTCTAGAAACGTCAATGCGAGGAAAGAAGTCACTCTACTATCTTGGCGGATTAACCGAGGGGACCGAGACCATCATTGCGTTTGTACTGATGTGTCTAGTGCCGACGTACTTCTGGTTGATCGCGTTGGTGTTCACAGCCCTGTGTATCATCACGACAGCAGCACGAATAAGGTTTGCCTGGCACGTTCTGTCTGACTGATACGCTTTCGCTTGACCGGACCGGGACCCGATTCATAGAAACGATCCTGCTTCTGCCATAGCTCCGACCGGGATCACCGTGTCAACGGCTCAGACTCGATCCAGGTCACATCAGGGAAGTAACCCTATGAACATTTGTTGCTCTTGGTTATAGCTATACTCTGCATCATCCACGACTACTCAGTCAGCAACTGGAAATCTGATCGTGGGATTGCCAAGAAGACAACTGCATATTTCGCCGTCAGCAGGTGGCTCTCGGCCAGCGGCCAGCATCGCAATGTCGATCCTACCTTCAAAGAACCACGCGGCGACCAGGATACAGACGGGGTCGATAAACAATCGGCACAACAGATCGATAAGTTCTTCTCTCCCTACGAGAGAGTCAAATTACCGAACTCATTTGGTGATTATCTCGTCACGGCGATTGATGAAGAGTTTCGGAAACTCTGCCTGGCCAAGCTCGATCGAAAACGGCGTACGATTATTGCGGGACGACCTGCAAGCTGGATCGATCTCACTTCGTGTAGGTGACTGGGATGACCGATAGTTAGTCCTGGTCTTCTAACGTGTTGTTCGTCCAGGCGCGACGTTTGATTTTGTTGTGCAGCTGGTGACAACCGAAGCACAAATTTGACCTGTTCTTCGTCCGCCATAGAACTCAAATCTCATGTTAGGTAAGAGTGAATAATTCGTTATGATTCAGGTCACTGCGTTGTCGTGCCACCGGTCTACTGGCCCTCTTTCGGTGGCCCCTGCCCTAACGGTTCATCAATCGGTCCTTGTCGGTCAGACATTAATACAAAACCAAGAACGCTGTCCTGAATGACAGAAGTTTACGGGAATTCAGACGAGCAACGCGGGAAAAGATGTAAGTTTTACCCTACAAATTTGACACAATCAGCTTCCCAATAATTTCTCCGGAGGGTCATATTAAAACGAGATCTAACAGATGATCGTCCCTGACGAGAATACGAGCTATCGGCGAATCCTCATCGTCGCGTGGCCTATCATTCTTTCAAGTATCTCGGTGCCATTACTCGCGTTGGTAGACACAGCAGTGATCGGGAATCTGGGCGATGCTGCGTTGCTTGGCGCTATCGCGATTGGCGGGATGATCTTCAATTTCATCTACTGGGGTTTTGGGTTTTTGCGAATGGGGACTACAGGCCTCATTGCACAGGAAGTCGGCCGAGAGCACTGGCTCAACGTTCGCGCAATCTTATACCGTGCCGGCCTGCTGGGAATCTTGATTGGCGTGTCCCTCGTCCTCACACAATCACTCATCGCTAGCGCTGCATTTAGCATCATTGATGGTAGTCACTCCGTTGAATCCGCCGCGATGGAATATTTTCAGATCCGGATCCTAGGCGCGCCAATCAGCCTAGCGAATCTAGCGATCATTGGCTTCCTATTAGGCTGCCAGGACACGCGAGGGCTTTTAGTGATCCAGATAAGCGTGAATCTGATCAATATCGTGCTGGACCTACTCTTCGTTGTCGTCTTCAACATGAGCGTGACGGGGGTCGCATTAGCGAGCGTGCTCGCAGAGATATTCGCATTGGGCCTTGGAATGATCTTCGTCGCTGGGCAACTTCGGCGACAAGGTCTGTCAATTCGACCAGCTTGGGTAGAGGTCTGGCAACCACAAGCGCTCTTCAGAATGCTCGCGGTCAATCGCGACATCATGATACGAACCCTTAGTCTGACTTTTGGTTTCGCATGGTTCACAAACCAAGGAGCCGCAGGCGGTGACATCACCCTCGCTGCGAATACCGTGTTGATACAGTTTGTAACTTTCAGCGCATTTTTCCTCGATGGCATAGCACTGGCCGCTGAGACCTTGGTTGGCCAAGCAATCGGAGCCCGTCGACGCCGTCTTGTTGAACGCATCGTCGTGTTGTCGACCCATCTGTCCATAGCAACGGCCATCATGATGGCGATCGTGATCTATCTCTCGGGGAATCTTGTGATATCCGTACTGACCAATGTCGTTCAAGTCAGGGAGTTTGCAGCGATCTACTTTCTATGGGTTGTCGCAGCGCCTCTGATCTCGGTCTGGTGCTATCTGCTGGACGGGGTCTTCATTGGTGCGACTCGAACCGCGGAGATGCGCAATGCGATGGTTGCTTCCCTGGCGATCTATCTTGCCATCTGGTGGTTAACCAAACCTTTTGAGAACCACGGATTGTGGTTATCATTGATGGCGTATTACGTAGCGCGTTCACTGACACTGTTCGTCTACCTACCTCGACTCATTCGCGGGGTAGAGGAACCCAAAACCTAAGGTCCGAACAACGGATATTCTGGCAACAATGCCCTGAAGGACTCCAGGACCGACTGCTCAGTATCTGCACGGAACTCACCCGCATCCAGATACGCGCCATTTCATGAGTGACAGATCGCAATTTTGATCCGCGGTTATTCATTCAACTACTGGACCAACATCAGATCACAACGTGGACAATCCACATACATCATCTTGTCGAGATCGGTGTTAATCTCGTACCCGTTATCAAACGACCCTGCCATGATCATGCGCACCAGCTTACTGCTAGTCAGACGCTCTATGTGCAACCACGAATAACTTTCCCAACCGTGAACAGTGACATCAACCGTACCATCTCACCGAAACTTTTAGGACACCGCGTGCCACTTACCTCTGCTTGGTTTACAGCAAAAGTTTAGTTCTCGATCGCGGCGTACACCATATTCTTGAGCTGTCCTCGGAAGTTGAAAGTACCGGACGGCATGAGTTGAGTCATGAAAATGACTACCAGTTCCTCTCTGGGATCAATCCAGAAAATGGTCGATGCGGCACCACCCCAATAGTAGTCACCGTGCCCGACACCACCCGCTTCAACGTCCCCAAGCGTCATCGCAAATCCAAGCCCGAACCCGACGCCGGAGTAAGCTGTTTCAGAGAAACTACCCAATGCAAACTGGGTCAGATCAGCACCACCCGGTAGATGATTCATATGCATCATCGAAAGCGTTCGGGGTCCGATGATTCTCTCTCCGCTTAGCTCTCCACCACGACGCAACATATCGCAGAACTGAAAATAGTCTTCCGTTGTACTGACAAGACCCCCACCACCACTCGAGAATGTGGGCTTGGTGAGATAAGTACTGGCCACCGGATCGTCAATGAGCTCAAGAGACTTATCGGGGGCGCGCCGGTAGTTGGCCGCCAGCCGTTCTGAATCGTTGCTAGACACATGGAACGCCGTGTCCTTCATACCCAGCGGCTTAAAGATATTCTCGGCGAGGTATTCGTCAAACGGTACACCCGACAAACGCTCGACGATTGCACCGCAGACATCGGTCGACATAGAGTAAAGCCATTTTGAACCCGGATCGTAGCGGAGAGGCATACTGCCGATGCGTTCAAGAAAGGTGTTGACTGTCATGCCAGGCCCGCGTTCAACTTTTGCGGCACGATAGGCGGCATCGACTGGATGGGGATCCCAGCCGTAACTCAAACCACCGGTATGGCTCAACACGTTACGGAATGTCATAGGTGACGTTGGATCCGCCAGCACCATGTCATCACCTTCACCGGACAGCCAAACTTTCTGGCCTTTGAACTCCGGTAACACTCGCTCGACGGGATCATTCAGTTGGAAATAGCCCCGCTCATAGAGCTGCATCAGGGCAACGGATGTGACAGGTTTTGACATAGAATAGATGCGAAACAGCGTGTCATCTGAAACCGGTTTGTTTCGCGCGATATCCCGTTGACCGAACGATCGCCAATATGCGGGGAATCCCCTTCGCGCCACGAGTATCTGACATCCCGCTATCTTTCCCGGCGCGATGTACATTCGCTTAAAATGGTCGGTGATCCACTCGAGGCGGTCTGCAGACATCCCTGCTCGATCAGCGGCAACTTCCATAGCTCAAGTCCTCAGGTCCAGTGACATGTCGCGAACGTTATCGGCGCAGTACCCTTTTTAACGTTTCATCCAGCGGCGTCAGCGAGATGCCAATGGTTTCCGCACCCGACGATGCATCAATTGCGTCGTCGTGATTCAGGATCTCGAGCATATCACGGGTCACCGGTGGTGAAGGGAGGAATGCAAGCACCTTCGCGATGGAGTAACCCAACCACATCGGTAGGCCAATCATCATCCCAGGTCCTCTTCCCATCGCTTTGGCTGCACGTTTAACAAGTTCGCGACGCGTTATCGACTCGCTTCCGGCAAGTTCGATAGTCATGCGACGAGGTTCATCGACAACAAGCTTGACCAATGCTGCGACTACGTCGGTAGAGTCGATCGGCTGTTCAAGACTCCTAGGGCGAAACTCAAACCGGACTGAGGCCAGGGCTTTTTTAGCAAGTGCATGGGACGCATAGTCATCGGGTCCCAGCACCATCGGTACTCGGACGACCGACGATGGAATCGAACTGTTGCGCAGAATCTCCTCCGCGCGAGCCCTTGACCGGAGGCAAACGTTGTTTGACAGGTGCAGATCACCAACTCCTAGGATAGACAGGTAAACGACGTGTTGTAGAGACTGACCTGCTTTTACAATAGCCTGGCAAGGACGTTCGTGAGCATCCTCATAGGTCGAATGAGCCGTCTGCCTGATGATACCGACAAGATGGACACAGACCGTCGCGTCATCAAAAGCTGTTCTGAGCGCATCGGCATTGCCATAGTCCACAACGCTAACCCGCAGACGTTCCCCAAAGCGTTGATGAAGCGCCAGTGCTGCTCGATCTGATCGAACGATTGCAACAGGCTCAACACCATCCCGCAAAAGGAGAGTCTCGATCAGCTGTACACCAATGTGCCCATTAGCTCCTGTCACAGCTACGCGTTTGTGTGGCATGCTCTGTCCTCGTCCCCGTTTCATTTTTTAACGCAGACCGTATCAAGTTTTATCCTATCAATCTGCAGCTGCGTGAAGAGAACACCATCACACTGCTAAACATCCCTAACCTCCTGACCGGATTCAGAGTCCTTCTAACGATTCCTCTGGCGTTCGCGGTGTGGTCCGGATCCTGGTGGGTTGCCACTGCGTGTCTTGCTGCAGCCATCGGCAGCGATCTGCTGGATGGCTACATCGCCCGGCGCTACAACCAGGCCACCCCTATCGGCGCACTACTGGATCACGGTACCGATGCCCTTCTCGTCACGGCGACAACAACAGTTGCCTCTCTTGACGGTACCGTCACATGGATACTCCCGATACTGATCCTGGTCGCGTTCATGCAATATGCCATCGATTCGGGAGCGCACAGAGGGAAACAAGTGCGGGGTAGTTCACTGGGTCGCCTCAATGGCCTTGCCTACTACGCGATCTGTGTTGGTGTGGTCGGCTTTGGACTTGTCGGGTTGCCGTCCTGGCCCCTATGGCTTTTCAGTCTGTTGCTCGTCGGCACTACCATCGTGTCCATCATTGAACGATTTCGGTACGTTCGATGACATCAAAACTGACCGTCAACCTAGGACGGTTCGCCTGTTCCCATCGGTGTGTCTTCGTCGAAAAGTTCACGGTTGGCGCGCGGAAGAAACAAGACGCCAATGAACGCGTTAAAAAGGACAAAGAACGTATGCATGACCAGTGAAAACGCACCAATTTCCGGATACTCCGGAAACAGCACTGTCCACAACACAAGTGCGCCCGCATGGAACGGTAACGGAAGTGCCGCAGCCAGAAAAATCACTGGTAGAAATGCCAGCATCGCACCAAACGAAACGTCAACGTTGAAGAGAGATAAGGCCAAAGTATAGACGACAACAGCGCCAAGCAGGTTTGGTGCCTTGAACAATAATATCAGCACGTAGTCGATCACTGGTGCAGACCGAAATGCTGACAACACATCCATTTCACGAAACCGCCAATGCGACAGCAGGTGCCCTCTAAAGTACAGAATATGCAGCGGGAAATAGGCCGCTGCAGCGATGAATACACCAATCAGAATCTGGTCTATCGGCAACGTGGTTGACGCCGCCACGACCAGTTCGAAATAGAGTAGTACCCCGATAGCCGACCAGAGCAGCAACTGGTAGATTTCAACCATGGCAAGCATGATCATTGATGATAGAGCCTGCCATCCAGGTACCTTATGATGTCGCAACAAATAGAGTGTCATCGCACCCTTGCTGACCTGTTCGTTCACTAGCGACAGAATATAAGCACTAGCCCGAATGGGCAGAACCGATGTGAAGCGCAGTTCAGGTGCGTTGTACCAGCGGATAACCCGCCACGTCGCGTGCGCATCCACAAGAAAGAAAAATACCGAATATGGGATCATGAGAGAGAGCCATAGAGTCCAGTTCGCATTTGCAAAGAACCGGACGAGATAATCGAACGCTGTGAGCTGTTCAACAGCAGCGGCCGCATCTACCTTGATATAAACGAGATAAAAGCAGGCCGCGGTCGCGGTCCAAGTTAGCACCTTGAAGACCCACGAAAAACGTCGTGGCGTTTGTGGCCCATCCGGTTGGTTTGGCACTGAAGCGTCAGACAACGTCGGAATACTCCGTGGGGAAAGTCGTACTATTCCAGATACCGAACACGGTTGCGACCCGCACGTTTGGCTTTATACAACCGGTCGTCAGCCGCCGTCACCAGTTCCGCGCTTAACAGAAACTTCTCATTACTCGAGCAGAAGGCTATGCCCAGGCTGACCGCGATCTGAAGTGGCGCATCTCGTTCGATTAAGCCACAGCCGCAGGCATTTTGGCCAGATAGCGCGTGGCCTGCAATCAGCATTTGCTCTACTTACCAAATCGTCTCTCCCGCTGTTGCCAGACTCGCATAGCACGCCAGAAGTCGATGCGACGAAACGCAGGCCAAAACACCTCCGTAAAGTACAGTTCCGAATATGCGGATTGCCAGAGCAGAAATCCGGACAACCTCTCCTCGCCCGAGGTTCGAATGATTAGATCTGGATCCGGCATTCCCTCGGTGTACAGATATCGTGCGAACAGATCCTCATCCACATCTTCGACATGTAGCTGCCCCTGCTCGATCTCACAGGCAATCTTTTTGACCGCATCTATAATTTCCGCTCGACCGCCATAACTGATGGCAATATTCAGGTGGAACTGATCATGATCCTGAGTCATCAGCTCCACCTTATCGATTTCCGCGTTCATGGCGTCCGACAGATTTTCACGTCGGCCCAGGACTCGAATCCGCACGCTCTGCTCCTTAATCATCGGATCGACCTGGAATTCCTTGAACTTCTGCATGATGAGGAACATTAGATTTTCGACCTCATCGTCGCTACGTCTATGGTTTTCAATTGAAAACCCGTAGAGCGTGACGATCTTGATATCGAGTTCAAAGCACCAACGAAGAAAACTCTCGAGTTTTTCGGATCCCGCAAGATGCCCATGGTGGAGTGTCGGCAGCCCATGGGTTTTAGCAAAGCGGCGATTGCCATCGACGATGAGGCCAATGTGATGTGGCTTGGGACCGGCTTTCACCTGATGCAGCAGATAGCGTTCGTAAACACGATAGAGGATGGAGGGGACTTTCATCCAGACATGACACCTTATTCTGTCAGCGGGCGGATTATTCCAAAACCTTTTGTCATCGACCACTAATGTACTGAATTCAGCATGATTTCTGTCGAAACATTGCATTCTCCATCTACTAACATATACTTGGTATGACCAATTTGGTCATACCATCATGGTCAGGTCATTTTGGTATATCCGCTTTGGTCCATCCATTCTGGTATGTCCAGAGTGGTCCGACCATCTCAACTGAACGTATAAACCCAAATCAACGCACTCCAGTCGACGAAACCGCGAGTTAGACGCGAAAGAAACGAGAACCTATGGGCCAAACAACCTCAAAAACTGCCGAAATCAGCGCGGTCCTTCGAGACGAGATACTCCGAGGGCAATACCGTGCCGGTGAGCGTCTTCCGTCTGAACGGGATCTTTCTGCCCGTTTCGAAAGTAATCGCGGTGCCGTTCGCGAAGCACTAAAGAAACTTGAGCAGATGGGCCTCGCCGATATCAATCCCGGTGGCGTGAGAGTAGTTCCTGTAGAAGAAGCTTCTCTGGACGTTCTCGGGTACGTCATGGATCTCGAGGAGAGGCCCGACGCCCGACTTGTTGCACAAATCTACGAGGTTTTTGGTGCCCTACTTTCACGATCAGCACGTAAGGCGGTCGAGACTGCATCCGACGAAGACCTCGAACGGATGCAGGAGTACCTCCGCGCGATCCTGGACGCTGCCAACGACCCGGAACACAGTCAGATCGCCTGGCGGAAACTGGGTTATCTGTTCGCGTATATCAACGACAACCTCGTGATCAGGCTGATACTGAATGGACTCAAAACCCAGTTTTTAGAGCGCATTTTACGTCTGGGCCTCGCAGTGCACATGGACAGGGAACGAGCATCGCGCATCGTAGAGGATGTCCTGGACGGTCTTTTAAAACGCGATGCAGACGCCGTGGCCAATGGTTTGACGAGTCACTTCGAGCTTGTCTCCGAGGCTGTCACTAACGCGCTTGCGCACAGCGCAGTAGGGGAGGAATAAACCAATGGCTCCCTCAATGGAAACCAGATTCAACGGCCCACGCAGGGAACGTTCTTCCTTCAAGCACCTGGTCCATCTGAAACATCTGGGCACGTATTTCTCACGCTATGCGCTGGTACTGATTGCAGCCATCTTTGGATTGCTCATTACCAGGATTCTAGACGCAATGGTTCCCTTGCTCATGAAGGATGTCATTGACTCGCTCGCAGACCCCGCGTTGCCCCCGAACATCGTGTGGCCAGCACTGCTCATGGTGGCGATTGTGTGCGTGCGTTTCGGGATCTTCATCGTCGCTCGTCGCGTCATGCGGCGTATTTCGATTGCGGTGTCCTATGACCTGCGCAAGCGTATTTTCAATCATGTCCAATATCAGGGCACCGCTTTCTTCAATCGGTTTAACACCGGCGATCTGATGTCCCGTGCGATTAACGACATCAACATGGTCCGCATGGTTGTCTCTTTCGGATGGGTAAACATTATCACTTTCGTTTTTACGATCGCGACAGGGATGTATTTCATGTTTGATCTGTCAGCTGAGCTGGCAATCTGGGTAATTATTCCACTGCCCTTTGTAGCTATCGTTGGCTTCATGATGGCCCGAGCAATGTTTCCTTACTATCGGGACCAGCAGGAAGCGATGGCGTCTCTGACCGCCTTTACGCAAGAAAACCTTAACGGGATTCGCACGATCCAGGCAATGGCGCAGGAAGAACGTGAGATTGACCGTTTTCATACCGTCAGTTCTCAGTACGCCAAGATGGTCTATCGCGCAACCCGTTTTCAGGCATGGCTGAATCTTGCGATGCCTATCCTGACGACTGCATCACCGGTCATCATCATTTTTTACGGCGGTGCACTGGTTTTGCAGGGACAAATCACAATCGGCACCTTCATGGCTTTCTTCAGCTACATGATGATGGTGGTGATGCCGGTTCGAATGATCGGGATGTCCTTGTCTATGTTCACCGCTGCAGCCGCAGGCACGGAACGCATCTTTGAAATTCTGAACTACGAACCCGAAGTTCGCGACGCGGAGTCCCCCAGTCAGGAGGCCCTAGCGAGTGTTTCCGGAGAGATTACGTTTCACGGGCTTAACCTGCGCTACCCTGAAACGGAAAAGGATGTCCTCTCGAATATCAATATCGAAGTGCTGCCGGGTGAAACCATTGCGTTTCTGGGCAGAGTGGGGTCTGGAAAATCGACATTGTTGAAGTCGGTGGTGCGTCTAGTCGACACGCCGACTGGCCAGGTATTCATCGATGGTGTCGACATTCGTGACATTCCACTTCGTCATCTTCGAGCCATCGCCAGTCTGGTCCCTCAGGACCCATTCCTGTTCTCAAGTTCGTTGCGGGA
>CAJWYI010000096.1 GCA_913049815.1 uncultured Gammaproteobacteria bacterium
TGATTTTCGGCTACTCCGTCGGTATCGATTTCACCCGTCGCGATCTACAAGGTGAGGCAAAAGAGAAAGGTCGCCCGTGGGAAGCGGGTAAGACGTTTGTGCATTCGGCACCCCTTGCGCCGATCGTGCCGATTAATGCTACGGGAGAATTGAATGATGGGAAAATTACACTCACTGTAAATGGGGAGGTAAGACAATCAGGAGATATCAACCAGATGATCTGGAAAATCCCTGAGGTGATAACACGTATCTCTGAGCTCTTCTGTCTTGAGCCAGGGGATCTTATTTTCACTGGCACACCGGCCGGTGTCGGTGCTGTGACCGCAGGAGATGTCCTCACGGCCACAGTCCCGGGGGTGGGTGAGATGGTGGTTACCCTGACTGATTGATTATTACAGCGGCCACATTTAGCGCCCTCTGTAATTAGAGAGAGTAATCAGCCTCACCAATCACTCACAGCGATCAATCACATTCGCCAGAAACGCTTGCCAACACCTCGGGGTTGCGAATCGAATCGATTCGCCTGCTGGTTGCGCTTTCCTTTCCCCTTGCTCCTGCCATGTGTGCCTGGCTTTGGCTTCGTTTCCTGTCCAACTGCTGCCACGACTTCGCCTTCTTCATGTATTTCCACAGCAACTTCTGGAGCCTCAGTCGTTTTCGCTGACGATTCTTCGGTTGGCGAATTCGGCTGACTGGCTAGTCGACGGTTGCGAGCGGCCAATCGTTGTTTGTGGTCGCGTTTTGATGTCTTACGCGTCTTGTTCTTTTTGCTCATGGGGCCTCTTAGGGAACTGGTCATGGGGGCACATCGGACTTTACTGGAAAAGGAATGGGTTGTAGCAGACGTCTTCCTGATGAGTCAGAGAAGTGATGGAGACTTAATGGTCGACGTATGTGGGTACCTCGCGGTGCCGACGGTCTATGGAATGAACAGTAGCTTCATTGGAGAAGTCGCCGAGGGCCGCCAAACTTTGGCGCATTAATGAGGACATGTTAGGCGCACACGCACCGTTGTCAACGGGTTACACAGATCAGACACTGAGGCGCCTCGCGCAGCCCGGTTGAGTGTGCTGGATAAAGCGACTATAAAGCGGAGTGCTCGCGAGGAAGGCGGGTTACTCATTTAATAGAAGTGCAGCGACATGATGGGAGTATGGTCGCTGCGTCATTCATTTTGCGCGCCTTCCGAGGTCACCGATATCCGGTTGATTCAGGTATCGATTATTGTATTAAAAAGTATTCATAAGGTATTGATATGAAACATGATATCGTGATTCGAAACGGCAATATCATCGACGGTACTGGTTCGCCTGCGTTTGAGGCTGACATCGCCATCGATGGCGATAGCATCTCTGCGATTGGCAAGGTTACTGATAAAGGTACGGAAGAGATCGATGCGAAAGGACTGGCGGTTACGCCAGGTTTTGTTGACCTTCACACACACCTTGACGCACAGATTGGCTGGGACCCGGACCTCACGTCCATCACATGGCACGGTGTGACGACCGCCTTGCTAGGCAATTGCGGAGTCACGTTCGCGCCCTGCAAGCCCGGTGACAAGGAGTTCCTTGCAGGCATGATGGAGACTGTCGAAGACATTCCCAAGAAAGCGATCCTTTCAGGTTTGCCCTGGGACTGGGAGAGCTACGGGGGGTATCTCGATTCCATTGAACGATCAGGCCCCCAGATCAACGTGGGTGGTCTTGCAGGGCATTGCGCCATCCGTTTCTACGTGATGGGTGAGCGGAGTGTTGAAGAACCTGCGACACCTGATGAGATTGTGCGGATTGCCAAACTCGCCGGTGACTCGGTTCGCGAAGGCGCATTGGGATTCTCAACCAATCGGCATCTGGGACACCTGCTCCCGGACGGTCGTTGTATTCCCGGTACCCATGCCGAACATGAAGAAGTGCGTGCGATCGCTGCGGAGGTCGGCAGGGCCGGTGGAATCATGCAAACCGTCATGAACTTTCAGGACATGGAAAAGGAAATGGACCTGATCGGTGAAGGTGCCGCGCTGGCAAGAGGCGCGCTTTTCAGTGCTGTCGCCGGACCCACCACAGAACTGGGTACGCGGCTGGACGAGCGTGTGAGTGAAATCCTGGACAACGGCCACAACGTCACGGCTGTCACGGTACCTCGATCAGGTGGGGGTGTCGGTGGTCTCGCCACGAACAATTTCTTCAGGACGAAGAAGTGGAACGAACTGCGACGCATGACGTTCGAAGAGCGGGTGAATGCCATTCGCGATGCAGATTTCCGCCAGGTACTCGTTGATGATCTGAAGGAGCATCCCCATGCCGAGCAGATCAGACAATCCACGAGGCACTGGTATCCCATGGGGGTTGATGAACGACCGGTCTACACACAAGGCCGTGATGAAAGTGTCCTTCGGATGGCCGAAGCCCAGGGCGTTCACCCGGCCGAAGTTTGGTTGAAACTGACACTCGAAACCGACGGCAAAATGCTCTTCCACCACCGTGGCTTCAACGTCAACCTGGATGCGCTGGCCGAAATGATCTCTACAGACTGGGCTTTACCAGGACTGGGCGATGCGGGTGCTCACGTGTCCCAGATGATCGATTCCGGCTGGTCGACTTTTGTCCTGTCCCATTGGCATCGAGATGCTGGATTGTATTCGCTGGAAGAAGCGGTTCGTCGAATCGCAGGGCACCCAGCTGCATTCCTGGGACTTCACGATCGTGGAACGCTCGCGACCGGGAAGAAAGCCGATATCAACGTGATCGATATCTCGAGCCTTGAGGAACGTCAGCCTCAGATAGTGAATGACTTCCCACATGGTGCGCCACGATTCATTCAACGCGCGGTGGGTTATAAGGCCACGTTGTGTAATGGCGCGATCACTTTGTTGGATGACGAGCACACGGGACAGCGCGGTGGGCAGATGTTGCGTTCGCAGGCAGGGTAACCCGTTTGTCCTCTACAAACGCACGGATCAGAAAAGCCAGCCGAGTGCTGGCTTTTTTGTGTCGGTGAGTTTAGCTACACTCCGGCCAGCCTATGGACGTATTGGAGAGAGCACGTGGCAGATTATGAAAATCTGATCATCGATCGGGTTGGTACCGACGATAGGGTTGGTCGAATCACTTTGAACCGACCGGAGAAGCTCAACGCTCTCTCTGGCGATTTGTTGCACGAACTCGATCACGCACTCCACGATATGGAGGCTGATCATTCGGTTCGTGTGATTATTCTTAGAGGTGCCGGTCGAGCCTTCTGTGCAGGTTATGATCTGACCGGAGGTGGGGGAACATCGCCGTATGCGCCGCGTCGACGCTACACCACCACAGACGAGAAAGGTCGTGTGCTGTTGATGGGTATTCGTACCAGCATGCAGCAGATCACCGATATACAGATGTACTTCTGGAACATGGCAAAAGTAACGATTGCCAGTGTTCACGGCTATGCTGCCGCCGGGGGTTGCGAGCTTTCCATGATGGCGGATCTGGTGGTTGCGGATGAAAACACCAGTATTGGTCATCCTGGTCACAGAGGATTAGGGGTCGCAAGAAATGGTGTGATCTGGCCGCATGTCCTGCGTATGCGCAAGGCTAAAGAACTCTCGTATACAGGCGAGTACATCACTGGAACGGAAGCCGAAAAGATCGGCATGATTAACTACGCCTGGCCAGGTGACGAACTTGAGGATCGCACTATCGCATTTGCTGACCGCATTGCGAATATGTCGGCGGACCATCTTGCGATTCTGAAGGTCAACGCTAATCGCTTCTACGAGAACATGGGCATCTATTCATCCATACGTTCGAGCACTGAGCACGATGCCATGGCGCAGATGACCGAATATGCCTATGACTGGCGCGACCAGATGGTCAACAACGGCTTCAAATCGGCGTTGGAATGGCGGGACGGTCCATACAAGGGTACTGATACCTACAAGAACTAAGCCCGAATATACTCTCGCCGGGCTGAATATTTCCCGGTCCCACCGGCCCTATGAGTCAGGATTCATAGTGTCCCGGGGGATTATGAAACCGATACGTCCTATGTTGATGAAGTCTGGACCATGGGCTGCGCTGGCTGCCGGGGTCTTGCTGAACAACAGGTTAGACAGAGCGATAAGTCAATCGCATATTGTCTGACCTGCAGGCAATGAATTGTTTGCACCGGATCGCGCAGCGCTTGTTGCCAAAGGCGAGGCACTCTGGAACTTCAAGAGTCTGCCATCGAAGGGAAAACTGGTGTGTGCGTCCTGTCACAAGGACAACGTCAAACAATTCGAGATGACCTTCCTAGAACCAGACCCCCATGCAGTCAAGATGGTGCAGAAACGCGCTGATTTCGATAGCTCCTCGGCTGAAGGAATGGTGGCTACTGCTGCAGTGATACCCGGGGCAAGACCGGGATTCCGCTGGAACCAGAAGCCCACGTTGGTAAAGAGGGGTTGAGAGCAAACTGCGTTGCTCATGGCGCCAAAAATCAAATAGAACATATAGAGCTCAATCAGGCATTCCTGCGTGGACAACAGCATCTAGGCGACGGACATTGCGATGGCGGCGAGGACGCCGAAGCGGCGTGTACCGTATCGATCCACGATAACGTCCAGAGAATGCCAAACAATGCAGAAAAAAACGAAATTGCGGTGTTAACGAGTGTGGTATTGGCCCGTAACTAACCGTATTCGGTCGTAAAGGGTTGGAAGAAAACTTAAATCCCACGGCGTATTCCGAGTGACAAGGTCGTCATCGTGAAGATGATTGCCACCATCATCCCGCCAAAGGGTGGATTCGAGGGTGCAGATGATAGGGCTGCAGGCTGTAACAGAGATAGTGACGGATAGTTCAAGAAATAGTTACCTTAGGGTGTGTCAGTAAACGGCGGTCGATCATTCTGGCACACGCTGTCTGCAGATTATTGCGACAGCCCAAGAACGCGCATGATTTGACTTCTGCGTTCGGTGCAAGCACATTGCCAGCCGTTTGGAAGCTTGCCGATTGTCGGCGGCATCAAGATTTTGAGGAGACAACATGTTTGAAGTGCTTTGGCCCATGACCCGCTGGCAGGATGACTACAAGCCGGAAATCGATGGCCTGGGTGGTTCCGATATGACACCACACTTTGTGGGCCGTCCATCAGAGGTCACGGATGCACAGTGGGCCGATTGTGATGCGATTGTGGGACCTCCCATCCCGCACGAATACATGGAGCGTTTGACGAAATGCCGAATCTACGTCAAACCAGCCGTGGGCTTCGATGAAATTGACCTTGAAGCCTGGGGAAAGATGGGAATTCCAGTCTGCAACACACCCAACTATGGGACTCGAGAGGTCGCAGATCATGCGATGGCGCTGATGCTCACCCTGACCAAGAGCATTGCGTTTCATGATGAGGCGCTTCGCGAGGAACCTGTCAAGAACTGGCGGCCGGCGCTGAATCCGTTTGGCCAACGCATGTCTGATTGCACCGTGGGGGTTGTCGGCCTCGGCCGTATTGGTTCGGCTGCTGCGCTTCGACTGAAGGCATTTGATATGGATGTTGTGTTTTACGATCCGTACAAGCCCAATGGTTCTGATATCTCTATCGGGATTCGTCGAGCGGATTCTCTCGAAGAGTTGTTTGGTCAATGTGACATTGTGACATTGCATGCACCGCTGAATGAGGGAACCCGTAATCTGATCAACGCAGATGTGCTGGGTGCGTCCAAGAAGGGTATTATTGTGATCAACACTGCACGCGGTCCCATCATTGACATCGATGCGCTCCACGACAAGATGAAAGACGGTACTGTTCTGGCTGCAGGGTTGGATGTCCTGCCAGATGAGCCTGCCAATATGGACAAGAAACTGATCAAAGCGTGGCAGGCAGAAGAAGAGTGGATTCGTCATCGTCTGATCGTGACACCCCACTCTGCGTTTTTCACACCACAGAGCATGCGTGACATTCGTGGTTTCTCAGCAACCACGGCTGCCAAGTATCTGCGAACTGGTCGTCTTGAAAACTGTGTTAACGAGGAGTTCCTCGTCAACAAACGCTAAACGTCCAACCGGACGGCTGACACGAAGGAGATGAAATGGCGGTAACATCCGAATCGATTACGCTCGGTGATCTGACGTTTGATGTCCGTGTGGCGGGAACCAGCGGCGAAGGGGTTATTCTGCTTCATGGGTTTCCCGAAACGTCCCATATGTGGCTGCCGCTGATGGAGGTGTTGGCGGGTGCTGGCTATCACGCCGTGGCAGCAGATCAAAGAGGCTACAGCGAAGGTGCAAGACCCGAAGGGAAACATCACTACACATATGATGCACTTGCAAAAGATGTTCTGGCGCTGGCAGATCACTTTGGTTGGGAACATTTCCACCTGATTGGTCATGACCATGGTGCGGGTCTGGGATGGCTTGTTACCGGACGTCATCCAGAGCGTGTTGCTAGCTGGACAGCGATGTCGGTGCCACACATTGATGCGTTTGGAAACGCGATCGCCAGCAACCCGGAACAGGCGGAGAAGAGCCAGTACATTCTTTTCTTTCAGCAGGAAGGCGCGGCGGAAGAAGCGATGTCTGCAAACGACTTTGCAGGGTTACAAGCGATCTGGAATCAATCGTCTGCAGCTGAGCGGGAGGAGTACCTTCGTGTATTCAGACAACCTGGAGCCCTCACCGGTGCATTGAATTGGTATCGTGGTGCGCTATCAACGGATCACCCTCGTGAACCTGTTGGCGAAATTTCAACCCCTACATTATTTATCTGGGGGAACCAGGATATGGCGATTGGTCGTCCCGGTGTCGATGCGACGCCACCACTAATGGCAGGACCCTACCGGTTTGTTGAGCTCGATGTTGGTCACTGGTTGATTCAGGAAGCAGAAACCGAAGTCTGTGAAGCCGTCGTTGAGCAATTGAAGAACTATCCCATTAGCTAACGCCGATCTCCATCAAAACCAAACCAAGGAATAACAATGCCACAACCTATTACTCCCGCTGATGGACCCGTTGCTGTCACAGGTAGTGCCGGTTATATCGGCTCTCACATCGTGCTCAACCTTATAGAGAAGGGCTATGAGGTTCGAGCCTGTGTCCGGGATGCCACTAATCTTGGGAATACGGCACACCTGACCGCCATGAACGCTATTGGTCCCGGTTCCGTGACGCTGTACACCTGTGACATGACGGTACCAGGCGTGTACGACGATGTCTTCCGTGGTTGTTCCGCGGTTTTTCATGCAGCAGCAGAAATGGGGAACCTAGAAGGCTCAACCCCGATGAAGGTGTATGAAGGTGGCTTGATTGCGACCCAGATGCTCATGGATTCAATCAAAAAAGCAGAGTCGATCAAACGATTGGTTTACACCAGTTCCTTTGCCGCGGTGGGGCATCCCTGTGAGGAAGGTTACCAGTACACGGAGGACTCCTGGGCGGATATGAACCAAGACCTGAGACGGGACGGTGGTACCTGGGATATGGAAACCGTGCAGAAGAATCGGGAAGTGGCCTATGCCATGACAAAGGTTGAATCAGAGCGGTTTGTCTATGAAGAAGCTGACAAGAATGGTTTTGCAGCGTTTGGTGTCTGCCCGTGTCACGTGATTGGACCATTACTATCAAAAACTCACCACCGCCCTTGGGCGTGGCAAACTCGTATCGGGGATATGCTTGAAGGCTATGGTCATCCTAGAATGTTTTGGAATATTGTGGATGTCCGGGATGTCGCCGCAGCCCAAGTTCTCATGGCTGAGAACACAGAAAACAGTAATGGCCAACGGTACAACCTTGTTGCGACTGATGAGTCCGGTCTCATTCCACAGGAGGAAGTACAAGCCCATCTCAAAAGAATGTTCCCTGGTGTTGGAATTGCTGGTAACTACCGAGAAGGAAAAACGTTCAAATCACCTGTTGCGGTACTCGAGAAGGTCGTGACCCAGTTGAAGCTGAAGCCTCATACGGCGGAAGATTCAATACGCGACAATGCCAACTCGTTACTTGCCTGGGGTCTTGCAATACCACGTGAAGGTGAAGACAACTGGCAACGTGATGGTAACGAGCTGGGTATCGGTTCAAAGTGGAACCCTCATCTCTATCCAGCGATTGATCCAAAAATGAGAAAGCAGCTAGAAGCAGAAGGAAAGGCTTGAGCCTTCACTCAGCTGGGCATCATCCCATGATGTTATAACCACCATCGACGTAATAGATGCTTCCGGTCATCGCGACGGCCGCGGGGCTCACTAGAAAAGCGGCGAGGGCGCCAACGTCTTTGGGTGTACACAAACGGCCGAGCGGCGATCGAGTTTGCGTCACATCAAGTAAGCCATCGAGATCCTCTATTCCTGATGCTGCTCGTGTGGGAATTGCACCGGCCGAAATTGCGTGAATTCGAATATTCTGCGGTCCAAGTTCATTTGCTACGTAGCGAACGCATGATTCAAGCGCGGCCTTCATGGGACCCATGAATTGATAGTGGGGCATGACCCTTTTACCACCCAAATAAGTCATCGTGACGATAACGCCATCACCGGATAGGAGCTGTTCCGCTGCTTTCGCTACAGCTAAAAAAGAGTGGCAGGACACTTCCATCGCAAAGTTAAAATCTTCAAGCGGAACGTCAATCAGCCTTGAGCGCGTCATAGCTTTGGTTGCCGACGCCATAGCATGGATGATGAAATCTACCTTTCCCCAGGTGTCGGACAGTTTCTGGATGACGGCATCCAGGTCACCTTCGTGGGTAACATCAAAAGGCAGAATGAGGTCGTTAGAAACCTTGAGTCCCTCCGCCAGCGGTCGAACGTGTTGCAGCGCTTTATCATTGAGATAGGTCACTGCGAGTTCTGCGCCTTCTTCCTGACAAGCCTGCGCGCAACCGTATGCGATACTTTTTTCGCTCGCGATGCCAATGACCAATCCTCTTTTGCCTGACAGGGATTCCATAGCATCTCCTTTTCAAAACCTGGCGATAATATCAGCTTTCTTACACATGCGAGAGAGGCTGTGTGTTACTCGTATTCGAATGAGAGTGGCTATACTAGGGCTTAGTGACTAGGAGCAGCATATGGTTGACCGTAGGATGGATCGTGACTGGGAATACGAAACGGTCCCGTATCCCGATCCCGCATGGGAAGTTTTTGACGCACGTTTTGGCAACTACATGTTGGGAAGTTCACCACTCGAACGACTATTTACCGGGGCGCGATGGACCGAGGGTCCTGTGTGGTTTGGTGACGGGCGATACCTGCTATTTAGTGACATCCCAAACAATCGCATCCTGAAGTGGAGCGAAGAGTCGGGAGAGGTGTCGGTTTACCGTCATCCTTCCAATAATGCCAACGGTCATACCCGTGACAATCAAGGCAGGTTGGTATCTTGTGAACATGGATCTCGGCGCGTTACCCGCACTGAATATGACGGTACGATCACGATATTGGTCGACAGGTTTGAGGGTAAACCGCTGAATGCACCCAACGACGTCGTTGTTCATGCTGATGATAGTATCTGGTTTACCGATCCTGGTTACGGAATCATCTGGAACTACGAAGGCAACAAAGCAACGTTTGAGTTGGACACAAACGTCTATCGTCTTGATCCGGCGACAGGTGGTATGACCATCGTCACGTCAGAACTTGAGAAACCCAATGGTCTTGCTTTTTCTCCGGATTTCAGTGTTCTTTACATCGCCGATACTGGTGCTTCACATAAGCGGGGACACCCTCGTTATATTGAAGCGTTTGATGTGACGGATGATGGGAAGGGACTCGCTGGACGTCGCGTATTTTACGATATGGGTAAGTCCTCGTCCGATGGGTTCCGCGTCGACATTGATGGTAATGTCTGGACCTCTGCAGGGTGGTCGGCAGGCGAAAATGGCGTCCTTTCGATTTCCCCGGAAGGCGAAAAGCTCGGAATGATCCATCTGCCGGAACCGGTCTCGAATCTTTGCTTCGGCGGTGTCAAAAGAAACCGGCTTTTTATCACTGCAGGAAGGTCGTTATTCAGCATCTATACCGATACGCAGGGAATGCCTTACGGCACCCCATGAAGTACCGGGAACTGAGGTACTAGGGACGGTACGTAAACCTACTGGTGCCAGGTGTCAATGCGGCGTAAGCCAGATTTGCCCATCGGCATAGATGGGAGCGGGTCTGGCTGGGATCAATAATCTCCTCGATCTCGAAGTACTCGGCAGACCGAAATGGTGAGCGCACTTTGTTAAGCCGATCCTTGATTTTTTTAAGGTGTGCATCGTAGTCGGACACTTCTGCGAGTTCTGCCTTATAGGCAACCTCTATTCCGCCTTCGATCGGGAGAGACCCCCAGTCACCAGACGGCCACGCAAATCGAAAGTGGTGAGATCCCGGCTTGCTGTTTGCAGCGCCTGCAACCCCAAATGCCTTTCGAATGACAACGCTTGCGAACGGCACATTGGCTTGACCGAGGGCGGCCAACGCTTGTGATCCATAACGAATAGTGGCGGTTTCTTCTGATTGTTTGCCGATTAGAAATCCCGGGCAGTCAACCAGATGTAA
>CAJWYI010000097.1 GCA_913049815.1 uncultured Gammaproteobacteria bacterium
TACCGCGACGGAACTGCATAGCGAGTTCTGGCCATGTTGGAGATGTTGAAAAATCCATACCCCCTTCCGGATTTCTGGGTTTCGCCCGCAGGACGGTAACCGGGACATCCACTGCCTGAATACAGGCCATGATGTCCGTACGATCAGTTTCCGTATAGATGGTAGCTTCGACCAGTGGCGGACAGGCAAGCTGGTAGGCGCCTCCAGCCTTGATCAATCCATACTCGCAATAGTCCATCAGTGCTGGTTCAGTAAAGAACCGGTATCCACCGCGGCCTCGGAGGTTATCGGCAAAGGCCTTCGGCGAAGCAAATGACGAACGGCGTCGAGCCACGGGATGTTCTGATGGATCAGAGGGCATAGATCGCGTCGCGGTATCATAGATGTCAGGTGCCTTGATGACCGGATCAATAAGCAAAAGAGAAGAGAACGCCCCCGGGGACGCAGCAGTGGCCTGAACCAGCGAGTGTCCGCCCATCGAATGACCCGCACCTACCGCGTTGGCCAGTCCCCAGAGATCAACCAGCTGCGTCAGGTCCGCTCCCATCTGAGCCCAGTTGATTAAACCCCTGTTGGTTGTATGACCATGCCCTCTCATGTCCGGCGCGATCACATGCTGTTCTGCGGGAAGACACTCAACGACCTGACGCCAACACAAACCATGAAATCCAGTTGCATGCACGAGCAGCATGGAAGGTCTGTTCGCGTCTGGTTCTCCCCATTCGTACCAACAAAACTGATCTCCGGACAGACTGCTCTGATGGGTCCGCCAGGTGCGTTCTGACGACAGCTGAGCCTTCATCCCGTCAAACTCCTATAAACCTTGGACAACTCATCCGGTAGTTGATCGATGTTATGGATCACCATGTATTGCTGGTCAGGACACATCTCCCTCAAATAGTCGTGGCCACTCTGGTCTACTGTAATGCAGAACGGCTGGACGCCCTTTTGTCTAGCCTCACCCAGGGCCACCGTTGTATCACGAATACCATACTGGCGTGAATTGCGATCCTTGCCGTAGTCGAAGTCCTGTGGATATCCGTCACTCAGAATAATCAGCGCCTTGATGCGAGATTCTGTCGCGACGAGTCGTTTTGCAGCATGTCGGATCGCAGGTCCCATACGAGTACTTCGACACGGCCGGATACCGCCTAGGCGACCTCGTGCCTTGAGGTCGTATGGCTCGTCGAAATCCTTGCACAGGTAATACTCAACGCGATCGCGCCCGTAACCCGAAAAACCGGCAATTGCATAGTTGTCGCCCAGCTGCTCCAGTGCATCCGCCATCAACATGACGGACTGTTTCTCGACATCAATAATTCGCCGTCCCTTTTCCTGTTCAGCGTGCATCGCGAGCAGGTCGCCGAAATCATCTTCGTCATCATCCAACCCGGGTGGATCCGGTTCGGGATCATTCGGATCCGTCATACGGTCGTCCGTCGACGCGCTCATGTCGAGCAGGAACAACGCTGAGACATCCCGTCCCTTACGCTGTCTCTGGACGTAGATGCGGTCAGAGGGCGATGCACCCATACGTCGATCAACCATGGCATCAACCACGTTCACCATATCCAACTCTTCGCCATCCGGCATCCCGTAAATCTTCACCAGCATTTCTGGACGCAACATGGATAACTGACGGCGTACACGGGTCCCCACGTCTCTGAGTTCGCGTCGCGCGTTCTCTATATATTCAGGATCTTCATCCATGCGCCTGATCTCAAACAACGTGCACCAGTGCTTACGGTAATCCAACATCAGATGATCCCACTCGTCATAGAGGTACGTAATGTCATCAGGGGGGCGGTCGATCAGCTGAGACAGCAAGGGCTCCACTTTTTCGATCAGAGTCTCATCAAGTTCCTCGGCAGACTCAATGCCGGATGCCGCCATGTCTTCAAGCATCACTGCCAAGCCACCCTGGAGGTCACCGGCTTCAATACTCTCAATCTTCAGATTCTCGAGATCTGGCATACCTGCAATCGAAAATCCCTCGTCTTCCCCTACCGGCAAAGAATCCATCAGTCCGGCCAGTTTGAGATTGCTGCGCACAATGTCAGGGCTAAGCTCACCGCGGAACTCGAGTACGGCAGGGGGTAGGAATGTGTCGTTCGCCGTAATGTGCTCATTACTTGATAGCGATTGACCCTTCTTATGGTCTGCAATGAGGGGGTAGCAGGCCGCCAGTGCAGTCAACGAATCATCAACATTGGCGCCAGCATCCCTGAGGGGTGCAATCGCTGTGTTCAGCTGCACAAAGAGCTCGCTGTCTCCAATCGGATCCGCATCGAGGGACAATCCCATCAGGTACCCGAGCGGTGTCCTGTCGATTTCCGTCCTCCATAAATCTTTGAGTATCACTGACTTCACGATACCGAGGTCCTGTGCCGCACCGCGGTACCGGCGCTCCAGTGACCAATCAACACGCGCATCTTCAAGAATCTGGAAGATAGCCCGGGCTACTCTGGGCTGACTGTATCGATTGAAGTGTGCGGTAAATGCCGTAAAAGCGCCGGTGTGCTTCAGAGACTTCGGTTCGAATGTACCGAATTCAAAGTACCCGAGCTGGTGCAGCAACGCCATCTTGTAAATACGGAAGTTGTCTTCTCTCTTTTCAAAACTCGACTGAATCTCCGGCAGTAGCACAGACAACCCATCCGTTTGCGGCATCGCCCTGAAGTGGGCATCGTCAGACGTCGCAATGCACGCGCCTACACGCAATCTTCGACCTGAAATGGCCTCAGACAAATACTGTAAGGGCTGCTGGATGTCTGTGAGATCCACCTGGCCCAACAATCTCGTCAGAGTTTGTGAGGACGATCGAGATTCGACCGCCAGCCATGCCTCAGCCGCCGGCTTATTGACGGGCAGGAATCGATCTAGGCCAGCGACCCAGCTGAGTAACACACCCATGCGATCCATCGGTAATTTGGGGACGCCTTCGAGTAATTGAGGCAGAAACTGCACCGAGGGTAGCGCTTCGATTAGCTGTATCAGATTCGCGCGCTCCAATGGACGTAACAATCTCAACGCCGAAATCAGGTTCTCGAATGTTTCCTCAAACGCTTGTCTGCTGGCGAGCGATACAATAAGTCCTTTCAGTTCCGCGTGGAGCGATGAAGACACCAGGCCCAACGCCAATGGTGTCTGAGACATGGCCACGGGAATGCCATGAGGCGACAGGACGCCGATCTCCCTGATAAAACCCCAGTCGATCTGGCCACTGATTTCCCGATTATCCAGGAACGGTGACAATAGTTGGCGATGAGGCACCAGGGTTTCAACCACGGCGCACCAGTCTTCAAAGGAATCTTCATCCTGCCCTCGCAACCATGCATTGTTGATGGCTGATTCCAGCATGTTGTGTCGGCTCGGATGGGATTCCAACAGCATCTTGATCAAAGCATGTGCGCGCGCGACCTGTTTCTCCAGTTCCGCCCTCATCCACGCCTCAATAAGCGACAGATAGGCTACCGATGTCTTGAAAGACCGATCTGCCAGTTGGCAAGACAGATCAAGCGAACTTTGTAGTTGTTCATACCCGAGTCGTTCATGGAGGGTCCGGGCAACGCGCAGTGCGATCACCGTCGCTTCCCAGCTGTGCCAACCCGCACCCGTGAGCGCGATCAGGGCGTTCTGAAAAGATGCCCATTCGTGATCTGTGACGACAGGCTTCAATGTTTTCTCCAACACCTGAAAAGGTGCCACCAGGTCGTCGTTGAACTCCCCGAGCCGCTCTGCGGTCGTCAGCATCGATTGATCATCCATCATTTAGTCAAACGTAGCGTCTGCAAATCAGCTACCGGTCAACAGGGAAAATGGTCGACACAAGCTCGCCAATCGCCTGTTGAACATCGACTTCATCAGAGACCGCTCTACAAATCGCGACCTCGCAAGCTCTGATCGGCGTAACGCCACTAGCCATCAGTTGTCCTGCATAGATCAGCAGGCGTGTACTCACCCCCTCGTCAAACCCATGTTGTTTGAGGTTCCGTACCCGAGCACCCAACATTGCCAGGTCTGCAGCATTCTGCTGCATAGTTCCACTCTCATGTGCGATGATCTCGGCTTCTGTCTGCTCGTCAGGGTAGTCGAAGTCGATTGCAATAAATCGTTGTCTTGTGCTCGTTTTCAGATCCTTCAGCACATTCTGATAGCCAGGGTTGTAGGAGATAACAAGCAGGAAATCGGGATGGGCATCCAAGATGACTCCCTGCTTCTCCACGGGCAGAATTCGGCGATGGTCCGTCAGTGCGTGGATCAATACCGTTGAGTCTTTGCGTGCCTCTACAATCTCGTCCAGATAGCAAATCGCTCCTTCCTTGACCGATTGTGTCAACGGGCCATCCTGCCAAACGGTTTCATCACCCTTAATGAGAAATCGTCCCACCAGATCCGTGGCGGACAGGTCTTCATGGCATGCGACGGTCAGGAGTGGATTTGGAAGACTGCGCCGGTGCTCTGTGGCACTATCACTTCGAAAAAGTCGGTATGCCATATACTCGACAAAACGGGTTTTGCCACAGCCTGTTGGCCCCTTCAGGAGGACCGGTAACCGGCTCGCCCATGCGGCCATAAAAATCTCAACCTCGTCGCCCACCGCCCGATAGTAGGGCTCATCATCGAGTGCGTAACCCGTGGGTTGCTCGCTCATCCTGTATTCTTCCTTGTCCTAAAGAGCATCAAGAGCAGTTGGATATCGACTGTTAGCTTCATGTTCTTGGCTAACCATACCGAACCAGAAAATCTGTGACCTCATCTTTCAATGTGGTGCGACTACTGCCAAAAAAGTGATCTGCACCCGCAATTATCAACAGCGTAACATTGGCGAGGGGTTCAAGGCGCGCCTCAAGATCCGAAAGCGGTACGAGGGTATCCTGTTCACCGGCGACGATCAGGATAGGCGCAGTACCAAGATCATCAGCCAACATAGCGACAGGTGGAGCAATCAGGACCTTGGCCACAGGATCCGGACAACGACTGGCGACACCCGCGCCAAAGGAATAACCTGCGACACAAACCGAATCTATCCGCTCACCCATCCACGCTTTCACGGCCATCAAATCCTCGAGCTCTCCATTCCCCTGGTCATGGTCTCCTTCGCTACCGCCCACGCCTCTGAAATTGAACCGAACACTCGCTAATCCAACCCGATGTGCCCCACTACAGACGTCATCCAAGACGCTATCAAACATATTACCGCCATAGAGAGGATGGGGATGACAAACGACAATTCCACGTCGCGATTCTGCTTCGCCACCTTCCATGAGCTCAATGACACCATCGGGCCCTGCGATCGTCTGGGGTGTACTCATTTTACTAAAAGACTCCTTTTGGTCCTTTGTTTAGATTGACTTGAAGCTGTGAGGACTTGTCCAAGCAGATCAGGCTACAATCAGCGAGAAGGATGATAACCGGGTGCGGTCGACTCTTATAGACAGGCGTGTGGAAACCGCCGCAGCATCTGAGCAAACGCTTTAATTGGTGCCTCTCTGGAGAACACGGTCACACGCACGGCATCCCCATATTTTGAACGTGGAATCTGAGTAACATGCGCTTTCTGCTAATGTTGTTCATCATCATCCCCATCATCGAAATGGTTGTCCTTATCGAAGTGGGATCGATCATCGGAAGCCTGGGAACTATCGGGCTTGTCGTAGTGACTGCCGTGATTGGGCTATGGCTCTTCCGGCTCGAGGGCCTCGCCACATTTCAGCGTGTGCAGAATCGCCTGGCTCAGGGCGAACTTCCAGAAACAGAGCTGCTTGAAGGCATTATGTTGCTAGTAGGCGGCACCCTGTTGCTCACTCCCGGGTTCGTGACAGATACCATAGGCTTCATCTGCCTGATCCCGGTTCTGCGTCGCCCACTCGCGCAATGGATACTTCGTCGTGGCTTCGCACGGATGATACATCGCGGGGGTGGACAACCGACGGCTTTCGAGCAGCAAGCACCGAGCAGCCCTCAGAACGGGGGACGTACGATTGACGGTGAGTACACGGAACATAGAGAGACGGAAAAAGGAAACAAAAACTTTGACCAACCTAAGAATTGATCTTTGTTGGATCGATAGGGAAAGGAAGAAAAAGGACTCAACATGAGCGAATTCGAGGATAAGGTTGTCATCATCACTGGCGCGGGAGGTGGTATCGGTAAGGCACATGCGCTGGAATATGGTCGACGTGGTGCGAAGGTTGTGGTGAACGATCTTGGCGGCTCGGTCGATGGTGCTGGTGAGGGCGACGCCGCGGACCGTGTCGTGGAAGCAATCAGGACGGCCGGCGGGACAGCAATTGCCAACAAGGCCTCTGTGTCAGACCGCGATGGTGCAAAATCCATCGTCAAAGACGCTGTTCGTGAATTTGGCACGGTCGATATTCTTGTCAATAACGCCGGGATCCTGAGGGACAAATCGTTCCGCAAAATGACCCTGGATGAGTGGGACCTGGTCGTAGCGGTTCATTTAAACGGTAGCGCGTACGTTACACATGCCGCATGGCAGATAATGTATAAAAAAAACTACGGAAGAATTGTGCTGACCTCGTCAGGTTCAGGAATCTGGGGGAATTTTGGGCAGGCCAACTACGGCGCCGCTAAAATGGGCATGATAGGAATGATGAACGTCCTCGCACTTGAAGGAGCCTCCCACAATATCCGGGTGAATTGCCTCGCCCCCGGTGCAGCCACCAGGATGACCGCAACTATCCCAGGGCGCGAATTTGATCCCAAAAATCCGCCAGCCCAAAGTGCACCTTCATTGGTCACACCCGCGGTGTTGTACATGACATCGGAAGACGCACCGAGTGGTGCCTGCATCCAGGCTGCAGGCGGGCGCTATTCCAGTGCTGCAATGTATAGCAATGAGGGTATGACGCTTGGACCCGACGCGGACTTCGAATCGTTCCTGGACAACTTGACGCCAATCACCGATATGACTGCCGCCACACAAGGCAGACAGGCCCGGTAACCACGTTTCGATCCCGACGCGTTATGACAACACTGAGTGTGATCTATGAACTGCCCTGACGGGCAGTACAAAGGCTGCGCCAGGGATCTCCAGCTCGAACTGCACCTCACCGATCAAACCGGTTGCCGGATCTCGACGCAGACCACACACGTTACCCGTGTCACGGTGGGCTGCGATAATACTGTCTTCTGTGCAGTCAAAATGTCGAGGATGACGACCGCCACTCCTCGCGAACTGGACTGGTGACAGCGACGTACCAGAGACAGGCAGAACAACGATCGAATCATGACCGCGATTGCTTCCATACAAGTATCGGCGATCTCTTGAGAAACAGATATGAGCGGTATAGTTCGCATCTTCGTAGTCTATGGGTATGGTCGAGCAGGACTGGCGTTCGATCAATACGGCATGCTGATCAGAAGTCAATCGGGTGATGGTCGAGTTGAGCTCATTGATGAGGTACATGTCTTCATTATTTGAATCGAAACAGAAATGTCGGGGACCTGCACCCGTGCTAACACGCATACTACGACGTCGGTTGGCATCTACTTTCCCCGAGTTCGTTATCGGGTAACGAGCAATCTGGTCTGTTCCCAGGTCCGCCACATATAGAAACTTTCCATCAGGGGACAAACCACTGCTGTGAGCATGTGGTCGCATCTGTCGGACAGGGTCAACACTGTGTCCCCAATGCTGTACATAACTGATCATGCCGTCGAAATGTCCCTCCCCATTCAAAGCGATCGACGTGAAATCGCCGCTTGAGTAGTTGGTGACGACCAGGTAGCGCGCACCGGGCGCAACCATGAGGTGACAGGGATCGTCTCCGAAGGATGGCGTCGTCGAAATGAGTGCCATCGATCCATCCACGTTCAACCGGTAACAGGCGACAGCGCCACCTAGATTTCCGGCACGTTCAACCACCGCATAAATGACTCGCAGAGTCGGGTGTTGCGCCAGAAACGAAGGATTAATGGCAGACTCGATCGCCGCTATCTGGACACGATCACCTTCGACGACACAGGTATAGATGCCCTGCGCACACTCACCGGCTTCATTTGGAATCGCCTGGGAACCTTCCGTATAGGTGCCGATCAAAAGCAACATCAATGACCTCGACGTATCGATGACAAAATCATTGTAAGAGATTCGCAATGCCGAACTAAACACGGGGCAGGCATACCTCGGTTTGCTATAAAAAAGTGATCTGCGAGTGACCCAGCAGCATCTTCCATCGACAAAAGTGTCCTCGTTGAAGCACAAATGAAATATCTGACTATCATCTCATCGTTGATTTGCTTGTTTGTTGGTTTCCCGACTGCCTGGTGGCTGATCGATGCATCGAGTAACGGATCCATCTCAAAATCGAACACTCCGGCACTGGGGCGACGGGCTATCCTGACTTCAACAGTTCAGTAGTTCAAACGGAACTCTCAAAGAGGAATACTCAGTGTAATTACGGTAATGTATTAATCGAATCGGGCCTCGACGCAAATAGTGATGGCTCTCGTTCAGAATCGGAAGTGGATGAGACTAGCGTTTTTTGTGGCACAGCATCCGGACCTGTTTGCGATCTAGGCTCTTTTCAACACTTAGATTTCGAAGCTTGGCGCAGAGAGGACGGATACTGGATCGGTGAGTACACGTTTTGGGGCGGATAGCGATCCATTCGAATCCACCCCCTGGCCTCACCTGTGTGATCACTATAAAAGCTTTTTGCGCATCCAACTCGACGGTGGCGACATGGGAAAAGACGCGTAATCCTCCACCCCCTAAAAGATGCAGCCGACTGCAGTGGTTCAATTTCAGGGCCGTCTATTCGAAGAAGGTCAACTTTTACATAACCGACTAACTTCATTGGCAAGTAATGTCACTCGGATTAGAACCGCTCAAGGTTTGAAGAACGGGGCACCTAGCTGCCCAAGTTTCTGGATAGAACGTCGTGTTTTGAGCGATGAGTTCTACTCAGAGCTTGCAGGAGCAGCGCTCGGGTATAATATTCTCGAAGAAGATCAGTGCCGCTACGATGAAGGAAATCAATCCTTGGGAATTACTTACGAACAGCATTTTGGCAAGGATACGAGTACACCCCGATTTGAGGAACCGCACGTTTGTCGAAAATTTACGACTTGGCCGAACGCGTTTACGCGGATACGCTAACGAGTAATTAGTTTGCACATAGCTGACTTGGATTGTCTTGAAGTTAGAGAAAGACAATGTTTCGAAAAATCGTTTCAATGTTTTAACAATAATGTTGATAGAAATACCAGTAGAGACATAAACCATGCATATTAGATTTCTCATTATTACTCTATTTATCATCGTTTCTTCCTCTGCTTTTGCAACTCATCTTGAAACATCTTCGGTTGAGAGCTTCGTAAAGGATTTCTTTGAAAACTTTAATAATATGACCTTAGAAACTAATCCAGAGCAAAGCTTTACGTTTCCGGTCGTCTTCATTAATGACGGAAAAGTGAGAGTACTGGAAAATGCTTCTGAAAAAGTCTTCGACTATACCGCCATTAAAGCCACTGGCTGGGCGTATTCAAACATCATCAACACAACTGTTCTTGATGAAGGCGAAAACTCTGCCGTTGTGCTTGTAGATTTCAGTCGACGTTCAGCAGATGACTCCATCATCAGTACCACAAAGGTTTTTTATACTTTGAGCATGACTGACCAAGGTTGGAAGATTGCGGGTGTGTCGATTCCCGGAGGGATTATTCTGGTGGAGTAATACTGAAACCCTCATGGATAGAGTATCACCTCGAAATTTTCTGGCTCGATGATTCTCATAGGGACGCCGAGAATCACGTAGTGTTAGTAACGTAGTTAACATATGGGACCAAAGAAGTAAGGCCCACTAAACAGGTTATTCTGTCGTTTTCATTATTTTGGACCTTATTCCAATCGAGGTCTTTGAAGACATACTTAATTCGATTCTTCTTTCTTTATCACTTTACCGAAATTTCGGACGTGAAATAGTGAGGTACGCGTGAGACCCCACCCTACTAGACTGGACCTAAAGCAACACTGGTCTGTTAATTTTCGCGACACCGCTGCGCGGATCGCAGACCTTGATGTCGTTACCCGCTAGTAGATAGAAAGACACAGTGGTACTGGCTACCTACATAACTTTGCAGTAGATCTATGCAACGATCAATTCGACCTGTGACACTTGAACAAGACCTATGCGCCCTAGTCTAGCGATCACCGTGCTACTGACACTCCTCTGCGGAGGGACAACGAGCTACGCCGAATGTCTCAGGGGCAACTGCAAGAATGGGAACGGTGCTTTTAAATACGATTACGATATATACGAAGGCGACTTCAAAGAGTGGACTCGTCATGGGCGCGGCACCCTCACTTTTGCAGATGGTGGAAGTTATTCGGGCGAGTGGAAGCAGGGTCGTCCAGACGGTGCTGGTACCAAGATGTATGCTAACGGAGATATTTATGTTGGCAATTTCAAATATGGGAAACGCAATGGCCACGGTGTTTTCGAGTGGATGGATGG
>CAJWYI010000098.1 GCA_913049815.1 uncultured Gammaproteobacteria bacterium
CATCACGCATGGTTCCAGAACCGTAGCAATGGACTTCAGTAGCACGGACATCGGCGAGCGCCAATATGGGACTTATTGCGTGCGTGCTATACCACATGGGGGGCAGGCCAGCCCAATACGGTGGCCAGTTTTCCATATCCTGGTAGTGGGACCCACGAAGCAGCTGGATATCGCCAAAGGTCCCAGCGAGGAGTTCATCCTGTACCCAAAGGAACGCGCGGTCATAGATAGTTGTTTCCATTAGCATATAGTTGAGCCCAGTACCGTTAACGGTATCGACGATTTCATGTAGTTCATCTAGGGTGGTTGCCATGGGGACGGCACAGGCGCAGTGTTTTCCTGCTCGGAGTGTCTCGATGGTCTGTGACGCGTGATCGGGTATGCCTGTGGCGACGTGGACTGCATCTATAGATGTGTCCTTGAGCACCTCTTCAAAACTGGTGTAACAGTCGGGGATATCAAAACGCTCGCTCACGCGTTTTAGGCGTTCCTCGTTGGTGTCAGCAATGGCGACCTTTCTAACGTTGGGGTGTCGATGGTAGATGGCAGCGAACTCAGCACCAAAACCCATGCCAACGACGGCGATATTGATGGTTGTCATCGTGGTTTAAAATCCTCTTTTATTTCAGTCTTGACCCAGGGGCTTCAGTGAGGCCCTAAAAACAAATTCGCCAAAGAATTCTTCACACGGTGAATTCTCCGCCAAAATAGGGCACCTGTCTCTTTGAGATAATGATGATTCGATAGGAATAACTCGTTCCAATGACAATCGTGATGTGTTGATAGGAGGTTGAACCGCTTTGTTGCGGTGACATCCACCGATCGCATCCTAAAGTCGGTAACCAGATCAAGTATTCTAAGGCATTTCAGCTGCTCGACCTCCGCACTTGAGTAGGTACTGCGAATTGCAAAGTCGTTGTGGGTGTTTGAACCAGGGTCTCCACAGGAGGGAGTGGCCGCCTCCCCGACATTTCCTCTCACGATGTTACAGCGATTGTCCATCGACCCAGTAAAGCCCTGCTAGTCACTTTGCTAAAGCTAGGTTGCTTGGAGAGGTTGAACTCATAGATCACTCGCGCGATACCGATTAGGAGTTCGACCCCCGCTGTTCACCATACCATGTCGAACATCTTTCGGTGGTCCGCGAGGTGCTCCTTCCCTCACAGTTTCGATCATAGTAGAGGCGTATAGACAGGTGAGCCTCGCACATCATTGTCGAACGGGATTTTCGGAATCGCTGTCGTATCGACAACGCGTTCCCCTAGATTCTATTGGTAGGGATGAATGTTAATAACCACGCACTTCTCAAAGTTGAGAGGAATTTTTTCCCGAGAAAAGTAAATATGCTCCAGGTACGCCTGCGTGGCCCAGTGAGTTTTGGAATAGTGTCAGGGTGGGTCAACTGAAATAATCTTGGACATATGCGTCTGCTACCTGTGGGCGCTATGATGTTGTTGAGCATCATTGGGGAGACACCATGGCTGGAATGATCGCAGGCCCTTTATGTGCGGGCCGCAACTGGTCGCTGGGTTCCGGCGAAGGCAGCATTCACGACGACGATACGGCGTCGAAGCTTGGTTTTCGCGGCGGCACCGTCGGTGGCGACATCCACATGAATCAGTTTGCATCCTTGCTTGTGCAGATCTTTGGTGAAGCCTGGCTCGAAAATGGTCATCTGTCGCTCGATTTTAAGAACGCCACGGTAGACCGGGAGAAGGTACAGGCATTTGCGAAGGTACCTGAACGCGGCGCTGAGCAGACTCACGTGTGGATGGAACGGGAAGATGGACTGCTTGTCTGTCACGGTACTGGTGGTATCGGGGATCATTCGAACTCGGCACTCCGAACTAAGGATATGCGACCTTGTGACCCGAGCGACCTGCGTATGCTGAGGCAATTTATGCCTGGGATGAGCCTCGGTACCTATGAAATAGTGGCGGGATCGGGTGGGCAGATAGAGAAATTGAATGCCGGGTTCATCAATGATCCGCTGGACTGTTTCCGGATATCAAAGTGGGGAGCGCCTGTAGCGTCTCCGTCCAGCGTACTCCAGACCATGTGGGGTCACGTGATGGAAGGTATTCGTCCTCTGGCAATTGAATCATCAACAGGACTGTTCGGGGCGATCGAATTCTGTATCTACAACGGACCGTATCTGCTTGACCATCTGTATCGCCTTGAATGCGAAGTGGTTTGTGTAAGCCAGAGCCCAAAGACAGAGATCCTATGGTACGACTGCCATGCCTATGATGAAGATGACAGACATGTCGTCACACTGCGTGTTCAGTCACGTAGCATGAAAGCGGCGTCGCTGTTGTATCAGTAGGTTAATATTCCACAAAATGTTTTTCGCTCTCACCAGGTCGCCCTGCCTGTCCTGTATTGGCTTTAAACCGACAGGGCTTGTCTTCAATCTACCCCCCATGATACGACTGTTAGAAGCGCGAACCTCATTCTGTCGAAATGTAATGAACGCCATTTGGTCAGTCATGTGCCTTGTGTTGCACAGAAATTGAACGTTTAGCTGGTCTGCGTGATTACACGGGTAAAGACCGAAGTTAGCCTGGTTACATGCATCATCAATCCGACACGCAAGTGATCGCGAGGAAACGATCTGGTAACTCAGATCAAAGCCAGAGAATCTGTGATGAGAAACCATAATAAGACCCTGACAGTGTAAGAACTCACTGATCTGGTGGGTTTTCTTCAAAACGAATACGAGGTCGGGGTGCCGGATTATTGCAGCAAGCCCTTACTTTGATGGCTATCGTGGTGTCCTGGATGGTTGGCGATATTAGGTCGTGATTTCCTCACTACCCTGACTGAATACATAGCCTGGTCGCATCTTCAAGTTACTCGGAAACTGCTGCCGGGGATGGAATGGGAGTTTCGGAAAGCCCTCTCCGCCATGTTCAGCTGCCTCTTTACCTGCCGCGGTTCCAAGGACACACGCTGCTTTGATTGCTTCATCCGAGGGTAGCTCAATCAAATCGTTACCGTGACCTTTGCCTATGCGTTTCGGAGTCGGGAGTCCCAATCTCTCATATTGTTCTTCCGGACACTCGTTCCGCGCCATTTCAACCAGCATAAGTTTGATCATGCGTGCCTCGATACTGTCATCAGTTATCGGGTTGATTTGTGCAGGATCATTCTGCACATCAAATAGTAACGTTGACAGTCGGGCTCTGCCCATCGGGTTATCTTTGGAGGTCATGGCCGGTGGTGTCCTCGTGGGGATCTTCATGATCTGACATCCCTTCATAAAATCAAACCCGTCGATTTTGTCCCACCGCTGGAGTTCCGTGGGCGAGAAAGGCGCCTTCATGTGGGTTGGCATCAATGTGTAGTCGTAGAGTGGCGTGTTGTCATCGGTGACGTTCGCCCGCATGTATGTGTACCTGCCATCCGTGACGTTCACGTGCCCACCCATGACGCCAAAGAGCGAAGCGTCACGCGCTGGGTCATCGCCCTGCATCCTCGCAGATAAGGTATGTCCCTGAGCGCCCCAAGGTCGGTCAATGCCAAAGAAGTCAAGCACGGTCGGTGCAATATCGATGGTCTGGGCCAGTGATTCGCGCGATTTCCCCACACACTCCGGCATACGTGGATCGAAGGCCCAGAAAGGAATATGGGCAACTTCCTGAAAGAAGGGATTCATGACTTTGGCCCACCAGTCGTGTTCGCCCATCAAGAAACCATGGTCGGTGTTGACCAGCAACATGGTGTCGTCCCATAGGTTGTATCGATCGAACGCATCAAGCACTCGGCCGAGCTGCTGATCGCAGAACGTTACTAGGGCAGCGTACATGTATCGAATGTGAGCGATGGTCTGGTCGTCTTCCCGGATCTCGCGATACGGTGGCCAGTCGAACGCCGGGCCGTCGTATTCGTGTGGGTAGAGTTCCTGGAACTCCTGGTGCGTGAAGAACGGCTCATGGGGATCGAAGGTTTCAATTTGCAGATACCAGTTGTCTGCCTCGTGATTTCGTTCGATGAATTCCAGTCCCAGGCTGAATGTCTTGTATTGGGGCTGTAGTTCGGTGCGATCCATATACTCGCGATTGATGTTGTCCTGCTTCATCATCGGGAAGCGTTGCGACTCAGGCCATCTGTCAGCGCCGTAGAGCGGATCCCTCAATTTTGCTACATCACCTTTCCACTTATCGCCTTCCTGACCACGGACGAGATCGAAGGTCGTATATCGCTGATGGTATGTGGCGCCACCGTCTTCCCAATAGTGATGGTGATCAGTGACCTTGTGGGAGTGCACGCCGTTAGCGTTTAAGATTTCTGGCATGGAATCATCAAACGGTTCCAGTGGGCCCCAGGATCGATGGAGAAAATTGTAGCGCCCGGTATGCATCTCACGGCGCGCCGGCATACATGGCATCGAGCCTACGTAGAAGTTGTTGAACTGGATGCTGCGTTTCGCGAGACGCTCGAAATTTGGCGCCTTGATCCACTCATTGCCGTAGGTGGGCATGAAATGCCGGCAGAGTGTGTCGTACATGACGACGACGCAACGTTTTTTGGTCATGTAATTCTCCAATCTTTTGATTTCCAGAATGTCCGGCGACTGCAGAAAATGCAACAGCCATAGGGACGTGTTCTTAGCATTCTTGCAGTACATCCGAAACGTGCGAGTGACGGTTACCTGTTCGCTTGGGTCACTATTCGCAAGTTCGAATCGCCATCACTCGGAGAATTTCACGAGTTTTCCGCCGAAATACTTTCTACTCTGTTCAATGAGGTCAATAGGGGTGAGCCCTAGTTTTTTCGAGGATATGGAGCTCGATCGCAGCTTATCCATTGGCCTCACCGATGATTTAGTTCATTGGATAAGATGGTGCTTTGTATCGGAGAGTACAGGGTGTTGCGCAGTCGCTGGAGAAAAACCCTTGTTGAATGTCGTGGCTTCATGGACAGGCCAATGGTGCCTTCTTTGTTGACTTTGGAATTGACAAGCTCCTACAGAGAGAGTGCGACAAGAACAAGTATTTTTGCGGTTGACCGCCGCGTTCGACTGGGAGCTTGATTCATAACGAGTCCAGAATCTCCGTCGCACCGTGGTCGAGCGCCGCTGAGAATTTGTTGGTAACGACATTGCTGATCAATTTATGAGCATAGTCACTGGACATATCGAGATTGGCGACTGCGATCGGAACCACCCAAAGTGCAAAGAGAGTGCCCAGTTTGTAGTCAGTCGTCAGCTCATCGCGTGAGTAGTCAGTGACACCGTTTGCGACGAGCGTTTCGTGATAGTGATTCAGCGCTTCGATTTCATTGGCTCGCCTGGTCTCCGGATCGAGAACAAACCCGAGGAAGTAGGCAATATCGTTGGTTCCCCGTCCCCAGCTCGCACCAGCCCAATCAAAGAGAACGATCGGGTCGTCTGCACCAGGTTCAAAGAACATGTTGTCGATATGGAAGTCGAGGTGACACAAGGTCAGCCGGTCTCTTGGCATGGCCTTCAGCATTTTGGGTCCAAACTCTTCAGGCAATCGTTCGGCGAGCGCCTGAGCGTCTGATGGCAACAGCGCCATTAGTTCCGAGTTAGTGAAAGCCGGCCAACCTTCTGCACAGTCCATCATAAACGTCTGAAATAGGGCATCGTCAGGTGTCATCGCCCAGGGACACTCACCTGGATCGCGGTTCCACCAATAGGCATGCAGGCGTGCAGCACTGTTCATGACACTTCTTATTTCATTTGGCGTTGGCGGCGTGTCGCTGACGGAAGGCCGAGTTTCCAGATACGAACAGTCCTCCATCAGTATAATGCCGCGCGAATTGGCGACATCAGCATCCGCAAAATAGACATGTGGTGTGCGTATAGGTGTAGCTGCCGCGGCTTCCTTGTAGAACAATGCTTCACGCTCAAATAGGGCATATCGTCTGGCGATTTCATTGGCACCTTCGAAGGAAGGATTTACCTTGACGATAGCCTTACGTGGAACGCTACTGTCATCGCTAGAGAGGTTCAACCGTGTCATGTCAGACACATAGCCTGGACCCTCACCCAAAGTTTCCAGTGTGAAGGAGACCTTGGAGCCAAATACATCGGAGAGCCACTCGGGCGTAATGTCCTCCAGCCGGGTTGGGAAACTCATGCATTTGCCTCGACTGAATAGTGATTAGACACGGCGAATTCTGGACCCATAAAGCGTTCAAAATTGTTCGTATAGAACTGGTCCTTCAAGTCGTCAGTTGTATTTTCCATAGTGCTTTCAAAACGGCCGATAGGGTCATCCGTACCTTCATGGTGAGGATAGTCCGATGAGAACATCAGTTGTGTCCCGGCACCCTGCGCAAGCAACCAGCCGATGTCTTCTCCTGCGAAGGCGGTAATCCAGACCTGTCTCAATGCGTATTCAGAAGGCAGTAACTTAAGGTGTGACAAGTCTTGTCGTTTGCGAAATGCCTTATAGGCCTGATCCATTTGTTTCATCCAGGAAATGATCCACGAGGCACCGAGTTCGATCGCCGCAATCCGCAGTCGTGGAAACCGCTCAAGTACGCAGTCGAAGATCATGGCGGAAAGAAACAGTTCGGCATTAAAGGGCATCCCCATATAACCCAGAGCATGAGATGGACCCTCGCCACCGCCGCCACGTTCACGATTGTTATTGAGGAACGATTTAGGGACGGCGCGATAAGGACCGCCTTGCGCACCTATGTGCAGCACGCAGGACAGTTCCGCGTCCTGAATTCTCGCCCACAACGGATCGTAGTCGGGATGGGTAAATGAAATTCCGTCCTCAGGCGCGACGGTGTCAATTAGAAGGACTCGAAACCCGGCGGAAATAGCTTCCTCCAGAAGCTGGCTGGCTTGTTCAGGGCCAGTGCCGAAGGGAACGTATGCGGTTCCCATCATGCGCGGGTCTTCACCACAGAACGCTTCGAGCCCTCTATTCAAAGCGCGCACCCCTCCGACAAACACATCAGGTTCCTTGGCAGCTATCACCTGATTGAAGGCTTCGGTTGGAAACACGATGTATGCATCGAATCCAAGTAGGTCGTTCACACGTTTGCGCTCTGCAGCGTCAAACGCACCCAAACCATGCCAGCCTTTTTGCTTCATTGACAGGAAGTCCGCTTCCGCTTTCGCTGCAACCGCAGCGTCACTTTGGCGCTCATCAAAACGTTTAATCGCATCTTCGACGAATCGGAGCCCGGCTGTGTTGTTCGGCCCTCCAAACGGCATCAACCGATCACGAATAGAGGGATCTGCGAATTCAGCAATCCAGTCCGGCCGTTCCATCATGTGGGTATCGGCATCGAGGATGCGAGGTCGGTGTGCATACGCCATATCGTGTCGTTCCTTTGTTGCCAATATCTAAAAGCCCTTGGCGCAGCTTCAGCATAGCAGACAGACTGTGGGCTTGCGTCCGGTTCGTAACGGCCGTAGGGTGGGCGCACATTCAAGCCGAGAAAGCAGCGGATCATGTCTGATGCACGCAATGTAAAATATCTACCCGGTGGTGGCGCCGACATCACTGACATCGAAGTGGCAGAGCCTGGGCCTGGTGAAATCCAGGTCTCCAAAGCGGCCTGTGGTATCTGTTCCTGGGACCTCCAGACCTTTCGATGGGGCAGCGACCATCGTAGTGCAGCCCCTCCTGGCCATGAAGGTGTGGGATACGTCACCAAAGTGGGTGAAGGCGTTCAGGGCTATGAAGTCGGTGAGCGCGTCGTAGGTGGAGGTTTTGCGTCTGTTGGCAACATGCGTGCCCGTAGCGCCTACAAGATCCCGCCGTCAAACATGGCGGACGAACACTGGGTCGTTGAGCCTGTCTCTTGTTGTGTCACTGGTGTTGATCGTTGCGAACTGAAAGTTGGTGAGCGGATGATCATGATAGGCACAGGGTTCATGGGATTGATCAGCCTTCAAATACTACGCGGCATGGGTGCTGACCAACTGATCTGTCTGGACGTCGACGACAAGCGGCTTGAGATGGCGCGTGAACTCGGTGCTACAGAGACCTACAACACGACTGCTGACGGTTTTGACGAGGTGAAACGTGATCTGGTCAGCCGTCGCATTGATATTGTCTATGACACGACCGGTGCGCAAGGTGGCCTGGATATCGCAACGGAGCTGGTTCGACCGGGTGGTCGCATCAACGTGTTCGGATGGCTGAAGGGAGATACTGCGACCTTTAATCCCACTGCCTGGCACGGAAAGGGAATTACCGTTGTGAACTCAGGACCAGCGGCTCAAATTCGGGATCCTTTCCCGGCAGCGATTCGTTTGATGCACAACGGCGTCGTCGATCTAAAGCCGTTAGTGACCCATACAGTGCCACTGGAGGATTTCCCTCAATTCATGAGCAAAGCAACGGTGGGTGAAGTCGACGGTTTCATCAAAGGTGTCGTGACGTATCCCCAATAGTGGTTGCCATCTAAATCCATTGTGATGGTGCCAGTCGGGTGCTGACCCCACCTGTGCCTTCAGTTCGGTGAGGTATGCAGGCAGCTTCTCTCTACCCAAGGCCGTTAGCCTTGCACAGGGTCGCTTCACTCATGCGATGTGTGCGCCAGTGTGAGCGCGTGACAGCTGCATCATCAAATATTGGCTCACGCCCACGACCAGTCCACATAGATACGGCGCAAATCCGAGTTCAAGCTTGTGACGACCGATAAAGCCCGCGATGCCGATTAGAACAATCAACGTGGCGCCGCCAAAGATCCGGAGGAGATCAGAGTGGCTAGTCGCTTCGTTGACCCAGGCACCTTGTTGGTGTCGCGAATAAAGGAAACCCGCGATGCCAACCGCTAATACGATGAACCACCAGTCGTGACCCGCGGTGATGCCGGTCGTGAGCACTCCTGCCCAGACTGCCGTTGCCAACGCGAACCCTCTGGGGTAGACACCTCGTTGGTATGCAGCCGCCTGTAGTCGTCTTGCATCGTTCAGCGCGTTCGTATTTGGCGTCTGATCGTCATCGTGGTCTGTCATGGCTGTCTCGTTTATTGACTTTCCACATTGCAAAATGACTTTTCACTTTCCATATCAGCAAATGAAGATGCTGCGATGTTAGCGTGACGTGAAATCAAGCGCCATGTAACGTGGCTGTTTTGGTTCTGGTGCCTGCAACATTGAGCATCTACGTTGAGAAAGTCTACCAAACGGTAGTCGCAGAGAAGGCACTGTTGTCGTTTGGTGTCGATGCACAACATATCAGTCAGCCATTCTTTGGCAGTAATGCTGTCGTCAAGGTGGCGTCAATGCATAGCGAATATGCGCTTCGGCTGCATCGTGCCTCCCGTTCCCCCCAGAGAATAGACCGTGAACTGGCATTCGTCAGCGCCCTTCGGCAGCAGGAAGGGCTTCGGGTTCCTTGCCCTGTCAAGACGATATCGGGTGACTACAGCTGTACTGTCTTTCAGGACGGTAATGAGTTTCGGTGCTCGCTACTAACGTGGATCAAAGGAGAGCCGAGGATTCCGGGTCATGGTTTTGGTGTTGCCAGTGCAAGACAGGCAGGTGCAGCGCTGGGGGCTATTCATAGGTACTCACAATCATTGACGTCACCATCATCAGCATCTAGCGTCGTTGGGATGGAGGGGGATTTCCGTCTTTCTCGAAGCGTACGAGAAGGCGATGACGCGATAGTGACCCTGTTACCAGAGCTGGCGCCACTCACCAGGGCGCTTCGGCAACGATTGGAAGTTGTACTTGACGCGATGCCTGAATCGGGTGTGATTCACGGTGACTTCATTCTGAAGAACCTGCTCTGTCATCGAACGCTTGGTATCGGTGTTCTCGATTTTGATGACAGCATCATGGAATACTACGTCCTGGATTTTGCGGGGATGCTTGAAAATCTCGACCAGGTTCATAACGAGGGAGGCTTGCAAACGGCTTTTTTGGAGGGATATGCGTCTGCGGGTCATGACGTTGCGGCCGTTCATGAATACAGGTGTGAGCTGATCGCGTTACGCCATTATGCTGGCATCGCCTGGGCCATCGGCATGCTCTCTGAGCAGCGCATCAGCAAAGACTACTTCGATGAAGTGACGCAGTACCGATCGGCTGAAATCAGACAGTTGCTGGCTGTGTGAAACTGGTAGTGCCGGGACCGCACCAGAAATCCCGGCTGTTTGCGCTAGTCGCAAGAGTGACAGCGTTCGTCCTGGAAAATCTCTGATTCCATGTCCGCTTTTTCAATGGCGAAGTCGATCAGGATCCGTACCGCCTTACCAGTATCCGGTAGGTCATACTTCTTAACCATGTCGTTCAAGTATTCGTTCTGAAAGTCCTTGAGCTCGACTTCGTATTCCTGTCGCATTAGCTGTCCTTTTCGTTGGTATTTCTGATTTTGGTTAGTATTCGCTAAGAGGTGCAACATAGCATGCACCTACGGCGAGACCAACTATCCGTTACGATGCAAGACAG
>CAJWYI010000099.1 GCA_913049815.1 uncultured Gammaproteobacteria bacterium
TTGATTTTCCGAGTCTGAAGGAGCGTTGTGATCGCCTGGAGGAATCGCTCGGTGTGATCACCGCACTCTTTGCACTCGAACCGGAACAGACTGCCAGCTATGAAGGAAAGTACTACTCACTGAAAGACTCGCCCATGAATCCGCCCAGCGTACGACGTCCAAGGGTACCCATTTTGGTGGGTGGCAACGGTGAGAAACGAACACTCAAAACCTGCGCAAAATATGCAGATATCTGCAACATCGATTTCAACAATCCCGGTGGGGTGGACGTGTTCAAACACAAGATGAACGTGTTGAACAAACACTGCGAGGATCTGGGACGTGACCCGTCTGAGATTAAACGTACCATGCTGATTCCGATGAGGATCACGGATGACGAGACAACCGCCACGGCGGAACTGGAGCGACGTCCCTGGATTCTGTGTGGTAGTCCGTCGTACATCGTTGACCTGATTGGTCAGTATTTCGATGCCGGTGTTGAAGAGATCATGTTCTCCGGGGTACCCACCAAGAGCGCCAACTTCGATCGTATTAACAGCGATGTCCTCTCGGCATTTGACTAGCGTGGGACGAACGATCCTGGAGGTATCGGCATCAAGCATGCTTTCTGTTTAGAGAGCAAAACATCGGTTTCTTTCATTGGTCTGCCATTGGCACTGTCACGGATGGAGTACACTTGATTAGTTGACCTTGATTGGAACGCACCTTGACTCCAATAACCTTGATTTGAGTGATTGCGATCGATCGAGGACACATGCCATAGTAATCAGGATGTCCATTGTCAGAACTTCGTGCAAGTGCCCAAACTGAGGGCTTTCACCGGAGATAATAAGCAGATGCGGGTCCTCCTTTGTATCCTGGTACTGATCTGTGCAGGCTGTGCAGCGACCCCTCCACGAGATGCTGGGACGGGATTTTCTTTTCTCAGTTCTATCAAATACACCAGCGGCCGCGGGCTGCGAGGTAACCGAATGCAGGTCAGACTCACCGCCCGGTGTAACGGACCCTGGGAAATACACTCCGTGCGCATTATTTCAGGGGACATCCCTACGGGTATCTTCTTTGATGGCGTGGAGTTTTCCGGTACGCCCAGAAACGCAGGAAGTTCCTTCATCCAGGCCAAAGTAATGGGTCCAGTCTGTAACGGAATTGTCTACGAGGACAAAGTCGTCTGGCTCACATTCGATATTGTAGGAGACGGCCGTCGGTTCTAAAAGCGCCATCACCACGACTGAGAACGCTAGCGACTAACGGTACCCTGACCGGCTATCAATTCGTGCGTTGTACCAGCATAGAAATCACCAAACATCTCCTCTACACCGCCAGGCCACCGTACACGAACATCCCTTGCGGTGATCGCGTTTGCGAGACCGAAATGCACCCTCGGATCGCTCGAGGCAAGATAACTTGCTGATGGCTGGACATCCCGATAGGTACGAGTCGACCCGACGGTAGCCGATACCGTCGCACCGTAAGCGTCACGTATACCTGTACTGACTCTAAAGCGAATCCAGTTACCCTGACCTCGTGCCTTTCCAGGGTCGTCGTTCGCCACAGTATTCATCAGAAGATAGGGTGCCGCATCGCGATTCGTGATCACCAAATCCAGGCCACCATCGTTGTCCACATCACCGACGGCAAGTCCTCGACTCGTGTGGACAAGCACCGGGAACGTCCCACCGCGTGGCTTGACTTCTTCGAACGATAGTCCCTTGTCGGTCATCGAACCCTGCAGAAGTGCGTTGGGTTCAGCAAACCCGTCACCTTGAGCAGGTTCCTGCATCTCCACCCTGCCATTCACCTCATAAAGATCAAGTCGACCATCGTTATCGAAGTCCGCGAAGGTCACCCCGAACCGCGTATGCCGAACACTGACAGGACTTATACCAACCTGACTGGTCGCGTCGACAAAATAGGTCCCCTCATTACGGAAGAAGGAATCACTCTGTCGAACCAGGTTAACAACCAGAAGGTCACTATCCGCATCATCATCCACATCGGCCGCTGCCACTCCCATGCCTGCCTTCGCGATACCGCCGGAGTCCATGGCACAACTCCACTCGAAACACTGTTCTTTAAACCTTAAGCCGCCTTCGTTAATCCATAGCTGATTCACGAGTGTGTCGTTGGCAACGAAGACGTCGATCAACCCATCACTATTAAAGTCAGCGCCGACGGTACCAAGACCATTCCCGAAAGCAACGTTCATACCCGCAAGTTCGGTGACGTCGGTAAACGTTCCATCGCCATTGTTTCGATATAGACGATCCATTGCGGGAGCTTCGTAGACCGTTGGTCCGCAGTAGGTGACGAAAAAAGCTTTGCCGTAACATTCCTGTTCAATGTTCTTAGACCAGTGGAGGTAGTTCACCACAAAAAGATCGAGGTCGCCGTCGTTATCAAGGTCGAGAAACGTGGCAGCAGTGCTCCAACTGGTATCGCCAACACCAGCAAAATCGGTCACATCTGTAAATCGACCACTGCCATCATTCTGCAACAGCACATTGGCCTCAAGATTCGTGACATACAGATCCACGTCGCCATCATTGTCATAGTCCGCGGCCGCCACCCCCATGCCATAGCCACGATCACCGGCGCCTGCCGCATCAGTAACCTTCTCAAAATGTCCATTGCCGCGATTGAGATAAAGGACGTTCGCAGACTGCTCAGCGGGTAGAGATCGGTCAACTCGGCCACTCTGAACGAGATACAGGTCCAGGTCATTGTCCCGATCAATGTCAGCTAGGGCGACGCCACCACCCATCATCTCGGGCATCATGGGTCGACCGTCATATCCAGAGTGATGCACAAAGTCGATACCACTCGCCATCGCCACCTCACTGAACCACGGCGATAGGTTATCGATTTCCTCCGACGGCGTACAACCTGTGATCAGCAGAATACACAGGATGCTAACGATTCCAGTAGGTTTCACCGTCACTTGGGGCTCGTCTGTTGCTCGAGTTGTCTCAGACGTTGAGCCGTCATTCGAACCTCCTCCGGGTTCGCACCATAGTCACGTGCCCGACGCTGGGAATCCCATGCCTCTCTCATGCGGCCCATCTCGCCGAGACTGCGGGCAAGAAACGTATGTCCGACAGGGGAATCTGGTTCAATACGGCTAACATTCCGAAAATGCTGTTCCGCCTCTTCCCAAGCTCGCTGTTCAAAAGCTGTCAGACCAAGGTATACGAGGGTCGTGCGCTTCCCGGGTTCGTATTCCAGGGCCGTTTGCAGCGATGCTTTTGCCTCATCATAGCGGCCAAGTCCGATCAATAGTCTCCCTCGCTGTTCGTGAGCATAGCCCCTCGCTGAATTCAGCTCGATTGCGCGATCAATGTGGTTCAGTGCACTGGTAAGATCGCGATCATGGCGGTAGAGATTTGCCATTGTGAAGTGAAAGGGGATGAAATCCGGATTAACAGACAAACCACGCTCAACAGTGGCAAAAGCATCCTCTCGCTCTCCACTGCGATCGTACACGATCGCCAACGAGTTCATCAGGTTGCAGGCGAGAAAAAAACCCTCCTCCTGACCACAGCTAGACTGTGGATGATACTTTTGCAATCTGAGCAAGATGTCCTGCGCCTGGGTCAACCGCCCGGCCGCAGACAACTCTTGGGCATGTTGATAGCTCGCATGACCTCGAATATGGACATTTCTCTGGGCACGTCGAACATCCGGCCATACCAGTGGATCTGTTCCTCTCCCCTTGGCGAAAGCCTGGTTTGCCTCCTCGACACGTCCGACACTACGAAGTGCTTCCCCCACCGTCCGATGAATCTGCGGATGCGCCGACGCATCGACCAAGGGTTCAAGTATCGCCAATGCATCGTCGCCCCGCCCCATGGCCACCAGTGCCTGAGCCTGACCAAAAGATGACATGGGTGACGGCTCAACAGCATCAGCCTGCTCAAACGATACCAACGCATCATTCGTTCGCCCGGAACGGAGCAACCATGTGCCTTGCCAAAGCAAGGCTGGCGCGTAACCGCCATCGATGCTAACCGCACGTTCAAGCATCACCAGTGCCTGTGGAATGTCTCCGGTCTCAGCAATCAACTGTGCGCTGAAGTACGGCCACCGAAAGTCGTTCGGAGACAACTTTGCCGCCTGGTCGTAGGTGACTAGAGCAGCTTCGCGCTGTCCATTGATATCATACGTCATTCCCAACCTGCCCCGTGCCAGACCTGACTCCGGTAGATTGCGTGCCGCATCAATCATCTCCCCAAGGTATTCGACAAGGTCTTGGTCTGGGGAATCCATAGCAGCGACTACAGGGGCATCCACCTGTTCGCATCCGGCGCAGAACATAAAGGTCATCAGCATTAAATGACGGCACGTGTGGCTTAGTTTCGCAGGTATCGAAGCCATGCGTGGCACCTTAACTAAAATCGACAACACGGATCAATTTTCCATCTATGCCGTAGACGCACCGCGAACGGAAGAAGCATGGGTAATCCAACGGTTAGTTGCTGCAGTGTCTCGCGTGACAACAACGAGAACGCATCGACAAAAAAAAGCGCACCGAACGGTGCGCTTTTCGTTTGACCGGGTTCTGTAGAACCCACGGTCGATTACAGCTGATAGTTGAAAGTCATACCTATACGCCGTTCGTCAGTGACTGTGCCTTCGATCGCATCGACGACACCATTACCGTCTCGCGGTGAGTAGCTCTGCACCTGGACCAGATCAGCAACGTTAGTAATCCAGAAAGACGCGGTATAAGCGCCTGACGGAGACGTCCAGTTGGATCGCACATCCCATCGCGACAGCTCAGGAATCGCATAGATATCTAGATTCGCCTCATCGGGATACATCTTGTCGCGCCAGCTATAGATCGTCACCAGTTCCAGTGAACCCCAATTGGACCTGACGGGCACATCGTAAGACAGCGTTGCGGAGAGCTTGTTCTCCGGCTGCATGCGCAACGAGTTGCCAGCGAAGTTACTAAGGCCACCCACTTCAAACAGCCGCGGCGTGCCAGTCGCAGGGTCGATGATCGGGTTTCCAGCGGCATCGTTCAGAGGCTGTAGGACTGATTCTTCGGTGGTTCCCTCCGGCGTACAGCAGTACCGGGTGGAGAAGTCACCAAAACTGGAATTCATCAACTCGTAGAATCCTCGCAATGTCATGCGATCGTTGATTCGCCACGCTCCCTGCAGCTCAATACCCGAGACCTCCGTACCGTCAATGGCGTTCGTTTCTCCAATGAATGCCGAAGTGTTACCAGGAAACGCCAGTTCTTCCGGTGTGCGCAGTCGCTCTGACTGAATCCAGAATGACTCGAAGTCCTGGAAGTAGGCACTAACCTCCAGCTGCACCTTATTCTCCAAGAACAGACCTTTGATGCCGGCTTCATAGTTGATCATGATCTCTGGATCAAACGCCTCTCCGAGCTGGTTACCAAACCCTGCGAAACCGCCCGCACGATATCCCCTGGAGACACGACCATAGTACATCGTGTTATCGGAAGGCGTGTATTCAATGCCAACGTTCCACGTGGTTTCCTTCCAGGTCACAACCTTGGAATCCGCCAGTGTTCGATCGTCAGGAATATAGTTGCCATCAGCATCCCGGTTCAACCCGACATACCCACAACACGGTTGGTCGATATTCTTGTTACGGTAAATTCCGTTGACAATGTTGATAACGGTACCATCCCCGAGGGTTCGCTGACCCGCCGACGTAAAGTCGTTCTGGTTGTGTTCTTTGTGGTCGTCGTTATAGCGAATACCTGCAAACAGCTGCACCGAATCGCTTAACGCATATTCCACATTACCGTAGTACGCCGCCTGTTCGTATTGCACGTTGCCATAGAAGGCCCCCGCAACGCCGCTGCCCACAACGTGGGTTCCGCCGTTACTGACATCACTATAGAACGCGGTGCTGTCCGTGCCAGAGCAACCTGTGACCCAGATGGGCGCTAGGAAGTGTGTATCACTGGTCGAGTCGAGCGCTGTCGCAATCGGATCACCACCCAATTCCGCCAAACACGCAGCGGTCGTATCTGTATAGAAGATCGCGTTGTTGTTCGCATCGTCACCGGTTTCTACGCCATTGAACATATCTCGGTACACATAAGGCTCATCACCTTCAATCAGTGTATAACCAAGCGTGTAGTTCAGAGGACCGCTGTTATTAGACACCAGTCTGATCTCATGGCTTTGCTGATCTGATGTTCTAAGGTAATTGGTAATCGAGTCAGCATACGAACCGTTGCCTGCTCCGTCCAGAGCGCACCGTGGGTGCGTCTGCCCTGCAGTCAGTTCACCGGAGATCACCAGTGGGTGAATCGCTGAACAAACGCCACCGGGCTGACGGTTGGTGCGATCACCATCATCAGTCTGGTCCGTTCTCGTATCTCGATCACCATAGAAGTAAATGATGTCATGGTTGTCATTCAGCGCAAAAATGGCTTCGACCGAGAACGTCTCCTGCGAGTTGTCCTGGCCAATAGGGGCATTGGACTCTGTGACAAGCTCAAGGTGCTCACCTTCACAAACAACTGGGAAACCAGCATCACGGGAACCATCATTGTTGAATCCAGGGCAGTTTACGATTGCAGGTGACTGACCCAAACCAAAGTTGGGATTCCTCTGATAGATGATGTTCCCATTTGCGTCTTCGATACATTGATCAACAGTGGGTGAAGCCGGATCACGATCAAGCGTGCATCGACGGGTACCATCTGAATTGAGCAGAAACTCTTCCTCAGAGTTACGTGCGCCGATAGTGAGTGACGTTCTGTGGACGCCCTTGTCGGTAAGTTTTTTGTATCGTCCTGTAATATCCCATCGATCGTTCACGAACCGAATCTGCGGAGAATACTGCAGACGATCATCCTCACCCGCATCAGGACCTGCGCCAACATTCTTGATCACACCATCGCTCGTCAGACGGTTGACAGCAAATCGGTAGGAGAAACCAGTATCGGCAATAGGCCCACCAAACGCCAGGTTGATTTCCTGGGAAGCCTGGTCCGTGAATTCGGCTGACGCTTTCATGTCCCAAACGTCAGTCGGCTTTTTGGTCACGAAGCTTAGGGATCCACCCATGGCAGTTTTACCACCCGTTGTTCCTTGCGGACCACGCGCAACCTCAATCCGTTCAACGTCGAATAGACCTGAATCTAGACCATAGGACATCGGATTGTAGATGCCATCTACATAGACGGCGACCGCGGAATCCTGAAAGAAGTTAATACGCCGATCGTTTGCGACACCACGCATGACCAGGTGGCCATCCTCATTTTTACCCGCTGAACTTCGCACACCTTTCTGGAGACCTGGTACAAGCGTCTCAAGGTCATCCATATTCTGAATGCCAAGTTCCTCGATCATATCTCCATTGAAGCCGGTCACCGTCATGGCACGGTCCAGAGATGAGGTCTCACCTCTTTCAGCCGTAATGACAATGGTCTCGATGGCGTCGTCGTTGTCCTCTGCGACTGCTGAGAATCCCGACACTGTCAGCGCCAGGCCCAGAGACACAATTGGAATTAGTTTCCTCATGATTTTCCCCCATGTATAAAATCGCGAGCAAATTGCTCGCTACGCAGTTAATGACAGTTGATCCCTCAAGATCAACAAGCGAAGTATTCTGGGTCGTGGAGTTACCCCATTTCACGCGGGAAATTGCGAGCCATTGGTGCGGCTTACCGCAAACACATTGGACTTCAAAGTTCGTTTAGAACAGTCGCTCTAGTCTTGCCGATAACGTCTACGACTATAGCCAGGATGCATTACTCGTACCTGATGGTCAGCAGCTGGTTCGCTGCAACCCCGAGGAGTCCGGTTTCTGTCCCATCGGGCCAGCGCACAACAACATCGACCGATGTCGCCGCACCCAGACCGAAGTGTACTTCAGGAGGGTTCTGGGAAACATAGTTGTTGCCCGCCCGAACTTCACGGACTTGTATACTCCCGGGTGTCGTCACTTCAACCCAGGCGCCGATACCTCGTGTGTTCATACCGCTGCCGATAAGTCGAATAACCAGATAATGGTTATTGTTAATCGAATCGTTCCGATAATAGACAAACTGCTCCTGATCATTGTTGGCAATAACAATATCGATGTCGCCATCCCGTTCAGCATCGAAGCAGGCCACACCGCGCCCCTGTCCCCGATCCGATAGTCCTACCATCGATGCTTTCTCCTCAAAGGTGCCGTCGCCACGGGAGTGGAAAAAACGCACCTGGTCGCCATTTTCAGTCCCACCATCCGGATCGCCCGCACGCCAACCATTCACATGGAAGACATCCAGATATCTGTCATTATCGAAGTCAGCAAAACAGGCAGCCCAACCCCATCCACCGTCGGCGACACCCGCTTCATCCGTGGCGTCCTCGAAAGTACCGGACCCCATGTTTCTGTAAAGTCGATTACCAAAGAGATCCGGTGGTTGCATGATCGAGGTCACAAACCAATCCATATCTCCATCATTGTCATAGTCGCCAACCGCAGCACCCATGCCGTTCTGATCAATGATCACATTGCGGTCTGTAATCTTTATAAATGTGCCATCACCGTTGTTCACCATCACCTGACTGGTTTCAAAGTCTGACGCCATGAGAAGATCCATATCGCCATCGCCATCGATATCACTCAGGTTAGGTGTGAACGAACGATCCATCTCCTGACCGGTTGAATCAACGGATTCGATCAGCTGACCCGCGATGCCCGATTCGATGCTGGCACTGGTGAAAGAGCCATCCCCGTTGTTACGCCAGAGCGTTTCCGTATCCGCACGTCTCGATGCACCCCAGTGACTCAAGAAAAGATCAAGATCACCATCATTGTCGTAATCCCCGAACGTCGCAGAGACGGTGTCATCGACCGTCAGGTCGATGCCGCTGCTCGATGTAACGTTGTAAAACTGACCATCCCTGTTCTCCATCAGATAAAACGGAGATCGTTCGACCCCACCGACAAAGAGATCGAGATCACCATCGCCATCGAAGTCGCTAAAGTTGGGTCCGCTACCGCGATGTGTAAAATTCAGTCCGACGTCGCGTCCGAGTTCAACGAAACTGCCATCGCCCTGGTTCTCATAGAGATGATTGGGATCGGAATCTCCGCCGGTTGCAAAGAGATCGATATCGCCATCGTCGTCGTAGTCTGCGACCGCAAGTCCGCCGGCAAACTCATTGATAAAAGAAGGTCCTCCAGTGACGATCCCCCAGCGCCGACTCAGCCCAGAATCGGCCGTCACGTCAATGAAACGGATCACCGGGTCTTCATTCCGCAGGTTCGTGTCCGGCGGTTCAGACGGTAAGGGATCCATGGTTTGTGGAGACGATGAACCGCTGCCACCACTGCATGCGGTCAGCACGAGCAGAACGACCGCAATGACCGTACCGTGTGGCGTGGCAACCATTGGAAGGGACGTGAGGCTTTTATTCGTCATAGACATGGATCAATTCTAGCCTGAAACCGGCCAGGGACAGGTAAGAGGCGGGCGTTTGTTTCACATAGCTGATTGAAGAACACGTACAAAGCCTTGTATGGAGCCACAGTATTGAGTTGGGTGCACTAAATGACCGTGACCAGGGCTTTGACTTCACTCGGTAAATTAGCCAAGAAACGCGCATTCCAGCGTACATCCATCGTACACAAAGGTTTTTATCCGCAACGCAGCACGCCATGCCTTATTCGAATTCTCCTGGATCATCAAGTTCACTGGATCCCTAAGGGAAGGTGATCGTGACTCTCTTGATCCGTTTTCACGGAACTAAAAAACCGCCTTTACTAGTCAGCTCAAAAGATGGCTTGAACAAAACCATTCCTCACGGAGAAACTAGGTATCACCCTCGTATGAGGAGAACATTCGATAGGCAATGAAGGCACCGAATAGGATCATGAAGACAAGTGGAAAACGCTCCCTATAAAGTATCGTCGGAGCCGTCGTCTCGATGACCATCTTCATACTGCTAAACCTGGATTCCAAATGTAGAGCCACGCCTCATCAGCCTGCGACTGATCCAGTAGTCGTCAGTCAGATCAGTTGTAACCCTGCTCAGAAAACGTCGTCCAGGGTTCGTTTTCACCGATGCCGAAGCCCTTTAGGAACCCGTCCTTGAGCCACTCCCGCATGTCCTCAAATTCGTTCAGCGTATCGATCTTGTCCATGTCGGCCAACCACCGGGATTGATCGTATCCCACCTGACGGGCTTCGTACTGTCCGTCTTCAAACACACCGTAACATGCCAACTGTCGGCCACATCGGTTCTGGCCGACGCTGCCTGGGTTGATGAACGTCTGATCGCCAATGGTGCGAGTGAACTGTATGTGTGAGTGGCCAAACATGACGATGGGTGCGTCGCTACCATGTGCAACCGCCAATAGGTCCTCGTCGCTCGAAC
>CAJWYI010000100.1 GCA_913049815.1 uncultured Gammaproteobacteria bacterium
CTGCAATGGAAGCAGTATTCACAATGTGTCCACCCTCTCCATGGGACTTAATCAAATCGACAAAGGCCACCATACCGTTAATCACCCCCTGCACATTCACATTCATGACCCAGTCCCAGTCCTTGTAGGTCATATCCGCGACGCTTCCACCAACAAAAACGCCAGCGTTGTTGCAGAGCACATGGACTTTGCCGAATGCCTCGATGGTCTTGGTGGCGGCATCCGCCATCGAATCTCGATCAGTGACATCTGTTTTGATTGTCAACACTTCGGTGTTACTGTCCGAGAACTCCTCGGCCGCCGCTGCCAGCGCTGAGTCCTCAATGTCCGCGATCACCACCTTCATACCTGCACCAGTAAGTGATCTGGTCATTGCCAATCCCAACCCACTGGCACCGCCTGTCACGAAAGCCACCTTCCCCGCAACCTGTTTCATCGTCTTCCTCTCGTCATTTCCTGATTTTGCATCACGGCTTCTATCACCGCGTTGGGTGATGCACCACTTCAAAGACATTGATATCGGGACGCGCCGACATCTTGTTTGACAACAACCGTACATTTTCATCGTGGTGGGGTGTCACGCCATGGGCACGAAACGCATCCATGTCCTCATAGATTTCCATCGTGCCGAGGCCATTGTCATCTTTGATGACGGTATACAAGTGTGTGCCTGGCTCCTTGTCGATGCACTCGCTCGCAAACACTTTCATACGTTCCTCGACGGCATCTTCTTCACCCGGTTTCACATAAAAACGCACGTTTACTGCTAGCATGGCCTGTTCCCCTGTAGAAATGCAGCCGAGTATACATGAGCCTTAGTTTACGGGTTCCATGCCCAAGACTTCCCTTGGTATGCTCCAGTCCAAATGTTGGAGAGATTCCCCATGACAGAAGAGCCTGTCGACGTTCTGATCATCGGTGCTGGCGCATCCGGCGCGGCCGTAGCTTATGGTCTCGCGGAAACGCGTATGCACATTGTGTGCATCGAGCAGGGCGACTGGATGAAACAGTCGGAATACCCTACCAACTTTATGGACTGGGAAGCACGCGCCGCAGGTCCCTTCGGTCACAGTCCGAACCATCGAGGACGAGCCACTGACTATCCGATCAATGAAGATGAGTCGCCCATCAAGGTCGCCAATTTCAACGGGGTTGGTGGCGGCACAATCTTGTATGCCGGCCACTTTCCAAGATTTCATCCGTCAGATTTCCGCGTCAAAACACTTGATGGCGTGGCTGACGACTGGCCCATCGATTACGACACCCTCGCCCCCTTCTACGATGAGAGCGATCGAGTCACTGGCGTTTCGGGCCTCGAAGGCGACCCAGCCTATCCGCCAAAACCTTCATTAATGCCGCCGCTGCCATTAGGACGGTCTGGCACGATCATGGCAAAAGGATTTAATGCCAAAGGATGGCACTGGTGGCCCTCAGACAGTGCCATCGCCACAGAGCCCTATGACGGTCGCGACCAATGTCTCAACCTGGGAGCTTGCACAACAGGGTGTTCGCAAGGAGCAAAAGCCAGTACGGACATTACGTTCTGGCCTCATGCTATGCGTGCCGGGGTCGAGCTTCGAACGCGTTGTCGAGTCCGGGAAGTCACAGTCAACAACGATGGTATGGCCAGTGGTGCCATCTACTATGACGAGGACGGGAACGAGCAGGAGATCAAGGCTTCTGTCGTAATCATGGCCTGTAACGGCGTTGGTACACCACGCATTCTGCTCAACTCAAAATCTGCACGGTTCCCTAATGGGCTCGCGAACAGCAGTGGTCTTGTTGGCAAAAACCTGATGTTTCATCCTTATGCCCATATCTTCGCCACGTTCCCTGATGAAGTCGATGGACCTCGAGGCCCCCATGACTGTATCTGGAGTCAAGAATTCTATGAGACTGACAAAAATCGGGGGTTTGTCCGAGGATTCACCTTTGAAGGTGCCCGTGGGCATGCGCCGGTATCGATCGCAGTCAACGGCATGCTTGGTGGTCAGATTCCCTGGGGTGACGGCCACCACGAAGCTTACCGACAACGTGCTAACCACATCTGCGGGATGGTGGCGATCTGTGAAGACCTACCCGAGGAACACAACACGGTGACGCTTGATCCACGCCTGAAGGATCCGGATGGTATTCCCGCACCCAAACTAACCTACACGTTGAGTGACAACAGCAGACATATGCTGGAGTTTTCGATCGAGCGCGCACGAGAGGTCCTCGAAGCGGCAGGCGCGACGGACGTTCAGAGCGGATATCCAATCGTCGGTGGCGGTTGGCATCTGATGGGGACAGCACGCATGGGGAAAGATCCGGAACGATCGGTCGTGAATGAATGGGGTCGTAGCCACGATGTGAAGAATCTGTTTGTAGTCGACGGCAGCCTGTTTGTAACCAGTGCAGGCGTCAATCCCACGAGAACCATCCAGGCCCTCGCATTGTACGTGGCCGATGCCATGAAAAAACGGCTCGCTAATCTATTCGACTGATGCGCACGATGCACACACTGTGAAGGACACAACATCATGACAGACATAATCAGCAGCGACAGCAGCCTGAACGAAGATGATCTGACTGCGCTCCGCGTGATCGCCGGGACCATCATCCCCGCCAGCGAGCGTTACCAGATCCCCGGCGCAGACGATGAATCGATCTTCAATAACATTGTCGCCATCGCCCGTGAACAAGGTGATGATTCCCTCAAGCGTCAGCTCGATGCGCTGCAATCACAGTGCCACGACCGACATCAGTGTGCCTTAGAAGAGCTGTCCCTTCAGGATCGAGTGTCGCTACTCAAGGCTAGCGGTCATGCGCGCTTTCGCCATCGAATGATTCGTCTCACTGCTAATGCGTACTACCAGGACGGTCGAGTGCTCGCGTCCATGGATCTTAAGGATGCCCCCCCTTCCCCGGCGGCCACGATGTACCCGAAGGTGATTGGTCATTGCTAGATCCTGTACGCGCGCGGGAACCCTTTTACACGAGGGTCTAGGCGCGTCGAACGAGCAAACATCAGCTGTCGGCATGAGCGCTGGTTGTTTGCCTCGTTGTTCGGGTCAGAATCGTGTCGAAGGCCAGTCAGATCCAACCTGCGGAGCCAAAATGGGCCGCTCGCTCCAGTTTTCGTTTGTGCTTTTTGTCGCTCGTTCTCTACACGCCGAAACGCTGGTTATGGTCGTTTCCGAGTTCAAGGACGCGACTAGACTATCACCCAACCTGGGCCCCAGCCCACGACTCAGATTGAATTCCAGCTCTAAAAACGGTTCTGCCAGGTTTGGACGTTGTGATGGCCGCTGCAGTAGACTGACCCAGGGTCGACCATCGAATTGCCGCCAATTCAGGGGATAGCGCATGTACACACTCCCACACCACGTGGAATTTTTCTCCAATGATTGGCTCGATCAAAGCCGTACGTTTTTGACCGAGCGCTTCCGCCAGGTCAGCAATGTTGACGCTTTTTCACTGTCGGAACGGTTCAGCGACGCACCGCCCCATATGGCGTTTGAAAAGGATCAGGCGACCTGGACGGTTCGGTGGGATGGTCATTCACTCACGGTCGAACGAGGCTTCGACAACAACGCGGACGCTGTCATCGCCGGTGACTATCAGGCAACCCTGATGCTCGCACAAACAGTAGGCGCTGGTGACCCGACACTGATGTCTGAGGGGGTTCGCGAAATGCGTAACTGGTTCGGCGACAACGCCTTCAATATGGCAGGCAAAGCACTACCAACTGCTGCTGCTGCTATTTTCGCCGCGCACCACGATTATATGGCGCGTCTGACGGTTGAGAATCCCGATCTTGCTCATCGGGCGCAGCGTCAGGGACTGACCCAACAACTCAAGGACCTTGAAGAAAACGGTTTTGCCGTGGTCGAGAACGCCATCTCACCGGAATTTGCCGACGAAGTTCGGGATGCGACGATTCGAACACTAGGCACTCACCAGCACGACAGCATGCAATGGATGCTCTATCACGGCACGGCTTTCGAGAAACTGGTCATGAACCCGCTGTTCATGACCATGATTGACTCGACGCTGGGTCGTGGCGCAGTGATCGCCTCCATCTCTTCGATCAAGCGCGGTCCCGGTAAGGGGATGATCCCTGTTCACACGGATTACTCGCAGGTTCCCGAACCCTATCCTGAATTCTCCATGACAGGCGTAGGTGTCTGGGCACTGGAAGACTGGACGGAGGCCTCCGGTCCAACGTGGCTGGTCCCGGGGAGCCATAAGAGACGACGTGGACCACGCCCCGAAGATAAGATGGAAGGCGTCCCAATCGAGATGCCCAAGGGTTCGGTTGTCTATTTCCAGCATGGCGTCTGGCACTGGCAAGGTGATCGTACCGAACCCGGAGAGCGAGTGACTATTCATTCTCACTTCAATCGAGGCATCCTGCGAAGCCTCGAACCAAGGAAGGTCGACGTCCAAATGCTGAACCGCAATCCGCCTCGTTTAGGCGAAGCGCTAGGGGAAGACGATTGGTTCGATCGGCTGACGGCGGAAGGGCGCGACTACCAACGCATGACCCACATGATGAATCTCAACCGGTTCACCAACGAGCAAAAGGCTTCGATCCTGGCGACTTAGCGCATCGCGCCGGGCATACCGCCATCGATGACAATGGTCTGACCTGTAACCGAATCACTGCGGCAAAATGTGACTACCTGCTCGGAGATATCTTCAAGAGCACCCACCCGTTTCAGAACCGCTTGTCTTCGTGCACCTTCCGCATTGCGTTGCGGCAGTCGATTCGCCATTCGGGTACCTTCAACAAGACCCGGTGCAATACAGTTGACCTTGACCTCTGGCGCCATGGCAACCGCAAGGCAACGGGTCAGGTGATTTAACCCAGCCTTACTCGACGAGTACGCGATACTTCTTGAACCTGGTGTGATACCGCCTGCTGATGAGATATTGATTACGTACCCCTGACTAGATTTGAGTGCGGTAGCCGCTGCGCGAGCCAACAAGAAAGGGCCACGCAGATTGGTCTCCAATACGCGGTCCCAGACATCAGGTGTGAGCGCATCCAGGTCCGGGAATGGTATTCCAAGCCGCATTGTTCACAAGAACGTCAAGGCGCGAGTACTGTTCGATCACCTGTTCGATTGTCCGATCGATACTGTCAGGATCGCGTTGATCTAGCGGTACAATCATCCCATCTGAACCTGCCTCACGAACGGCATCAAGGGCCGCGTCGGCGCCTTCCTCAAAACCGACGTAACTTATAACCACTATCAATCCTTCTCTTGCGAGGCGCTCCGCGATGGCGCCACCGATACTCCCTGAACCACCGGTCACAAGCGCGACCTTACCTGCCAATGTTGTCATGGTTAATCCTGATTTCCTAAACTCGAGTCTGAATCAACTACATTGATTTCTTCTACGCGTAAGTATTTGTAGGCCTGCGAAGTGTACATCTCATCATACAGAACACATCTGTGCATGAATTCCATATGCGTCCCGTCATCAATGATCCGTCCCTGACCAATTACTAGGATGCCCGTCGCGTAAAGAATGATGGAGCGTCGGTGGGTCACAAAAAGGCGAGCTTGTTCTTTGAGACATCGTTGAACTAACGGAAAATCTCTTCTTCATACAATGGATCTATCGCGGCTATCGGCTCGTCGAATACCACGATCTCGGGATCCCTCGCAAATCGTCGGAAATCCGTGCTCGATGGAAGAAACCCGAAGGGAAGAGTTACAACCTGGATATCGGCCTGAACAATCTGCTGTCATTTGTCATGTTCGTCCTGCTTCTGATTACAGCCCTCAGCACACTGGGCCTCGTAAGCTTCTCAGTCACGCGATGCACAACGCAGATTGGGGCCAGACGCGCACTCGGTACATCCAAGGATGATATAGGCACTATTTTCTGACGGAAAACCAGATAAATTCGGGTTTTGGTAGCATCTTCTGCAGTCTGATGACAGCGGGTTTTAATGCTTGGCTGGTCGATCTGATGAATTTTCCGAAAATCGACCGGTGGTGTATTCCTCTCGGTATTAATTGCCCAATATTGATGGGAAGGTATCGATTTGGAGACCTGAAAATCGCACCTGTCAGATCTCGCTAGCAAGCGCGACGAGGACTGTGTCGCATTTGGAGCGATCGAGACGGCGCTAATCGCCTGACTGTCGGGTCTGTGCAAGCAACATGAAGAAGTCCTCATCATAGGCCTTGAGCGGCTCGCTCCGAACGGCCCGATCAAGCGCCTTTGCATCCTCGCCCACCAAAATACGCCATTCATCATTCTTCACGCCGGTGATGATGATGTTAGCTGCTTCCTCGGGTGTGATACCGCCCTTCTTGAATGCCTGCCCCTGATTGCGAACCGCCTCCCGAATCTGATCGTCCGTCAGTTCTACACCACCCATACGCTGCACAATGTTCTCACGAAAACGCTCGATCTCTTCATTCGTCATGTCCTCGGGATCACTACCCCCCAGGATCTTCCGTGAATTGATACCGATGTCCGTACCAACATGACCTGGCATCACGACGGAGACTGATAGATGCGGTGCATTCAATTTGAAGTCGGTGATCAACGCCTCAGAAAAACCTTTGACGGCGAACTTCGCAGCGCTGTATGCAGTATGAGCGATGCCTCCACCCAGAGAAGCCCAGAAACCATTCACACTACTCGTATTAACAACCTGCCCTTCCGGTGCGTTCTTTAACATGGGTGTAAATGCCCGACAGAAGTTATAAACGCCCAGCCAGCAGATATTGAAGGTGCGTTCCCAATCGCCACGATCTCCATCGATGAAGCTGCCCCCGCCACCAATACCCGCATTGTTGAACAGGAGGTGGATATGATCAGTATCAAACGCCTTCGCCACATCGTCAGCAAACTGATGTACCTGATCCTCCAAGGCGACATCGCAAAGTCCGGTGTAGATGCGTACCCCCTGCGGCGCTTCGGCTTCGCAGATCGCCCGTGTTTCTGCGAGATTCTCTTCGATGACATCACAGGTGGCGACATCACAACCCTCAGACATGAGCTGACGCACAAGAGCACGGCCCATCCCTGTACCACCGCCTGTAACCACTGCAATCTTGCCACTGAAATCCTGCATTTCACTCTCCTCGCTGGCACTAAACGGGCCCTGTCGGCATTGATAGACTCTTTGCCGAGTGCCGTAAACCGTATCACATAAAACGGTCTTGCTGCTGTTCAATATAGGAACAGATACGCCTTGCAGCCTCGCCATCACCATAGGGATTGTGTGCTTGACTCATCCTCCCATAGGCTTTGGCGTCCTCAAGAAGCGTCCGGATCTTCGTGACGATCAATTCAGCGTTAGTACCCACCAACTCGACAGTCCCTGCCTTGACGGCTTCTGGACGCTCGGTGGTTTCTCGCATCACCAGAACAGGCTTCCCGAGTGATGGTGCTTCCTCCTGAATACCACCCGAATCCGTCAGGACGATGTGTGATCGCATCATCAGGTAAACGAACGGGAGATAGTCCTGTGGATCAATCAGATTTACATTGTTTGTGTTCGCGAGGCGGCGATAGACAGGTTCCTGCACGTTGGGATTCAGGTGCACCGGATAGACAATCTCCACATCAGGTATCGCATCTAGTTGAATCAACGCATCACAGATCCTCTCAAAACCGTCGCCAAAACTCTCTCTTCGATGTCCCGTTACCAGAATGACCCGCTTATTATCATCGAGAAATGGAAACCGGGACGCGAGCCCTTCGGCGATCGAAGCATCCTGATCTACACGACCCTTGGCCGACAGTAATGCATCAATGACAGTGTTACCCGTCACTAGGATGTTGGCCGGATCCACGCCTTCGTTCTGCAGATTCAGTGCCGCACCGTCTGTCGGCGCAAAGTGAATATCAACCAGTGCGCTCGTTAACTTTCGGTTGGCTTCCTCCGGGAATGGCGAATAGAGGTTACCCGTCCTCAGCCCCGCTTCGACATGACCAACCCGAATCTGCTTGTGATACGCTGCCAGTGACGCTGCCAGGGTGGTACTGGTGTCACCGTGGACGAGGACCAAATGAGGTGCGAAATCTTCAAGAACAGGTTCGAGGTCTGACAGGACCGAAGAGACGATGCCGTTCAGACTCTGTCCTGGCGTCATGATATTCAGATCAAATGCAGGAACGATGTCGAACAACTGAAGCACTTGATCTAGCATCTCCCGGTGTTGCGCAGTGACGCACACACAGACTTCGATGTCCCGTGACTCTTGAAGTGCGAGCACCACAGGTGCCATTTTGATCGCCTCGGGACGTGTCCCGAAGACACAAAGCACCTTCATTCAGTACCGCACCCTTCATAGGAAAGCGGAGACTTTACCATTAGTGAATTTCCTGCAGGCAAAAAAAATCCTGCCGGCCACAACGTCGGCAGGATTTCTTTGTTTTCGGTTTAACGTTACGCTGATGCAGCGCTTCGCAGAACCTTTCCAGCGCGAGTGCCTGTCAGCTCACCATCCATCAGGCTGACTTCACCATTGACGATCGTCGCCTTGAAGCCTTTGGCCTTCTGGATGAAGCGAGGTGCACCACCCGGAAAGTCGTTGACCAGTTCCGGTTGGAGCTCAGCAACTTCATCAATGTCAAAGACGTTGATATCGGCACGCATGCCCTCCTTGATCAGACCTCGATCATCAAGACCGACCACGCGTGCGGGTTCAGACGTCATCTTCTTGATCACTTTGCTCACACTGTAGAAACCGGTTTCACGGCACCAGTGAGACAACATGAAAGAAGACCAGCCTGCATCCATGATCTGTGAAACGTGAGCACCCGCATCACCCAGCCCCGGGATCAGATGGTCGCTCTTGAACAGACCCGCTTGCTCTTTGAAGCTTGCAGAGAACATACGGAAATTGAACAGGCCACGACCGTTGCTCTCACGAGACAGTCGCAGGAACGTCTCCGACCAATGTTCACCAGCTTCCTGAGCCATCTGCTTCAGAGAAACCTCATTTGTGTAGGCCGGTGTTTCGTCAGCACCAAGATAGAACACACGATCAATCGGCAGCTGAGAACCTTCCGGTAAACGCGCTTCCTCAACGAGCTTGGCCGCAGTTTCAGCATCGCTGATTGACTCAACCCGCTCTGACAGTGTCATTTTCATCAACCCGTTCCAGGTCTTGCCACGTGCCGGCATGCGAGATTGCAAGCCGAACATGAGACCGGAACCACGAACGTGTGAGATACCCGTGATATCGCGACCTTCTGCAAGTTTGTCGAGCGCAGCTGCAGATCGTTCACCGGCACCTTCTTCCGTGCCAGTGCCATAACTGAACAGGACCCGGCTCTTGTCAGCCATGGCGTCCAGAATACCGAAGTCTGCGCCAACGGCTTGCATCAAGGCACCCTTGGGACCCACAGTACCAGCAATCGCTTCCAGCTCTTCTTTCTTTGCAAACGTACCCGGGATGGAACGTCCATCCGGTGCACGATGCGGTTCAAATCGGTTAGTTGAGAAGCCAAAAGCACCCGCATCAATCGCGTTCGAAACGATCTCAGTCATCTGCTCGATTTCTTCATCCGTTGCATCTTCTGCAAAACCACGTTCCCCCATCACGTAGTAGCGGATGGCAGCGTGGCCAATCAGACCGGCCACGTTCACGGCAGTGCCCATGCGTTCAATGGAATCCAGGTAGCCGCCATAGTGCTCCCAGTCCCACTTCAGTCCACCCAGAATGGCGTCCTTGGGAATGTCTTCAACGGTTTCCATCATGCCCGCGAGCAGTTCTCGGTGCTCAGGCTTGCACGGCGCGAAAGTCATGCCACAGTTACCGATCAGTGCAGTGGTCACGCCGTGCCAGCTGACGGGGGTCATATCCGGATCCCAGCCCATTTGTGCGTCCAGGTGAGTGTGGATATCCACGAAGCCAGGAGTGACCAGTTGGCCAGTGGCATCAATTTCTCGGGTAGCGTCTCCTTCTACGTTGCCAACGGCCGCGATATAGCCGTCTTTAATGGCGACGTCGCCTTTCACAGGCTCCGAACCACTACCGTCAACGATGGAACCACCACGAATCAAAATGTCATAAGTCATAAGTTGCCTCATGTGGTTGTTTTCCCGGGTCGGACGACCCGTTCTGTTGCGACATCAAAATGCGAACCGGGCTATCGTGCCCCACGATTTCCATTACATCAAACTTATTTGGACCGCAATCCATAACTAAAACGTATGGATTTAGAGGGCACAGGAACCTTCTTTTACACCATGATAAGCACTCAATCAGGCACGTCTAAGGACGTGTCGGGGCGCTGACAGGCTGTCGCCCTGACTAGCGCCCGGAATGGCACCCGGATCAAACACGTCACCGGGTCGCACTTGGC
>CAJWYI010000101.1 GCA_913049815.1 uncultured Gammaproteobacteria bacterium
GCCGGTGGGTTATGTACCTATTGCTGATCTTGATCGTGTCGATGAGGCCGCACGGCAAACCATTGACAGTGGATGTAAGGCGCTACTGTTACCCTGGGCCTGTCCTAGACACCACTCGACTAGTCATGTGAGGCTTGATGCAGTGTGGTCGCAGGCTGTAGACGCAGGATTACCCGTTCTTTTCCATGTAGGTGTCGCTGATCGGGTGTTGCCAAAAGCACACGCCAACAATGGCCTGCCGAAAGTTCAAGATTTTCATGGCGGCGACGAGAACTTCCGATCAATTTCTTACATGGCGATTCCACATGGTCCGATGCAGGCGCTCGCCATGTTGATACTAGACGGCGTGCTCGAGCGTTTTCCGACGCTCAAGGTCGGTGTGATCGAATTGGGCGCATCCTGGGTACCCGGTTTCATGCGACAACTGGACTCCGCGTTGGAAGCATTCGGAAGACATGAATCACGACTCCAGGATCTCTCCCTGAGACCTTCGGAGTATATTTCAAGGCAGGTAAGGGTGACGCCCTATCCAACCGAACCCGCAGGTTGGATCATCGAACAATCGGGTCCGGAGATCTGTATGTTCTCTTCAGACTATCCACATCTGGAAGGGGGGAGAAATCCCTATGGACGTTTTTCTTCCTCAACAGCTGACTTGAGTGATGGTGTGAAAGACCGTTTTTTCAGGCGCAACTTTGAAGATCTGATGGGAAACGCGGTCCCACATGATACGGCGCTCGGTTAGCGCCGTTGCGAAGACGCTGAAGATCTGCGTCGATCCTCGCTTAGGAGCCTTCGTCTTTTGATTCCGGGTCATTCAGAAAGATTTGCCCATCTTCAATGGTCAGGGGAAACGTAGTGATCTCGGGCATGCCTTCCCAACTGAGACATTCGCCGGTCAGGACATTGAACTGAAGCCCATGCCACGGGCAGGTCAGTGTGGTCTTGTCTAGTTGGGCGAACCCGAACCGGACCCAGGCGTGTGGGCATACGTCCTCCAACGCAAAATACTGGCCGTCCACGCAACCAATGAGTATTTCTTTATCTCCTGCCCGGCTCTCGATGAGTTCTCCTTCGGGGATGTCGGCGGTAGATGCGATCAGTTCCATAGAACAGTCCTGAAATCAAAGAGTTGCATGATATCTGCGCCGCGCAATAATCAGCGGGGCCGAAGAAGCTCGCTAATGTACCCGATTATTGTGTCTTATGTATATAACTTATAATTATGGATATGACCCTAAGTGGTATTAGACATTATGGCTGCCACCTGAAGAATGGACCCCATCGAAATACACTGCGTGCTCGGATCATGATGCCCTTCCCAGGCACGTCCCCCTTATATTGCGTCGCCAACTCACGGTTGATTACTGTCCTTCAGATTACAGCGATTCCTTTGATATTGGGCGTATTGCTCCTGATAACACCTATCGACCTGTCTGCTGATAATCATGAGCTGACCGCTTTTTCCGTTGAAGAGAAAATTCGAATCGATGGATTGCTGAATGAATCGGCCTGGCAGGGTGCAGACGTTGCGACGGATTTTGTCCAGCTGCAACCTTTGGAAGGGGAACCTGCTTCAGAGCGATCCAGAGTTCGTATCCTGTATGGGAAAGATGCGTTATATGTTGGATTTCACGCGTTGGATTCTGATCCTTCCGCAATTGAGGCACAGCTGACTCGACGCGATCAGTTCTCGCATTCGGATTGGGTTTTCGTTGCCATAGATTCCTACAATGATCGTCGAACCGCGTTTCAGTTTGGGACCAATCCTGTGGGCGTCAAACGTGATTCCTATCGTTATGACGATTCACAACGGGACAGGGACTGGGATGCGATCTGGGACGTTGCAACCCAGGTGGGTGATGACGGATGGACGGCAGAATTTCGAATCCCGTATTCACAGTTGCGCTTCAACAGTGGTGATCGGCAGACCTGGGGGGTTCAATTCAGCCGTTGGTTGGCACGAACCAATGAATCGAGTCACTGGGCACCACTCACAGCACAAGATCCCGGGGTCGTTTCCCGCTATAGGCGTTTGACAGGGATGAACAACCTCAGTAAGCCCTCAAGGCTAGAAGTCGTACCCTATGCTTTATCTCGATTACGTCAGGCTCCAGGCGACGCGGCAGATCCTTTTTACGAAAACAATGCGGCGGCGAGCGAACTGGGAGGTGATCTCAAATATGCTGTGACATCCAATTTGACGCTGGATATGACCATCAATCCGGACTTTGGTCAGGTGGAAGCTGATCCCGCGGAAGTAAACCTAAGCGCTTTCGAGACGTTCTTCTCAGAGCAACGGCCATTTTTCCTGGAAAGTACCGATATCTACCAATTGAAGATTGGCTACACGGACCACCTGTTTCATTCTCGACGTATTGGTCGCAGACCTCAGGGCAGGGCCAATGTCTTAGGTGGCTATAGCGATTCACCGGACGTCACAAAGATCAACGCTGCGACCAAACTTTCGGGCAAAACCGAAGGTGGATGGACGCTGGGTCTGCTGACTGCGCAGACTGAGGAGGCGATTGCGAATATCGTGACCGGTGAGGGTGATCGACTGACTCAAGTGATCGAACCTGGGACACAGTACAGTTACGCCCGTGTTCAAAAAGACTTCCGAAGTGGTCGAAGCGCCGTTGGCTTTGTCAGTACACATGTCCATCGGGATGCGATCGCTGCTGATGATATCGGTCTGCACAGGGAAGCGCTGACAGGTGGATTCGACTTCAGGCATCGTTTTTGGAATGACACGCATTCCCTGGCTGGACAGATTGTCGGTTCGCGCGTTGCCGGGTCCGAGGCGACTATCGCCAGAACGCAGCGATCTCCTGGTCGGTACATGCATCGACCCGATGCGGACCATCTGAACTATGACTCCAACCGAACCTCCCTGAATGGCGTCAATGGTTTCATCAATTTGTCGAAGGTCGGCGGTGATAATTGGCGTTACGACATCGGTGGTCGTGTTCGAACGGCCGGGTTCGAAGCCAATGATATGGGTTTCATGACAGAGACGGACTATACGACGTCCTGGGTCGGAGTGGGCTACAACGAGCATCGGCCAAGTCGGCATCTACGCTCATGGAATGTGAACTGGAATCTATGGCAATCGGTGACACATGGCGGCGAAAGGTGGAGTCTGGGTGCCAATGTCATGGCCAACTTTCAGCTCAAAAATTTTTGGAATGTTTCGCTCACTGGAATCTACAGTCGTGGTTTGCCAAGTGTGTATGCTCTGAGGGGAGGACCTCGAATGAGGCTACCCAACCGCATGGGGTTCAGTGCCTCAGTGATGACTGATTCGCGTAAGCCAATCCAGATGAACCTGAACTTAAACACAATGTTCAGACCAGCGTCTGATGGATTCAGTGTTAGTCTGGCGCCCTCTTTTTCTTGGCGTCCTTCGGATCAGCTTCGATTGAGTCTGGGTGCCTCCGTCAATCGGTCCGTCGGAGATCAGTGGGTGACACGTATCGATCAGGACGAAGCCCACTATATCTTTGGACGCGTCTCCCAACGAACTGCAGCCATCACGACCCGTATGGATCTGGCATTTTCCAGAGACCTCACACTAGAAGTTTACTTGCGTCCCTACGTTTCCGCGGCGACCTACGATAGCTTCCGACGGGTCGCAGATCCTCTATCGAGGGAATACGAAGCTCGGTTTGAAGATCTGGATGTCACTGCCGATGAGGGTGGCTACATTGTGGATCTTGACGGTGCTGGCGAGACATCGTTCATTGCTAATCGCGACTTCAATTTTAAGCAATTTCGCTCGAACGTAGTGCTACGTTGGGAATATCGACCAGGATCAACGCTGTTTGCGGTTTGGTCGCAGGGTCGAGAGCACTTTGAGCGGACAGGACAGTTTGATCTTGGCGACAATCTTAATACGCTGTTTGATGAACCGGCTGACGATGTTTTTATGGTGAAGTTCAACTACTGGTTAAATCCGTAAATTGAACTTCGACTGTGAACTTCCCCCAACTCTGGGAGTCACAGTTGTAAGTATTGCTGACTTGGTCTCCCCCAAACAGCAATTTTAGCCGGATCTTTGATCCGGCTTTTTTTTGGGGATCTGTTTCTGCCGATGTTGGATGTGCTGGTGTTGACCATTGCCGCTATACTTCATCGCTTCGTTATCCAGTCCTAGAGGTGAGTGATGGCCGACGTGCCAGTTGAGTTTACGAAAGACTATGTCCGTGAGCACAGCACTCCTGAATCCCAGTTGTATTCAGCGTTTCTGAATTCCGGCGAGCCTTATCGGAGCATCAACCGCCATCATTTCCACCAGGGAGCCAAGTTCGGTTATGCACATGATCCGGAGAAAGCGCCCAAAGATGCCGCTATTCCCGGGCTGGATCTCGATGACGACGATCTTTACTACAACACGACGGGTGGTGCAGCCGAGTACTGGTCACAGTTTGATCTGCCAAAACCCTGCAAGGAACTTCGTCAACTACGCGCTGACCTGAAAGAATGGGGGTACTGCCTGATCGAAGACGGATTGTCACCTGATCAGTATCGGAGAATGAAAAAACGACTGCGTGATCAGGCGGCAGGCGAACGCAAGGCGGGGATTGCCAGTTGGATGGGCACCGCTCCGGCACCCGGAGACAATCTGCCACGCACGCAGTTTCTGCATACCTTGATGAACAAGGGTGAACAGTTTGCCCAGTGTGTCGAACATGATCCCGCAGGTGTGCAGGGCGGTCCTGTGATCGAACAGATTCTGAATGAAACGATGGGGCGCGGATTCCTAATGTCATCTTTTATCGGCATCATTCCAAACAAATACAATATGCCGCAAGGCATGCACCAGGATCAGGGGATGTCTCCGTTTGTGGACGCGAATGCTCCGTTTACAGTGAATACGATGTACATTATGGATGACCTTTGTGCATTCAACGGTGGGACACTAGTCGTTCCGGGTTCCCATCGATTATTGTCCGACATCGGTTCTGGCAATCCTGTGACACAACCACTCCCGCCAGCGATCAATCTTGAAGCCCCAGCTGGCACAGTGATGATGTTCGAAGGACGGCTGTTGCATGGTACAGGAGTCAATCAGAGCGATGAGGAACGCATCATCCTGGTCATGAATAGCGTTAAAGCGAACATGCGCCAGCAGGAACTTCACATGTTGTCTGTTGCTCCGGAAGTCCTTGAGCATGCATCCGAGAAACTACTGTATCGACTAGGTGCTCGACCAGGCGGGCTCGGTGGGATTGAAGGAGTTTGGAACGAATATCAAGTGAATCAAAGGCTTGCGATTGAGAGAGGCGAGTATATTCGTGTTCGGGAACTGTCTCCAGAGTCCTCTATCGAGGAGTTGAGTCGCGACTACGGATACCGGTATTCGGAGATGAGCCGAACACAGGCCCAGGAACAACCAGAAGCCATACCCGAGGTTGCTCGATATCACGGCATCGTGCCGGATTGGGAAATGAAAAATGAGTGAGCCACGCAACCATTGAAGTGATTCAAACGGAAACCAACGCCTGTAGCTGTGGTCATAAATGCATGCAGGTGCTTTCAATCTGGCGCTCTTTCGAATGACACACCTGATTCGTTTCTCCGGTTGCGTATTGATGGTCACATTGTCCGTGACAGGCTGTTTGAACAGCGGACCCCCACCCGTTGAACACCATCCCAGAGTGGTAGATTTCTCCGGGAGTTGGGAGGTCGATTTCGGACGATCTGATGATCCAAGGCAGCAGCTTCTATTGCTTTTTGACCGGATGGCAGAGCGTGTCTCGCTACAGGCGGACAGCCGTTCCCGGTACGAAATCCGACAGATGCACGAAGATCTGTCCGGCATCTTTCAACTTGCTGAGGAAATGACACGAAGCACGGCCATCAATATTGACCAGTCACGCGGTTACGTTGAAGTCCGACGCAATGAAGATTTTGCACTTGTCTGCGATTTCAGCAGTCGAGAGACAAGTCGCCGGCTGATAGGTCCAGGTGTTGAATATTGTGGCTTTGATGAGATGGGCCAGCTGGTTTTCGTGGTTCGTCTTCGAGAGGGGCTCACTGTAACTAACCGATTTGTAATGGCGCATGACCGGTCTCGAATCAGCATGATTACTTCTTTGGATCATTCGAGGTTACCTTATCCTGTTACCTTGAGAAGGATGTTCATGCCCTATGAGGAAGGAGAATCAGCATGGAAGTGCGAGTTCACCCTCGCAAAGAAAACGACATGCTGGTTCAGGAGCGACGAATCTGAACTAGCAATGGAAGAGGCAGGTCAGGCGGTGAAACAGGACAATGATTAGGCGGCCGTTGGCTCTGTCCACCCAACACTACGGGGTCCTTGCCGTGTGCTGTGGTGTCGCCCTTTTGGCAGGTTGCGCGGTGACAAACGAGCCGATAGTCATGTCGGCATCCCAGGAATCAGAAATACCGCCGACAACACAGTTGGACCTAACTGTTGCACCGAAAACACCGCTGTCGATTAATGTTGTTGTGTTCGATTACGACGTACCGGAACGACTGCTTACACCGATTCGGGAAGCCGAGTCTGGTTACATGGCGGTGACACTGTCGAACGTCTTGCAGGACAGCGGTCAGTGGGCTGGCGTTTATGTACTTCCAATTGCGAACGAATACAGTGAGGTCCAGATGTCTGCTCGTATCCTGCATTCAGACGCAAGTTTGCTTCATCTTCAGGTTGAGGTACACGATGCTACGGGGCGTGTATGGATTGATCGCGAATATCGGGCGCGAACAGATGATGAAGCGTACGGCACCGACGCTTTGCCAGAATCAGAGGTGTTTGCCCACCTGTATCACCAGATTGCTAACGACGTTGGAGCTTTACAGCGATCACTCGCGCCATCTGACCGACAGGATATAAAACAGGTTTCGATGATGCGATTTGCTGAAACGCTTGCGCCGGATGCGTTCTCCGGCTATTTAACAACCTCTGAATTACGGATCGATGACGCGCTTCGAACGGTATACCAACTGGAAGGGTTACCGGCGCTAGATGACCCGGTGTTTCGACAAGTCCAGGAGATCCTGTTGAGAGAACAGGCGATCGTTGAGTTAATCAATACGCAATATCTTCGATTTCATCAGGATCTGCTGACTGTGTACCCATACTGGCGTCGATACCTGTACGAACTGAGCGGTGACGCGAGCGAGCGTCGACGTGAAAGCGGCAATTGGGCAGCGACGGAGGCTGTGTATCGACAGTATGAAGAAGCGCGGCTCAACGAGGATCGTCTGCGTGTCCTCACGAAGTCGTTCAGAGATGAATCGCGATCAACATCCGCTGAACTAGAAGGGACCGTCGTTGAGTTGTCGGGCTCACTTGCACAGCAGTACGTGCGGTGGCGAGAACTCTTGAGTCTTCGCTTCATTGAGGATCGCGGAGCCTTGAAGGTGGACTCATATCCATAGTCATTGATGATCATTCGTAGATCTAGCTAAGTTTTCCCGTAGGGCAGTGTCTGTCATACTGCAGGCAAAGATGTCCACCTTGCCCAGATGTCGTTGCCCATCGCCGCTGGTTTACGCGTTGTTGGTCGTCTGGGGAATGGTCATTAGAAGAGATCATGGAGGGAAACATGCGTCGCACCATGGCAGCTCGATGGATACGCGCACTCGCAATGTCACTGTGTCTTGTTGCGTGCGCAGACGCACAAACAAAAACCGATGGTCCACAAGCCTTCCCTTGGCTGAATGAACTTGAACTGGGTGACAAGGTACGTGATTCCGGCACTCGACTAATGGCAGTAGCTGAAGGGCTGCACAACATAGAGCAGGCAGCCACTGGGGCTGAAGAGACGCTGCAGATAGGTGTCCATGGTTGGCGCAGTGCAGGACTTGAATGGGTCTACCCATTACAGGCTATGGATACCGATTATCACGCCACCTATTGGTATCGTTGGGACTATAATGGGTGTGCGGTTCCGGCTGCAGAGATGCTCGTAGCCGCGATACAAGATACCTTGGCCGCGCGACCGGAACTGACCAGCGTACGCATCATTGGGCACAGTTATGGTGGAGTGCTGGTGACATCACTGGTCGATCACTGGCCGTTGGAAATCCCGGTAGAGATTCATGCTATCGCTGCACCCCTTGCACGAGCAGAGGGCGAAAACCCTTGCCCATACAAGACACCCTCGACGATCGACAGCAACGTCACATACCACGAATGGCGGACGCTGCATCACCTTGATGGGGAGTTCAAAGACCGCCCAGTGGACCCTCAAATCATCGAACTTAAAGGCAGTCATGTGACTCGCCTTCCAGAGACATATAATGGCCGAAGACTGGGACACAACTGGTCCATCAGTTGGGTGGCGGATGAAATCAGCCGGCGCTAGGGAACCTGTCGATTGAACAAGCGACGCCTACGCGAAGCCGAAGAGGACTTTCTTTCCCGTTATCCCGGAGGATTCGAGGACCCTGAGCTATCAGAGATTGGCAATCGTCATCGGATGGATCATATGGTCGAGATGGCAGGTTCTTGTTTCAGTCGACGTGCCTTCGATCATCCCGGTGCCATCATTGAAGACATGATTCGCGTTGTGGCCCGGTCATCCATGGTCTCGATGTTCGAAAAGCCAAAGTACCGAGACCACCTACGCAGTCTGACAGGTGTGGAGCAAGGGTTGCTTGCCAACTCGCTGAAGCGACAGCTTTATGGAAAGGGGAGTGGTCGGGTAAAGGGGTTCAGGACACTGGTGGACATTCTGCGTGATGGGAAGCTTGCGCGTTGGTCACTGGTAACCATCATCCCAAACTATGTGCTCCCAGACGACGAAGTGTTCCTCAAACCAACAACGGTTAAAGGGGTGATCAAAGAGTTTGAGTTAGACCTTGAGTACAAGCCTCAGCCTACGTGGGATTTCTACAGCGACTATCGGAATCACATTCTCTCGATGCGGTCCCAGGTGGATCCGATTCTTGCTCCCTCGAATGCTGCATTTTGTGGATTTCTGATGATGAGTCTACCCGGGAAATAGGTTGCCGATTATCCATCGACTTTATGGTCATGACCCCTTTTGGCTGAGCGGATTCGCGCGTTCAGGCTCTCAATCGTGATGTTCCCTCGTGCCGGTTGCAACTGCTCTTGATGTAAATAGGTATAAAGACCCGTTCGCGTATGTGCGACCGTGTTATGACCAACGCGACGCTCCCTTTCTACTCTGAGGGGGGCCACGCTGATCGGCGCGACGACCACTTTCTCTCCTGGACCTGGGTCAGCCTGGGCCAGGACTCGACCGTCATAATCCACCACCATGCTGCCTCCAGGCCAGCTGAACGGGGGATAGTGTTCCATCGTTGCTCCCTGGTTGGCGGCCACAACGTACATCATGTTCTCAAGTGCTCGTGTTCGGTTGACCAGGTTCCACCAGTCCATGGGTTCCGTCGCCCCCCATGGGTCCATGTAGGCCGAGATCCGGATCATGACTTCAACGCCTCTGAATGCGTATTCGCGTATGGTTTCAGGGAAAAGCCAGTCATAGCAGGTTGCGACACCGAGTTTGCCCAGTTCTGTATCTGTAACCGGGAAAGCATCTTCGTTGTATCCCTCAATATCATGCGGACTGGCGTGGACCTCCCAAGGAATCCAGGGGTTCACCTTCCGGTACTTGCTAAGAATGCCACCAGGTCCAATGAGCAGCGTCGTGTTGAAGACATGGCCAGGGTATGCGTCATCAATCTCAAGAAAAGAGCCCGTCTGGATGAAACATCCGTACTGTGCGGCGATCATTTCATAACGCTGTGTATGCTCGTTGGGTAAGCGTACGGCGAGTTTATCAATGAGTTCGTCCACGGTCTTGTAGATCGGGACGGTATGTGCGAACTCCGGAAACGCGAGCAAGCGTACGTCAAAAAACGGCTCATAACCGGTAATTGTCTGCTCAATCATAGCGAGCATGCGATCAACCCGATGACTAATCTCGTCTCGGGTGGTTGCCGCGGGAAAGTCCGTTTGACACGCAGCTGCGTAATAAAGATCGTTCATGAATCAGAGCAAATTTCGGATGTGACGTAATGTTGTTGCCAAATAAGAGGAGAAAATAAGACGTAACCAATAGATTTAGAAATATACTATAACCTATTGATTATTTGCACTATTTTAGGCCATGAAGTACAAAGGCAGGCGGAACGTTCTTCAGTACGAGAGAATTTACACCGCTTTCAGAAAAAGCTTGGCGCATTGCACTGCGAACCAGGTTTGCACGCCGCAAAGGGTAACAATGAACGTAGGAGAACGTTCTGAAGACTCCGCCGGGTTTCATAACACGGC
>CAJWYI010000102.1 GCA_913049815.1 uncultured Gammaproteobacteria bacterium
AATTCCAAGATCCCTGCATTGATGGATCACAGTACCAACCCACCGACACGTGTATTCGAGTCGGGAGCGATATTGCTATATCTCGCTGATAAGTTTGGTGCGTTTATACCCAAGGATCCGTCTGCGCGAGCGGAGTGTCTATCGTGGCTGATGTGGCTGATGGGGAGTGCGCCTTTTCTGGGGGGTGGATTTGGTCACTTCTACGCGTATGCACCTGAGAAATGGGAGTACCCGATTAATCGCTATGCCATGGAAACTAAGCGTCAGCTAGACGTACTCGATAGAAACCTCACTGACCGGGAGTACCTGAGTGGTGCTGACTACACCATCGCGGATATGGCAACGTATCCATGGTATGGCCAGATGGTGTTGACCGGGCTCTATGATGCGAAAGAGTTCCTGCAGGTCGAGTCCTATACCCATGTCGTCCGATGGGCAGAAGCCATCCATAATCGTCCGGCTGTGAAACGCGGCAGGAAGGTTAATCGAGCGAGTAAGAGTGGTGTCGCGGAGCGACATGACGCCAGCGATCTGGACAGCTTGTAGAGCAGACGATGAGCGAGAGGCTGAGACAACACCTAGAAGCCAACAACGGTATACCAAATCTTGAGATCCTGGTTCCGGAGCAGGTGGACGAGGCTGTTCGCCTTTTCTACAGAGACGGATTTGTAATGGTGCGGGATATCCTGACATCGGAACAAGTGAAGTTCTTGAGGGTTGGATGTGAACGCGAATCCGAGGCGGTTTTGGCCGTCGATGCCGATAACATCGGCAATCGTGGTCGGCTTCGTTATTCCTATGGTGGTGCAAGCATCACCAACTCAGTTCTGCATCGCGAAGAATGGGTCATGTTGGTCGACCTACCAACATTGTTACCCATCATCACCGCCATCTTTGGATCACCCGACTATCATATTCGACGTTGTGCCGGAGACTTTTGTTTGCCGGGATGTGATTACCAGCCGTTACACGCAGATATTGGCGAGGGGTTTGCGCAGTACAAAGATCCTCGCGGTCTGGTAGGGCTCCGTGATTTGCCGTGTCCTGCGATTGTGGCGAACTTCCTGGCACAGGACTTCACACTCACCAATGGTCCGACACGCATTATCCCGGGGACACATCATTCGAAAGTGACGATTCCTTCTCTGGAGGACGAGCCCGAGTGGATGCGTCTATCGACGGTATGTCCGGTCCCCGCGGGTACGGCCATGATTCGTGATCTGCGAACGTGGCACGGTGGTACACCGAATCTCAGCAAGGACATGCGAGCCATTCCCAACGCAATCTTCCTTGCTCCATGGGTTTATGAGCCGCAGAAACGATCGATGCCCAGGGAAATGTTTGATCTGCTCTCTGAGCAAGGGCAGCGCATGTGTGAATGGGTGGTAACGAACGAACCTATTGAAACTGGCTATAGCCTTAGGTACCGGGGGAAAGAAAAAGTGACGATGTAGCCTGTTTGCGGGACATCGATGCTTGAACGGCAAAAACCGAACGTCCCACTTGTGGGTGTCGAAGTATGGCTTCCGCAGAAGCTGGGTGGTAACAGTGATCTGACCCCTATCGCAGGTCAGTTCTGGTCGGTGCGCATGTGTTTCTTAGTGGTGGGGAGGGGCTCATCCTGCGAATTTCTAATCTGGGCGAGGGGTTCGAGTACGATCAAGCCGCTGTTCAACTTCGCTCGGGAGGGCTACCCATCCCCGAATTCCTGGAGGTTGGTCAGACACTGGATCATTACTATGCATTGTAACGTCGCCATTTAATGGGATTTTTGAACGAAGTGCCTGTAGAGATTGCAGAACAGATTGGTGAAGCGGTCGTCGATCTGCTGCATGCGGTGCGTTCGACGCCAAGCGGTGAATCTGTCACCTGGCATGAACCGAGTGACGTCACCTGACGCTAATGGTTGCCTCTGAGTTTATTGGACCACAACGACTCCCCGACAGGTGGTTGGCGGCAAAATCTTTCGCAATACCCAACCGTAAAGAGAGTGTTTACACGATGTGAACCGCGGGTACGGGAACGGCTGCCTCGCTGTCTTGAGCGAAGGGATCTGTTGCATTAGAACGTGTAGATGTCTTGTGGCTTCTGTTCAGTGACCGGAATTTTTCGTGGAAGTCTTCTGTGCGAGTCGCTTTTCCCTATGGCTTGGCCTGATGCAAATTCTGGTAATGGCGTTATCCGGCCATCGCGGCGACTCAAATTTGGCGCCGTGTCATTCAGTCCCATGAACTGTCGATGACGATCTCGTAGAGGTGTCAGTTCGACACCACTGCTACGAACTGCGAACCGGAGCCATACACATAGGGTGGCATGTATGGACTGGAAATGTCACTGAGATTAATCGAGTCACTGACGCATATGCACAGTTACTTGAACGAAGCCCAATGACCTGATGCGAGGAATCAGTGCGCGCTCCAGTCGATGGGTTCCAGATCTAGCGCCAGATGAGGTGCCATGAACTCTGCCATTTCCTGATACAGTTCCAGCGCGTCGGTGACGCCTGCGAATCCGTGACCCTGGCGAGGTTCGGTCTTCCAGCGTACATCTTTGCCGGCTCGCTCCAGGGCTTTACGCATTTTGATGGAATGTTGAATCGGCGCCCGTCGATCCACTGCGCCTTGAACAAGCATCACGTCTGCTTTGATGTGGTCTGCCAGATACACTGGTGATCGGGCCATCATGTCGTCTTTGTCAGTCCCGATGACTTTTTGCAGGTATGCATGGCCTCGGCTTCCGCTAATATCACCATGGGTGTACAGCATCGTAAGATCGTAAACGCCGACGTATCCGATGGCACATTGGTACATGTCAGGCTCGCGAGCGACACCCATCAATGCAGCGTAAGCACCATAGCTGCCGCCATAAATGCAGATGCGATCCGGATCTGCAATGTTGTTATCAATCGCCCATTGTGTGGCATCAGTCACATCATCCTGCATCAACGTCCCCCACTTGAGGTGGCCTGCGTTTTCGAAATCCCTGCCGTAACCGCCGGAACCCCTGAAGTTAACCTGCAACACATGCGCACCCATATTGGCGATCATCTGAACTTCGCGGTTGTAGCCCCAGAAATCTCTTGATCCATGGGGGCCTCCATGTAGATTGAGTACCAGTGGCCCTGGTTTGGGAACATTCTTAGCTTCCGTCAGGTAGGCATAGATGGTTTCGTTGTCACGAGTCTTGATCTCAACAGGATGCATGGGTGAGAGTTCATCTGCTTTTAGATCGGACCAGGCTTCAAACAGCTTTTCTACTTTGCCCGCTTTGAGATCCACCATCAGATAAGTACCCGGATTGACATCGCTTTGTGCCAGCGCAACAACCTGAGTATTGTCCCGCGTGGAACTGGTGAAGGTGATTGTCTGACCAGGAAGGCTTTTCTCCAAACCTGCGCGAACACGAGCGAGCGGGTGCTTTTGACTCAGATAATGCACTGCGGGGTAGTGCAGATCACTCTGCACCGCATAGACGTTGTAGTTGTGGTCTCTATAGATGGAGCCGATGTCAACTTTGTCTAGCCTGATAATAGTGTGGTGTTCCTTGGTGTTGATGTCATAGAGCCCTAAAGCCTTGGTGCTGCCTCCTCTTGAATCAATCGTGTAGAACGTCCCCTTTTTACTGCCGTTAGCAATAGGAAGCCAACCTGGTTCACCGTAGGCGTAGCTGTCAACCATTTGCCACTCACCATCGACTCGCTGGTAGATCTCCGTGACGTTTTGAGGATTTTCGCCGATGGCAAACACAATCTTGCCTTCCGTATTTGCAACGAAAGAACCGCCCTCTAACGGGGATCTGGCGATTCTTCGAAAGGTGTTCCGGCGGATATCGACGAGATGAGCTTCGCTGAATTGGTCAAATGAACCTGAGACGATGATTTTCTCATCCTCACTCGGTAGGGGGTGGACCATGGCACCGCCACAATAAGGACAGGATTCTTCTATGGAGAGACGTTGAATCTTCCCCTTCTTGGCGTTGATCGAGAAGAGCTCTCCGGTCAATCCTTTCACATCTCGGAAAGCCTTTCGAGCGGGAGCGACCACCAGGTAGTCATCACTCACCCAATCGATGTTGGCAATGGTGATCTTCTTCCCCATGTTGGAGTTGAACGTCGCCTTGCGTGCTGGCATTTCATAGATCGTGAACCAGGTGTCCTCATCGTCAGATTTCACCACCGCAAGATACTCCCCAGTTGGCGAGATCAGGACGGCGTTGTAGTCAGCGGGTCTAAGAAGATCTGCAGGTCTGATTTTGGCGTGGACCGGGCTTCCGGTCAGTAGAACAATAAGCAAGACAAATCGAAACATCGGGCCCCCACCACGATATTGTGCGCTTTTATGGTGCACTCTTTGGAGAAGAAAATAAAGGTCGATCTCATTGCAAGTTAGCTATCCCATTTAGCGCGACAATGACGAGTCAGCGCTTACATAAAAGGCGCCTCAATTTGTGGGTGCCTGGCGGATTGTTCGAGGAACTCCACCGAAATGCTGATCACCATACGCTGGCACACTCTAAATGTCTGAAATACATAGGCTTTATCAATTAAAAAGACGTTTCTTCGCAGCGGCAAATAGATAACGCTGGCGGTGATGGTTTGGATGCCCATCAAAACGGCTGACCGACGGGCGCTTAAATTGGCATCGTAACGGGTCGTCCTACGCCAGTTTGCCACCCCTGTTTCTGAGCACGCGGCCTCCACGTTCGCCGGTGAGCTCGTCGTTCTCCAGGATGACCCGACCATTGACGATCGTATTGCGGTAGCCGGCTGCGCGCTGTAATAGTCGCGGCGCTCCATGAGGAAAGTCATAGACACGCTGAGCATGTCTTTCTCCGACGCGATTAATGTCGATCACATTTATATCGGCCTTCAGGCCTACCTGGAGCGTGCCGCGGTCTTTGAGATCAAGCACCTTCGCCTGCTTGGCCGTCAGCATATGAATGGCTTCTTCAAGCGAGTATTCGCCACGTTCACGATGCCAGTAGGACAGTAGGAAACTCGCCCAGCCGACATCCGAAATCATACTGATGTGGGCGCCGGCGTCGCCCACACCGGGGACGACCCAGTCGGCTCGCATGTAATCCGGCAATACGGACATGTCCTGGTTCACAAAGCGCACGTGAAATAGGCCTTCGCCCTCTGATTCCAGCATTAGTCTGAGCCATGTTTCGCCTGGATGTTCCCCGGCTGCTCTGGCGAGGCCACCGAGCGAGTTGTCCTCGCCTGTGGGATACTCTGGTTGTTCGCCATTCCCCATCCAGAAAGATCGCGCGGGTGGAATCGAAAATCCGGGTGCACCCAGTGTTTGAAAGATGGAGTCAGCGGGTTCCATGCGTTTGGCTTCTTCGATCAACTTGTTACGGAAGTCAATGTCCTGGATCGCCGCGAGGCGTTCCTCTACGGGTAGATTACGCAGTGATCGCCAGTTCACGGCGTCCTTCATGCGCACGCCAAAGAGAATCAGTGTTTTTAGGCCTGACAGGAAGGCAGCAGGTCGGGGTTGGGTCGTCCCATAGATGTTAAGTCCTGACTTTTGCATGTCCTCAATAGCCGGCTGATACGCACTCATGCCATTTTCGCCGACCTCCCAGGGGGCGCTGAACAGAAATCTGGTGCCCGCGGCTTCGAGTTGCTTTCTTATCAGGATCATTTCCCCGGGCAGCTGGTCCTTACCGCTGTTGATGACGCTCTGCAACATACCGCCGTGAGCGCCTGTCGCTTTGGAGATAGCGACTAGTTCTTCGTCGCTTGCAAACGTTCCAGGCATGCAGCGCCCGTCAGGCAGGCGGTGCGCCTCAATGCGATTGGTTGAAAAACCGGCGGCGCCGTCTTTGACCGACTCGCCGATGAGATGAGCAATCTGTTGGACTTCATCGTCCGTGGGTTGTTCGTCAACAGCACGTTCGCCCATCACATAAAATCGGGCAGCGGCATGACCTACCAGCCCGACCATATTGATGGCGGGATTCATTTTCTCGATGGAGTCCAGGTATTCCCCGTAAGTGTTCCAGTCCCAGGGTAAGCCGGAGAGGATCGCTTCGCGCGGAATATCTTCGACCGACTCCATCATCTCGGCCAGGAATTCCTTGTCGCCACCGCGCACCGGCGCAAAGGTTACGCCGCAGTTCCCCATCAGCACCGTGGTCACGCCGTGCCAGCATGCGGGTGTGAGTGATGGGTCCCAACCGATCTGGGCATCCAGGTGAGTGTGCAGATCGACGAATCCCGGAGTTACTGCTGCCCCGTCGGCCTCAATCTCGCGAGCGCCTTTCTTTGTGACGGTGCCAAGGGCGGTGATGGTGTCGCCGTCAACAGCGATGTCGCCCTTGTAGGATGGATTACCAGTACCATCGACAATCTGTCCGTTACGTATCACCAGGTCGTGTGTCATGTCTGTCTCTTTAAAAATGAACTCTGATTCGCAGTCTCAACCATGATCTCAATTCTCACATGGATCAATAGAGGTGAGTGATCAGGCGAGCTTATGACACCATTGTCGACTGCTCGTTCACTCGTGCCGAAGTCCAGGTTGCGATACCGTACTCACTGAGTGTACATGGAAGGTGGTACTAGAAGGAATGGTTTGGCTGGGGTGCAACACAACTTGTAGATGTCGCCAGCGGCGCTTGCACCGGAGAATTACCTCAGGAAGTTGTGTGTATTTTCCCTATTATTCTTATAGATGTGAAATTGAGTCTGACGGATGAATCCTGAAATTATCGAAAAAGAGCTCTTGGTCATTGGCCTCGAGACGACCTCCCGAGAAGGAACCGTTGCTGATGATGTCCATGCCCAGGGTGAATTGGCAGGGAAGTTGAATCTCCCTGCTACTATTCCTAACCAGATCGATAAGGGGACGCACCTGGTTTTGTTGTGGAACTTTCAACCGGAAAACGATTTCCAGGCGATGACCGCCGTCGCTGTAACGGCGGTTAAAGTCCTGCCATCTGTGTGTCGGGCGTATCGTTTTCCAATGAGTGAATATGCGGTGTTCCCGATTGCTGGCCAGATGCCGAATCTCGTCGAACCTTGGCCGGAAATTCATGCCTGGTATCCGAAGGACAGGGATATCAACACCACCGTGATCCGGAAATACAACGACGCGCAGCTCACGGGTGAGCTTTGGCTGCCCTTGGAGCCACACCTGAAACCCGTACTCGAGGCTAGAGGTGCCGATGCCTGACTATTCGAGAAAAGGCATCGTCGTCAGATTATCTGTATTTCGAAGAATGGAAGCTAAACCCAAGGATGAAACGCAAATACAGTTCAAGATCGAAACTGGATCTGCGAGGGGCCATTGGCGTGCATAGTCGCATACGCTAGAAGCACCCGCCCATTGGGTCGTTTATTTCTGTGTGTCAACGCGACATATCGTGAACAGATCGCCTGTCATTGCTTTTCGCATGACTGTCCATGAATTCGAGTCTCTCTCAGAGTAGGCGAGTGATTCGACTCTAGCACACACTTTTTTCGAGAATCCTTTTTTGAATAGGACGTCTGACGCCGCCGTATTCTTGGGCTGTCGATCGGCCTTTACACAACATTGAGCGTGAAATTGTGATGCGAGATGAAGTAGCGTATTGCGATAGAATGGCGCAGCTCGCAGTTGGTCGTTTAACGCATCCACTTCGAACACACACATCAAAGTCAAAAAAAGGACATCATGGACAACCTTGCACAACCGCTAGCCACGCCCTTCGCGCCGCTCAACCAGGCCGGAGTTACCATCGAGGGTCTCGACATTGGTCGCGTGGTCAACACGATTCACGATCAAGGTTACGCGATTGTTGAAGATTTCCTTTCTCAGGATGATGTTTCGTCGATTCGCCATGCCTTCAACACGGAGGTCCCGATCACCGCGCTGAATGGTCTAGGTGCGATCGGACGAAGCTGGCGCGCACATAATCTACTCGCAAAGACGCGCGCTGCCGATCATGTTTTTCTCGACGCGCGGTTGCGGGCGATCGTCGATGGTGTGATTGGCAAATACAACCAGGTCAATATCACTACGTTGTTCAATACATTGCCCGGTGAGTCTAAGCAGCAATTACACCAGGATGATGGACTATGGCCGATTCCTCGACCACATCCGACGTTTCTTTGTAACGCGCTTATTGCGTTCGATGATTTTACGATTGAAAACGGGGCGACTCATCTCGTCCCTTACAGTCACACCTGGACCCGACCCGTCGATCAGTCTGTAGACACCATTCAGGTGGAAATGAAATCCGGGAGTGTTGTGTTCTGGGATGGCGGCATGTGGCACGCCGGAGGCGCCAATGTGACCGAGGACGTAGAGCGAATGGGTTTTTTCATAAGCCATCAGATCAGTTATCTGCGTCCGCAGGAAGTACAAACACTGGCGATTCCGAGGGAAGTAGTGAAAGCGATGCCCCACAAACTACAGCGACTGGTTGGCTACCATCCATTTGGTATAGGGATTGATGGTCGAGATCCGATCGATGTGCTGGACGACGATGTGGTGGTCAACCTGGATGCCCATCCTGCCGATTACTGGCGCGAAGCGTTGGGCCTTCGTTCACCAGAATGACCAAGCGTACTTATCGACGAGATGACCACCGACCGTCGGGTGGTTTGGGCGCGCTTAGTCTGGTTATGTCAAACTTTCCACAAACTCGTTAACGGCCTCAGAAACTGCGAGTAGGTGGGCGACAGATCAGATGGCCATGCCGTTTTGCACATTGGTCAGCATCTGAGTTCTGAGCGCAATACCTGCAGGGATAAAGAATCAGTACGCTGTGCTACGGTAGGCGCTGTGGCCATCTTTAGTCGTGCTGTGTGATGGAGAGGTCCCTTCCAATTCCCGCTTCAATGAAGTGACGCTCACGAGACTGAGGGGCTTACCCTCGGCATTCACGCTGTGGAGTCCTCACCAGCTGGCGCTACCTGGACCGCCCTTGATGGGGCCGGCAAGTTTGCTGGTCACCCAGCCCCCATAGAATCCCCCTGGCTGCGGCTCGACCTGTTCAGTTCCTACAGAGCATGCGATTTGTGAAGGATAAAACGACGGCCACAGATACAGGTCTTTGAAGGCCGGGAACATCTGTACGTAACGCCAGCCAATCTCGATACCATCAATTAGCAGTGCCTGGGCGGCACCCTTCCACTCGCACAGTGAGACCACGTCTCCGGCTTTGACCGTACTCATATCCACATCCGATGGCGGGAAGTAGTAGGTTGGTGCACCGGCGGTTTCCAATACACGGATACCATGGTGCGTCGATGCGATGACATCGTCACCATGCTTCACAGTCAGGTGTTGAGTTACTTCTTCGATACGAGGTGGTCTTGGGAAGTCCCATACGGACTCTTGACCGTCCTTGACTGATTCAGCAAACGGCGGCCGATGCTGGCCGACGTGCTTCCATTTTCCTCGCGCATCCAGTAGTGAGCTGGATTCCTCTAACAGTGGTAGATCCATACAAGACATACGCTAGTTGAAAGCAATCTGGATGATTATTGATACCGCCGGTTGTCCGGTCCTGCGATTGTGTTCTTCATGTAAATGTCATCCACGCCGGCCAAAGTGGTAATGGCTGGTGCATTGTTCGCCAGCACCTCAGGATCGATTGTCAGGTAGTCATCAAACGTCCGTATCCAGTTGCGCAGGTAGGTGTTGTGGATGGAGATACGTTCGCCGTCGTCCGCGCGAATAGCAGCTCCATGCCAGAGTGAGCCATGCCACATGGCGACAGAACCTTTCGGCATCAGAATCTTTTGAGTTTCGCAGGCTGCATCTGCAGCGGGCTGACAGTTCTGCTTGTGACTGCCTGGCACGACGAGCGTTGATCCGGAGGTTTCCGTAAAGTCTTCCAATGCCCAGATCGTAGTCACGTTGCAGCACAGCTCACCCGTGAGCGGATGCGGCGGATCGTTGTGCAGCTGATGGGTATCGAGGCCTTTAGGTTTCGAGAAGCCGAGTGACTGGCCCATGTTGCAGTCCGCGCCCAGCATCTTCTGGGCTATAGTGTGCACAAGCGGGTGTACGGCGAGTTCCTGCCAGAGTGGTCCGCGAGCTAGGAGCATGGATGCGACTCTACGGCTGTTCTCGTTTTCTTCGAACAAGCGATGCAAGTCGGCGGCGAGTTCATCAGCGAACTCATGGCTGATGGCATTTTCGACGACCGTGTAGCCTTGTGT
>CAJWYI010000103.1 GCA_913049815.1 uncultured Gammaproteobacteria bacterium
AGAAATTATCCAGAACGTAACGCCAACATAATCTTGCGGATCTAACATTTTCCCTCTCCTCGTTTTCTGACTCTTTTAAATTATTAGTATTATTTCTGCATCTTACCCTAAAGACCTAGCTTGATCACAAATGTGTTTTTACGCTGTTCTCCGCGGCTAGTCATGGCTGGTAATGGCATCATCGCTCACGAGGTGGATTTGGTGTAGTACAAACTCTGCCATAGGGCTCTTCTTAAGCGGGGATGGCCACGCCCAGTCCTTTGGCAAGCGCTTCGAGATGATCGCGAACGTAACGCCGGAGGAGATGGGTATTCGGAATAAACTGAAACCCGTGACACGCGCCTTCATAGACGGCAAGTTCTGTCTTGACGCCAGCGGCCAGCAGGCTTCTAGCATAATCGATGTTCTCGTCACGAAAGAGATCCAAGCTGGCGGTCATCATCCATGTCGCTGGTAGACCAGCAAAGTCTTCAACGCGTGCCGGAACCTGTGGTGCCTCGGCAGGGGCATCACCTAGATAACTGGCCCATCCAAACTGGTTGCTGCCTCGGGTCCAGACGAATTCGCCCACGAGCGGATCCCCTGGTTGTGCGTCAGTACCCGTTAGATTATCGAGCATCGGATAGGTGAGATGCTGGTGGCACAATGCATATTTTCCCCGGTCTCTCGCCGCGATGGCGATCGCCGCGGCCAGGCCACCTCCGGCACTTTCGCCACCGACACCAATCCGTTCTCGATCGATGTTCAGGTCATCGGCGTTCTGGTGTAGCCATGCGAGTCCTGCATAACAGTCCTCCAAAGGGGCGGGGATTGGGTTTTCTGGCGCCAGCCGGTAGTCCACAGATAACACGACGACCCCGAGTTGACTGGCGATGTTGAGGTTAGTCGCGTCGGATCCTTCCGGTGCACCCAAGATGTATCCCCCGCCGTGGATATGCAAGTAACCCGGTCGTGTGTCCGATCTATTGGGGACGTACAGCAATGCTCGAACCTCGTGCCCATCGGCACACGGAAATGTGACCTCAGACCGTGCCACCCCCACGGCAGCTGGATCACCCAAAGGCATCTGGCGTTGTCCGCGTACCATCTGTAAGGATTTGGCATTGATATCACCCGCGGGTACTTCGCTGATGGCAATAATTTCAGGGTTGAGCAGGTGTTTTGTGGACATGGATCTGACTGTTTGGGACTTGAGTGCGGATTGTACTGCGCCCGCCTTCGCAAGGGGACAGTTGACATATTTCTTTATAGCGATACGCGTTTTAAGGAACATAATGTCCAGTCTCCATTCAGGATACTTGCCGAACCCAATTATCTCAGTCTTCTGGGTGCTCGGCGTTCAGTTCGCGCTCCGCCTGGATGGTAAAATCAATACCTGGTTTGTGGTGAGTGTGAAGGCACGTTTCATGGTATCGGGCATAAGTCGAGGAGTTTGAGCCGCCGAATCTGCTGATACTGGGTACCATCTGTTGGCAGCTGGAGACTGTGGTGGGGTGCGCTGACGATCTGAGACATTCTCCACCATGACCATCGATCGAAAACAGACTTTGCGAATTCTGTGCTGGGTGGCTGGCACAAATATGTCGACACAATAGTGTGGTATATGAACGGTCAGAAAGACGTGAATCTACGGGACGATCGACGATCCTGAAGGCAGCTATGCGATTATCGAGATTATCGATGTGAAGGCGCGATCCTGAGTCCTACTTCGTCGGTTTGATAACGGTATGAAGAGAATGTGACTGAGGGGTAGGTGGATGGTAGTCTCGACGCACGCGAACAAATGGGTGAACGGATGACTGCGTCACACGCCAATGTTCTATCCGACGAAGAGAAAGTTCAACTGTACCATGATGGCTACGTGGTGCTGAAAAACGCCGTTGATCCCTCGCTCACCAGTGCGGCCAAAGCGTTGATTAGTCAGCAACCGGACCTCATCGTGTATGGCGATAATCCGATCATTAATGGCGTCTACAACGATTCAATCCTGCCAGATGTGCTTGATGAGGCGATGGGCCCACATACACGACCACTGAATGCGCAGGTGGCTGTGGTCATGCCAAATCGTGTGGATGGCGTGGTCAAGCGAGCCTTTGATGCTAAGAACCCACCCCCCATGCACGGTCACGTTGACGGTGGTTGGGCAGGCTTATGCCCTGAAAAAGTCAGTGAAATAAAAAGCAGAGGTCAGGACCTTCACACCTGGGGAGAAGACGGCGATCCGCATTCCATGGGCCCAGCAGGGGGCGCTCCTCTATGGCAAGACAGAGAGAAGACCCTTGCAATAGGAAGTTACACCGCATTGGCTGCAGTGTGTCTGAACGATCAGCGAAAGCCTGGAAAGGGGCAATTCGCAGTGCACAGGGGTGGCCATCATGCTGCCGAGGCCTTGTTCAAACGCCAGCGCGAACTTGGTGGTCCGCTCGGGGGCGGTGGACCGTTGTGGCCGCGGCTGGTCGAAACCGGCAATGATACGGCCTTTGCGGGGATTATGCCGCCTGCTATGTATGAGGCTTATCCGGATGACAACGTACAACTGGATGGGTGGCCATGGCCGGGACTGACACCGGTGTTGATGGAGGAGGGTGATGCAGTCATAGCGCTTCATTCATTGCCACATACCGCTACGCCCAACATGTCAGATGATCCACGAATGAATGTGTTGTTTCGGATTCGCCGTCTAAGGGATGACAATCCCTATGAAGGAGACGTACGAATCGGATGGGGTGTCTGTGATCATCCAGATCGGACCCTCGGTGGCGAGTTCCTCGAATATCCTGCTGGCTACAATCCGTACGAGTACTCAATTGACAAGCTTTGTGATCACTGGAGCGAGTGGGATGGAATGAAAACCATTGTTACGGCAGAGAGGGATCGTTAGACCGAGGATTACAACGATGTGACTTCGCGTCTTTCCTAAGGTACAACGGGTCGTGGTTCTGATCCACAGGCCGACTTTTTTATGGCTCATACGCTGGTCATCAAAGGCAGAAGTCCGGGCACCGATAGATGTTCCTGAGGGATCCGCCCATCAGCGCTTCCTTGTCACCAACAGACAACCTGTCCGTATCACGAAACGCGGCGACGGCGTCGTGAAAATTCACTAGTTTGATCGCCCGCGTCCAGTCCGTACCCCACATGCAGCGGCCGAGTCCAAAGGCTTCGATCGTCTTCAGAACGGGTTTCCAGATGTCATCAAAGGGAAACGATCTTTGAGAGAGGGTGCACACGCCGCTGATCTTAATGGCGACGTTGTCGAACCGCGCCAGCGCCAAAACGTCCTTCAGTGTTGCAAACGGTTCATCCGGCACGGGTGGTTCGAACGGCTGTGTGATGCCAAGATGGTCTACGATCAATTGCACGTCAGGATGTCGCATTGCCAGATCTCCGATCATTGATGGCTTGTGCCAGGAGAGCAGGTTGACCGCCAGGTTTGCGCGGCGACAACCTTCGAGGATGCGGCCGATGCCTGGTGCGTACGGATCACCAAGTGGGGGAGACAACATCACTCGACCACCGACGACACCATCTTGGGCTGCCCAAGCCTGTATATCCTCTTCAATGTCATCGAGTGTCGGATCGAACGGTTTCACCAGACGAAACCGGTCAGGGTAGTGCTGGTACACCTGGAGCGCGTAATCCGGGTCGTACCGATAGAATGAGTAGGGGGATACCAAAATGGCACCGCCAACTCCTTCATGATCGAACGCCATGACCATTTGCTCCCCCGTCATTTCATCGGGCCCTGAAAGTGTTCCCTGCCAGGGTCTTCTCGGATGGTTCCGCTCATAGGCGTGAACCTGAACGTCGATCATTTGCATCGCACCAATGTCGTCCATCGAGGCATTTTTTGCAACCGAACTGGTCTTGACCCACTTTCATTCGACACTGAAGATGTCACTTATGAACGAACAAGAAGCATTTGTTCCGCACGACACCAAATCTGTGGTTGCCTGGAGTGCACCTGCTACGATCGCTTGGGGATTGGGGATTCTGACATTCTTTATCTTTCTCCAACTTCTGGCCACTATGTTCTATGTGGGACATGTCTACGGTGATATTTCGCAAGAGGAATTCGCATCTATCGCTGGAGAGATTCAATATAACGGTACCCTGCTCGCGCTATCGCTAACTTTGACAGGGCTCGTCTGCACTGCATTGGTCGTAATGATCATTGGACTGAAAGCGGGAACATCCCTTAACGACTATCTGCTATTAAAATCGGTACCCTGGGTGGAATGGCGCCGTTGGTTCGGCATTCTGGGTATTTTCCTTGCCGTTAGTACATTGCTCTCGATGGTGACCGATCAAGACACCCCAATTTTCGTCAGCGAAGTGTATTCAACCGCGGACCCGTTCTGGATGTTGCTCCTCGCCATCATCATTGCTGCACCACTCTTCGATGAGGTGTTTTTCCGCGGTTTCCTGCATCGTGGACTGGCGCAGAGTTTACTCGGACATGTCGGGGCTATCGTCATCACGGCCGTGCTCTGGGCGGCGATTCACACACAGTATGACTATTGGGATATGACGGTCGTCTTCCTACTGGGACTATTGTTGGGCGCCGCGCGGACCTATGGCGGTTCGTTGTACCTGCCGCTTGCGCTTCATGCGGCACACAACGGTATATCTGTGATCCTGTTTCACGTTTTTGGCTGATCCCACAAGATTACGTAAGTGTAAGTTTTACTGTTTCGTCATCGAAGGCCTCTGAATTTTGTATTCCTTTCCCTGCAAAGATGGGTTCTGAGTGCGTAATTGCATTCGATCGCAAAAACTCCCGGACGACATGTGAAGCACTAAAGCGCTTTTTGCATTTTTTTCGAAAGCGAAGCTCTACTATCAGTATCCCGAGTTTCTTGAATGTGCAGAAGGTCTGTTAACTATGGAAGACGGTCGAGAGGGACGTTGAGGAAGCGACGCGCGTGTACATGCCGAACTCACAATGCTCAAGTATTAATTCATGCTGTTCCCTGATGAAATCATGTCGTCGTTCCTAACGATTAGTGACAAGAGCAAGGCCAAGGAAATGCAGAAACTGTGGCCAGCACGAACACATTTCTTCAGATAAACCACGAAAAAACCTGACCCCAGGCTCCGCGATGCAGGTTGCCTACCCGGTTTTGACCCAACGTTGATCGTTAGCGCGCGCCTCGTACGAGTCGTCCTGGCAACTCACCGGTGAAAGTATCGTTCTGTAGCGTTTCTATGCCGCTCACAAAAATATGATGATAACCCTCTGCTTCCTGAACCAGACGACGACCACCCGCCGGTAAGTCATAAAGTACTTTAGGAGGCTTGATTCTTAAATTATCGAAATCAATCATATTGATGTCGGCCTTGTAGCCCGGAGCAATCAGTCCGCGGTCGCCTAATCCGTACGCGAGTGCATTGCCGCGCGTGTGCTTATGGACGAGAAACTCAAGGGGTAAACCCGGTCCACGTCGTCTATCGCGTGCCCAGTGTGTCAACATAAACGTCGGCGACGCGGCATCGCAGATGACGCCGACATGTGCACCACCATCGGCAACACCAATGATCGATGCGTCATCCGTCAACATTTCCCGGATAGCATCCAGGTTACCGCCGTAGTAGTTCTCGAACGGGTACATGACGTGACCCCGGCCATCGTCACGCATCAGCCACTCGAGCAGTAGACGCCAGGGCTGTTTACCCTGCGCCCGGGCATGCACGGCGAGACTATCGCTGTCGCTGTCAGGCTCATAGTTCATTTGCTCGTCTAGTACGTAGATCTCGTTAAACAAACTTTCGATCCAACGCGTGTGTCGGTCCTCGGGTATCTGAGTTGTCAGTATGTTCTGCAACTCCGAGTCCTGTAATAGGCGAGTTGCACGAGCCTCAGGTGATAGATGGTCTAACCTCTGCCACGCGGGGTGGTTTCGAAATGGATTGAGGGTCGTCTCCAGTCCCATGACCATACCAATCCCACGGACGTGCACCTGACTGTTGCAGTTGATACCAGCATCCCGAGCATCTCGGACATTCGCCATGGTCTCGCGCCACAGTTCCGGTGCATTTCGTACCTGTACGATCAGACACGACAATGGCCGACCGGAAACTTCCGCTGCAGCACGGAGGGCTTCAAACTCACCTTCACCAAAGTCCGAGTTCACTTCGATGACGCCTTTCCCCGCTCGCTTCATGGCGGATGCCAAACCCAGTAGTTCCTTTTCACCAGAACTTAGGGAAGGCGTTACACGTCCGTCTGCAGCTCGATGTTTGGTCGTGCGCGATGTCGTGAATCCCAGCGCACCGGCATGGAGTGACTCTTCGAGCAGGGCGCTCATTTGTTCGACTTCTTGGTCGGTTGGAACCTCTTCATGATCGGCACCCCTCGGACCCATGACATAAAACCTAAGGGCCGCGTGCGGCATCTGTGCTCCGATATCCATCACGCGCGGTTTTGCCGCCAGTGCATCCAGATATTCGGGGAATGATTGCCAGTTGAATGATACGCCTTCTGAGAGAACGGTTCCCGGAATGTCCTCGACACCTTCCATGAGGTTGATCAGATAGTCGGTCTGGTCCGGATGAACCGGGGCAAAGCCAACACTGCAGTTACCGAACACCGCGGTAGTGACGCCGTGCCACGAAGAAGGTGTGAGATACTCATCCCAGGTTGCCTGACCGTCATAGTGTGTATGGATGTCAACAAACCCTGGGGTCACTAGAAGACCATCTGCATCCAGGACACGCTTTGCGTTGCCGCTGATTTTACCCACCTCGCTGACCACACCATCGGAAACTGCAACATCTGCAGTCCTAGGTGCGTTCCCGGTACCGTCTACCAGAGTACCGCCCTTGATCAACAGATCATGCATTGGAATATCTCGTATGAGTTCGTTTTTCTGGGAAGTGTTTCGACCCTAGAGTCTGAGCCTATTCCGCTGATTTTGCACGCGATTCAGTGTGGTAGCGCCTTGTTCACAGATGAGAGAAAATAAAGTGGCGAATTCCAGAAAATTCGCCACCACTTTTCTTTTTTAATGTAATTCAACAGCCAGATGGGGGGACTTCGACCTATGGCACACGAGATGATAATTTCCGGCGGTACCGTTGTGGACGGCACGGGAGCTGCGAGTACGCGAGCCGACGTTGCTATCGACAATGGCCGTATTTCGCGTATCGGTGACCTGTCTGGCGAACAAGCCGGTGAGACCATTGATGCCACGGACAAGGTGGTCACGCCCGGCTTTGTGGATCTGCACACGCACCTGGATGCACAGATTGCCTGGGATCCAGAAATGCGCCCCAGCTCATATCATGGCGTAACGACTGCACTCATTGGTAACTGCGGTGTGACGTTCGCGCCGGTTGCAGATGGACAGGCCCGATATCTGGCAGAGTTGATGGAGGCCGTTGAGGATATTGCCGCTGACGCGATCATGGATGGCCTTCCATGGAACTGGAACAGTTTTGGCGAGTATCTGAACACCGTTGAGTCTCTGAATCCCACACTCAATGTCGTTGCACTGGCAGGGCACTCTGCCATTCGATTCGAAGCGATGGGCGACAAGAGTTGTGACGAAGGTGTTCAGGCTGACGACAAGGAACTGGCGCGAATTGTTGAGCTGGTTGAAAACTCGGTGAAGGAAGGCGCAGTCGGATTCTCCACTTCCCGTTTTCTAGGGCACCGGGTGCCGGATGGTCGACTGACCCCAGGGACCTGGGCTGATCCACGCGAAACGCAGGCGATCCAGGAAGCCGTTGTCCGCGCCGGCGGACGTGGAGGATTGTTCCAGGTCGCACCTGATATGCAGACCCGGTTCCAGGTAGAACGTGAAATGTTCCAGACGGGCGCTGAAGTGGGTTGTCAGGTTCTCTTCTCTGGTGGCGCAGGCCGTCCTGAGGACGTTCAACGCTGGAACGATTTCTTTGAGCGAAATCATGCGGTTGGTAATCGCATCAATTCAATCTGTCATACGCGCCCAAGCGGTTCATTCTTTGGACTCGCCCAGCAGTCTTACCTCAGCACGCCGGCCTGGCGTGAGCTGATGAAGTTGCCAACGATTGCGGACAGGGTTGAAGCTCTGAGTAACCCCGCCACGCGAGAGAAACTGATCAGTGAGGCCAAAGAAAACGGTGGCTTCGGTGATGCAGCGGCTCGTTTACACCCGCTTGGTATGGAGGAGTATCCGGACTTCGATCTGGATCGTAAGCGTAGCCTGCAACAGTTAGCGGATGCGGCGGGTAAGGATCCTGTGGATCTCTATGTCGAGCGTCTACTAGAATCAGAAGGTCGGGAACTCTGGAATGTCTGGGCGTTCGGCGGGAACCTCGAAGCGCAGTGGGAGTACATGAGACTGCCTTACGTGGTTCCCATGCTGGGAGATGCCGGCGCACACGTTGGTCAATTTACGGATGCTGATTCCCCGACCTTCCTGCTGGCTGAACTCACACGAGATCGTGGTGTGTACACGCTTGAGGAAGCAGTTCACAGAATTTCTGGCAAATCTGCAGAGATTCTGGGGTTGAAAGAACGCGGCACATTGACAGAAGGCAACTTTGCCGACGTGAATGTGATCGATCTTCCGAATCTGACGTCCTGCCACCCTGAGTATGTCAACGACTTTCCACATAATGGTGGGCGTCTGGTTGTGAAAAGTCGCGGCTACGACGCAACGCTTGTCTCAGGTAAAGTCGTGATTGCCAACGGTGCATACACGGGGGATCGTCCCGGCTCTGTTATTCGAGACTTTGCACGCGACTAACGCAATAAAGAAGCGTTAATCGGCGATAGATAAAGGGGAAGCTTTGCTTCCCCTTTTTTTCGCTGTTGAAATGCTCCGAAACCCAATCGCAAAACGCATCGCTTAAAGTTAGGACAAGAGGTGCTATTCGCGGCAGCGTCATTAACCAAGGAGATATGACAAGAGGAATAGGGCAAGCATCTCCGCGATCTAAAGAAAGCAGGTCCGTTTGCCGATAGCCAGATATGCTGATTTGAGCATTGCCGACGTATGGCTAAGACCCTACAGGCTATTCACGCGTTGTTGTTAGAAGGCAATCGGGCAGACGCCTTTAAAGTTGGAACAATAGCGCGCCCTTGAGGTGCTCCGCACCAAGAAAGAATCTCAGGCAAGACTAAGCTTGATACTTTAAATGATAATCATTATCATTAACTGCATGATGTCGATCGCCGTGGTACAGAACCCTTCGGAACAAGAAATTGTTCAATATTTCAATCCGACGCCGTTTGACCGGTCCGACACTCGGGTTCTCGTCCGGGATATTGGCTTTGGTAATCAGGTGGTTCTATGGAATATTCGGTGGTGGGTGGTCCACCGTCAGCAAGGATGCTCACACCGGCCTATCACCTCTATGTGTGCGCACATAGGAATGGCAGAAGCGATGGATGTTATTGATGAAATGATGACTCTGTTAGCCACTCTAGCTATGCGACCTATCTGTATCCATGGCGCTTGCTCGACAACCGTTAGTAACGATGAATGTCTATTACTAAGCGCATTGCATGAGCTTCAGAAAGGCGAAGATCAATCGGCCAAACATACCATGGGAAGGCTTTTTCAAGGAGCCATGGGGTGTTTGTACATGCGCAGTGCCAGTGCATTAGTGGACTGTCTCGACTGCGCAGATCTAAGAGTAAACAAAATTCCCCATCTCCATATTGTCTAATTTGTGAACAATGATTTAGAAGAAATGTAGCAATGCCTAATCATACGATCAAAAGTTTGTTGCTTTTATCGGAGGCGAGATTGCAACGCTTACCGAAAAAAACACGGATTATCGAGAAGACTATGAGAAAGACCACATGCGAAAGAGTCCTTGTCTCGTAATGTCTGATCTGATCTTTTGGTCCTTAATTCAACATGTCTGCAACAGAAAAAGGTGTCGTATAGTGAGATTTTCGCCGCTGGCGAGAATCTCGCTCAGCATGCGAGCGAGATAGACACGACCTAGATCGAGTTGGACTGCTAGATAACGCATAGGAAATATTGACTGCTGTCGAAAGCGCCGGGGCAAGGCCTTTTCATAAATAAGAATACAAATCATGTGTAATACGATTACTATAACTAGGAAGAGTTTTGG
>CAJWYI010000104.1 GCA_913049815.1 uncultured Gammaproteobacteria bacterium
CGCCATTGTTCGGACACCTTGGTCGCGATCCGGTACCGCTATCGCTTATGGTCAAACTGGCCATTCACCTGTACCGATGGGTTGAACGAATGAATCGCCGGGACTCTGACATCGGCGAGTATCACGGCTATCCAGAGGCTTTTCTTCCCGATGATGAGGTGCCGAAGACACTCATTGAGGTGCTAAAACATTTGGCGATCGATTTCGTACCAGAGACTAGGGCCGCAGGTGAGTGCATCAATCGGTGGCTTGTGGATCAGTCGGACCTCGAGCCCGGCACCGCTTGCGAACGTGGTGTCGGCGAAGCTGCACGTTTCGATGTCAAAGGTCGGACCATGACCGCGATGTCACAGCCGTTCCGTTTCTACATGTTGGAACGCATGCAGTACGCGTTTGAGACACTTGAGTCAGATGATAGAAGACAGGTGAGAGAACTGCTGGATGCCTGTGACATGTCACCGCTGCTGGACATGAAGCTGTCGCGACGTATTGGACGATCCAACAACCGAGAGGTCTGGTTGGTGTAGTCTCAGCAAAAACCAAACGGTTAGCAAAAAAATTCTGATACCAGGTATGCTCAGGCCACGCTCGCTCGTCTTGTGTATGAACTTCCAGAAAAGTGACTGCCATGAGTGAAAGAAAGGATGGGTTTCATTTTCAGTCGGACGTTCGAGGACCCTAGCGTCAATACCTGGATGAATTAGAAACGATACGGTCCCAGTTGTACGACTATTGCTTGAAATTGGCTTAGAACGCGTGTCGATGATGAGGGTATGTCCCCGACAAACCTATCACCTGACCAATAGATTATGAATCAGTTCATGCAAGCACTAGCATCTGCGGATCTGGATACATTACGGACCATCGGTGCGGCGTCACGCGTGACTGTGCCTTCATTGTCGATCTTAGCCATCATAGGGCCTCCATCTTTTGCTTATGTGTGTGGTCGCACGATAGACGTTATTTGTGATCAAGCAATCGAACGTCAAAAAGTCGGCATCGATACATCTCGAACCACTAGTCGGCGAATAGCGAGATAGGCGATCGTTGATGCTAGACTGCAGTGACCATCGAGGTCTAGATGATATGCAGGACAGCGACTTTAAGCACAACTTTCATACGCACACGTACCGCTGCAAACACGCCAAAGGCGATGTTGCGGACTACTGTGAGCGAGCTATTGCTTACGAAATGGAGACATTGGGCGTATCGGACCATTCAGCCATGCCGGATGATCGTTGGCTGGCGGGTCGGATGCACTACGTTGATCTACCAGAGTACGTAGGTGCTATTGATCGTGCGCGCGAACAGTTCCCACAATTGCGTATTGTGAAGGGTATGGAGTGCGAATATGTGCCCGAACATCGGAACTGGTACGAGGATGAATTGCTGGGCGCGTATGAGTTTGATTACCTGATCGGTGCCGCTCACTTGTTCCTTGACGAAAAGAATGAGTGGGTAGGGACCTATGGCGGCACCAATTCGGCCAAAGCGTTGGTTGAGTTTGCTAACTACAACGTCAAAATGATGGAAACGCGTTTGTTCGATTTTATTGCCCACCCGGACCTGTTCGGAAACTGTTACGCCAAGTGGGATGAAAACTGTGCGGCAGCCTCACGCGATATGTTGGCTGCAGCAGCGGAATTTGGTGTTGGTCTAGAAGTCAACGCACTGGGTATTCGCAAACAAGCGGCGAAGCCTGCTTCGAATCCTTTCCCGCTATACCCCTGGCTGCCTTTTTGGGAGCTGGCTACGGATTATGATGTCCAAGTGATTGTGAACGCGGACGCGCATCGTCCCGATGACCTGCAGGGGAAAACCAGCGAGGCGTTCGATATTGTCGATCAGTTTGGTCTCACCCATATGGACGTTGGTGCGCTAGGTGACAAGGCGACCACTAAGGGTGATCTCGCTTAGATGGCCTAGGCAAACCTGACGGGTGTTCCTGTCAGTTGCTTGAACAATTCGCGCTGTGCCCAGCTTCCGCCGATCGCAGGTAAGGCTCGTCGGAGTCGTTTGATGGTTTCTGGACCGCGTTCGTCACCGCGGGCGGTCTGTACCAGGGCGTAGGCTAGATCGCGGCCGATCTTGGCTGCGACTTGTCCTTGGCTGGAAGCACTAGATGACCAGCTTTCGAAAGATTCCAAGGCGGCGTCTATCGTCCCCTCATCACCGATCTGTGCCGGAGCCATCAGATAGTGCAGTGATGCAAATACGAGTTCCTGGTCAGCACACCGATGGTTGAAATGCTCTGCGAGTGTTAGCCACCGCTGGCCGACGTCCATACCTGCGAGTTGCAGTCGCCATAACAGCGATGCGGCATTACACGCATCTAGGTAGAAGTCATCGGACAGGACGCGAGCGAGGTGTGCATCGTAGATGGCGAGAGCCGCGTCATAGTCCCGTCGCCCGATCTGCAACAGAGCCTTGTGCCAGTGCAAGTGGTAGACGAAGTTATTGGTGCCGGACCATCCGCTCAACACGTCATTCGCAAACTGCACACCATCTACCCAGCGACCATTCATCTGCATGACATGCATCACCGCGTGCGCAGCCCACAGGTCATCGGGATTACGTTCACAAGCATCGCGACCTGCGTGTTCCGCATCGCGGTATTCGCCGGACTCCTCGAGTCCAAACGCCAGCATACCGAGAAGGAAACCATACAATGGATCATCCTTGGACCAGAATGGGAGTCGCTTTCTGACTGATTCACAGAGGGAATTGGAATTCCCCATATAGAAGTGGAGATGATGAGCGATCCGGAGGGCGAGCATATCCTCTGGGTAGTCATCGAGCAGCGCTTCGAGTTTTGTGAGTGCGTCCGTGTCCTTCTCTTGTGCCCACAATGACAGGACATCCCTGTGTTGTGCCTCGCGTTGGTTCAAGGTCAACTCACCGAGTGTTTTAAGCGAGGACTCGACGGCAGGATTCGAGCGAGGATCACTGGCCATCTTCATCATGTACCCGGTGAGACAGTGTGCCATCGGCATGTTACTGGTGGTGGTCAGCGTTTTGAGTTTGGACATGGTGTCTACTTTGGACGAGAGATAGCTGAGCATCACGTCGTCGAAGGCAACAAGATGGCTCTTGTCTTCGCACGTGGAAACAATATCTCTGCTATCAGCAACCTGTAACATGGTTTGTTTAGAAATTGACGTTGTGTACTATCATGATCGGTTTTCAGTACTTTTCCGGGTCGAGTCCAACCCTTATGAGTTCCTTCAATGTGGTGGCAAGACAGGCATAGGTCTCAGGGGAAATCACTTGCTCGTAGTTGGTTCCGGGCACCAGCCAACCCGCGCAGACATATACATTGAATGCCCGGCGGATGCGATCTTTGGTCGTATTGGGGCCGTGTCCATGCCAGACACGTCCCGAGAGCAAGAGTAGATCGCCGGGATCCATTTCTACCGAAATACAATCATGGTCTGCATCGATTGGTTGTTCCCATTTATGCGATCCCGGAACAACCGTTGTTGCCCCAACCGGTTCGTCAAAAGGATCTAGCGCTAATAGCGCATTGGATGTGAACGGGTGCTCCCGCGAGAGCTGCAGGTAGAGGTCATCATCGCGGTGCAGTGCGCGCCGACCTCGGCCAGGATCCAGATACTTTACGCTGACATCCGACAGGGTGATTCCCCATCGGTTTGAAGCGCCTATCACCATTCGAAAAGCATCGAGCAATCGGGTGTCTGTTACGAGGCTGTCGAGTTCGCGCGTCCTTGTCATGATGTCGGGGACACGCAAGATCGTTTGCGCGGGGTGCTCCTTTGTCGCAGGGATCTCCGAGGATACTTTCAGTCGTTCGCACAGTACGCGGAGTTCTTCAACGCGCGCACTATCGACAAAACCGCGTACGATGCTATAACCATCGGCCTCGATGTCGCGTTGTACCTCTGCCAGTTCCATAACAGTTCTTGGTGGTTCGGATGTAGTAAGGAGTCGAACATGGAACTGCCATCGTCGCAAGGCGTCTGGCTATGAAATGGGTGAATACAAACATCTGATAGGCTGAGTCGTTGCGAATGATTTGCCAGACCGTTGTTGTCATAGCATAGTCCACACCCATGGCGAGATACATCACACGCCGGTTGTTGCTAATCTTCCCGACACTGATCGGGATCATTACCCTCAACTTTTTTATCGTTCAGCTGGCTCCGGGCGGGCCTGTGGATCAGATGATCGCGACCCTCACAGGCCAGGACACAGGTAGCGCCGCGTCCCGCGTCGCTGGCGCGCAATCTGCGGTACAGACGCCCCAGATGGAAGCGACTCAGTATGCTGGTGCACAGGGTCTCGATCCAGAACTGATTGCAGCCATCGAAAAGCAGTTCGGGTTCGATAAACCGATACACGAACGTTACCTCAAAATGTTGGGTGACTATCTCACGCTCGATCTGGGTGACAGCTACTTCCAAAACAGACCGGTGATCGACCTCATCATTGAACGGTTGCCCGTGTCGGTCTCTCTCGGATTGTGGTCGACGCTGCTGGTGTACCTGTTGTCGATCCCACTCGGTATCCGAAAAGCGGTGCATGACGGTACACGGTTCGATGCCTGGACCAGTGGCGTAATATTTGTCGGGTATGCCGTGCCAAGTTTTCTGTTTGCGGTCTTCATGATTGTGCTCTTTGCAGGAGGCTCCTATCTCGACATCTTTCCGCTGAAGGGGTTGACGTCCAATGATTGGGACACGATGTCACCGTTAGCGAAGGTCGGTGATTATTTCTGGCATCTTGCATTACCGGTTGCGGCGCTCACCATTGGTGGTTTCGCGACCCTGACGATGCTCACTAAGAACTCATTTCTCGATGAAATATCGAAACAGTACGTACTGACAGCCCGGGCAAAGGGCATCAATCAGAAGCGTGTTTTGTACGGTCACGTCTTCCGTAACGCGATGCTGATTGTGATCGCCGGGTTTCCCGCAGCACTCATCGGTGTGTTGTTTACCGGTGCTTTGCTGATTGAGGTGATTTTCTCTCTGGACGGTCTGGGTTTGCTGGGGTTCGAAGCGGTGTTGCGCCGCGACTATCCCATCATGTTCGGCACGTTGTTCTGTTTTACCTTCCTGGGTCTATTGCTCACTTTGATCGGCGACATCACATACACGCTGGTTGACCCCCGTATCGATTTTGAGACGCGGGAAACCTGATGAGTACGACAACCGTTCAACCGACAGATGGCTTTGTCATCAATGATTCGGCCCCACGCCGGCAGTTGTCTCCACTGACGAAACGGCGCTGGGCCAACTTCAAGGCCAACAAACGTGGTTACTACAGCTTGTGGGCCATCAGCATCATGATGGTGTTGTCGTTTTTTGCGGAATTCATCGCCAATGACAAACCGTTGTTGATGGGCTTCGATGGGAACCTCTTTGTGCCGGTTCTGGTGGAATACCCGGAAACAGAATTTGGTGGAGTGTTTGAAACTGAAGCACGCTATACAAGCCCTGCGGTGCAGCAACTCATTGCGGTGGGTGACGGCTGGATGATCTGGCCGTTGATTCCATTCAGCTACGACACGATTGATCTGTACACCGAAGGGCCAGTCCCGGAAGCGCCGGGTGCACGTCATTGGCTTGGAACGGATGATATCGGACGGGATGTTACTGCGCGGATCATTTACGGATTTCGCCTGTCAATCCTGTTTGGTCTGGCGCTGACATTTTTCTCCAGCATCATTGGCATTGCGATCGGAGCAACCCAGGGCTATTTTGGTGGACTTGTCGACCTGATTGGTCAGCGCCTAGTGGAGATCTGGGCTGGGCTGCCCGTGCTCTTCTTGATCATTATTCTGACCAGCATGATCGAGCCGAACCCATACGTGCTGCTCGCTTTGTTGTTGCTGTTCAACTGGATGTCGCTGGTCGCTGTAGTTCGTGCTGAGTTCCTGAGGACCCGAAACTTCGACTATGTAAATGCGGCGAGGGCGCTCGGGGAGACTGACTCGGTGATCATGGTGAAGTATGTGTTGCCGAACGCGATGGTGGCGACGCTGACGTTTCTGCCATTTCTGCTAAATGGTTCGATCACCACACTGACGTCGTTAGATTTTCTTGGGTTTGGTTTGCCTGCGGGCTATCCATCGCTTGGTGAATTGTTGGCGCAGGGCAAGGCGAACATCCAGGCACCATGGCTTGGACTGTCCGGCTTCTTTACGTTGGCGATCATGCTGACGTTACTTGTGTTTGTGGGAGAGGCTGTACGTGATGCCTTTGATCCCAGGCGGTCAGTTGCATGAGCGATCGTATTCTGGAAGTCGATAGCCTTTCGATCGCGTTTCGAGGAAACAAGGTAGTCCGCGACGTCAGTTTCAGCATCGATCGTGGGGAAACCGTTGCGATTGTCGGTGAATCCGGTTCTGGTAAATCCGTGACGGCGTTGTCGGTGATGCAACTACTACCCTATCAGTATGCAAGCCATCCCACGGGCTCCATTCTCGTGGATGGACAAGAGGTCGTGGGCGCCGAGGAAGACGACATGCTGAAGATCCGTGGTGATCGTGTAGGCATGGTGTTCCAGGAGCCGATGACGTCCTTGAACCCGTTACATCATATTGAAAAGCAGATTGCTGAAGTGCTTTACGTGCACCGCGGAATGGGGCTGATCGAAGCCCGTGAACGTACCCTCGAACTGCTGACTCTCGTAGGACTTCCGCGTCCGGAAGAACGCCTTCGTTCTTATCCCCATGAACTTTCCGGTGGTCAACGTCAGCGGGTCATGATTGCGATGGCGCTGGCTAACGAACCAGACCTGCTGATCGCAGACGAACCGACAACGGCACTCGATGTCACGATTCAGGCGCAGATTCTGGAACTGCTTGACGATCTGAAGGCACGGCTCAATATGGCGCTGTTGCTCATTACTCATGATCTGGGTGTCGTGCGCAAGATGGCGGATCGTGTGTGTGTCATGACAAACGGTGACATGGTTGAGCAGGGCAGTGCCGACGATATCTTTGACAGACCACAGCACGAATACACAAAGGTACTACTTGCGGCCGAACCGAGTGGTGACCCTGTACCCACCAACGTTGATGCCCCTGTCACGATGCGCGCGACGGACCTGAAAGTGGAGTTCAACCTCTCGAAAGGATTTTTTGCGAAAAAATCCATATTGACCGCGGTGAACCAGGTGAGTGTTGCAATTCGTGAAGGCCAGACGCTGGGCATTGTCGGTGAATCCGGTTCTGGCAAGACAACCCTTGCGATGGCGCTCATTCGTTTGATCAGTAGCGAAGGCAGCATCATGTTGGGTGGTACGGAACTTCAAGGCATGAAGTTGAGGGCGCTGCGCTACTATCGAGATCAGATTCAGATCGTTTTCCAGGATCCCTATGGCAGTCTGCCACCACGACTATCAGTGAATCAGATCATCGAGGCGGGACTCAAAATTCATCAACCAGGGTTATCGTCGGTTGAACGTCGACAAGCCGTGAGCGCCTCACTGGTTGAGGTTGGATTGGATCCAGAAGCCCAGGATCGCTATCCGCATGAGTTTTCTGGGGGACAACGACAACGTATTGCCATTGCGCGTGCCATCATTCTCAAACCTCGAATGATCGTGCTCGATGAACCGACATCAGCACTGGATCTTTCTGTCCAGGCACAGGTGGTGGATCTTCTGCGCGATCTGCAGCGGCGCTACCAGTTGGCCTACCTGTTTATCAGTCATGACCTGAAAGTGGTGAAGGCTTTGGCTCATGAACTGGTGGTGATGAAAGACGGCATTATTGTGGAGCATGGCCCCTCTGAGCAATTGTTTGAATCGCCGGAGACCGACTATACGCGGGCATTAATGGCCGCCGCGTTTGATCTCGCGACACATGAGGCAAGTGCTTAGGTATCCGGGACTTCTCCTTCGCTACAAGGATCGAGCCTTAGCGCGACCATGGAGTCCGTTGCCTTGAGTGGGTACATCCCCAGCGCGCCAGCAATCTGAGCCACCTTATATTTCTCAACTTTCATTTGGTGGATCATGCTAACCGTTGCGCGATCCTCATGAAGTGTCGGTGTCACACACTGGATGTCACCGAACCGCAACACTTCCAGTTGTGCGCCATCCAAACTGTGACTGATCGCCTTTCCTCTTCCCATTCCCACCCAAGAGCCATCATCCCATTCAACGATCCAGAGTCTGAGGTCAACCCGGTTGTTGTCTTGATCAAATGCGTAGAGGGAGATGACTTCCTCTGACTCGCCCAGGATGGAGTAGGCAGCTGGTGACCAGGCAACAGGGAGGAGAACGAGAATGCACCAGTTCATCCAGTTCGGTTTCGACGACAAGATAAGCAAGCCGCCCAGCAGCAATGCGGCCAATCCGCCGATGAAAGCACCTCCGTGTGGCATGGCGTACGGTCCCTCATGAGTCAAACGTATAGCGAAGACTGATAGACCAACTGCAACTGAGACAGTGCCAACGGCAGTAAACCATTGGGTACGGCGTCTCGGGTTATTCATGGATCTCAATCCGGAACATGGTGGTCCATTTTCAAATGGTCGAGGCGAGATTTCATAAAGTGCACTACTGGATCGTCGAAACATACACTGGTGATCTATCGCAACTAGTTTAGCCGAATCCTCTCTGCTTTCTCGGCGTCAAACCACCAACCATCGGGATATGCGGGTCGGTATTTTGGATGGGGAGGTCGCCCAAATCGATCCCAATGCAATGTACGGCGCGCGTCATACGCATATACCGGAATCATGTAGTGCTGCCACATTACAACCCTGTCGAGCGCACGACACGCGGCGATCAGTTCCTTCATTGTTTCTGCCCGTTCTGACTTCTCGATGAGATGGTCAATGACAGGCATGTTCACGTGCATGTAGTTACGAGAATTGATGGCTCCGGCGGCCGTCGAGTGAAAGTTTGCGCGCACCTCCAAGGTGGGCGGCATCAGGAAGTCGTGGGTTTGAATGAGTGCCTCATACTCATGGTAGCGAATCCTGTTGACGAATAGACTGATGTCCACGAGCCGCATGGTCGCTTGGATACCCAGACGCTCAAGTGTCCAGAACCAGGGCAGCAGGATGCGTTGGTTGCCAGGGTCCTGGGTTACAAATTCTAGGGTGAAGGCTTCGCCTTCTGAGTTCCGAAGCACCCCCTCTTCGATATGCCATCCGGCTTCGGCAAGTAGATCTCTTGCTTGTAGGAGGTTCTCCCGATGTTCACTATCGTTGGATGCAGGTGGAAAACCGAAAGGCTGCTCGAAGAGCTCTGGCGGCAGGTCATCACGATAAGGTTCCAGAAGTGTCAGTTCCCGTTCGCTCGGCAACCCATCTTGGGAGAGAATCGTATTGGGCCAGAAGCTGGTCGCGCGAATGCGTTCACCGTGGTAGAGCTTTTGGTTGTACCACTCGAAGGCGAACGACAGGGTCAATGCTTTACGCACACGTCGATCGGCGAGCCTGGGTATCTTGGCATTGAAGACAAGCGCTCTCCCGATCCCGACCCAAATGCCATAGTTTCGACGGATCTTTCTGATCCAGCCCTTGTCCATCGCGTCACCCTCGTAGGCGGTGGACCAGAAGCGGATATCGTCCTCTTCGATCATATCAACCATACCCTTTTGTCAGGTTTGACCGTCCCAGCTGACCGAGATAGAGCGATTCCGGAAGTCAGTGGCGACAGTCTTGAGATTTACCTCGATGTCGAGAGTGGTGAAGCTCGCTATTTTGGCGTCAAGGTTGGGGTTGCTTCTAAAAACGCTGCAAACGTAGAAGAAACCGTGATTGGTTACGATGCATCTGCAGGTGTGATTCGCCTGGATGCGCGCCGATCGGGTAGTGTCGAAAAGTCAGAAAACGTAGATGCGGGGCCCTTACGCTTACGTCCTGGTGAAAGTCTGAAATTGCGAGTCTTTATCGACAAGTCAGTCGTGGAGGTTTTCGCTAATCAGCGTCAGGCTGTGGCGCGCATCATCTACCCTTCTAAAGGGAGTGTCGGGGTCAACCTGTTTGCGGAGGGTGGTAATGCCAAGGTACACAGT
>CAJWYI010000105.1 GCA_913049815.1 uncultured Gammaproteobacteria bacterium
CCAGAGAGTCTGTTTCTGTTTCTACCTGCGCGCCGGCGGTATTCACTCCACCATGCACGGATCGTTCGTGTTGAAGTAGCCGTTTACCCACTGCCCAGCCTCCATTAACAGGACCGATCAGGTCTTCTTTGTCAGCAATGGCATCCTCAAAGAAGGTCTCACAAAATGGCGATTGACCATTGATCAGAGAGATGGGGCGAACCCGCACGCCGGGTTGGTCCATATTCACGAGTACCAAGCTGATACCTTCATGTTTAGGTTTATTGCGATCCGTCCGTGCCAGGACAAAGATCCAGTCGCCTTGGCGACCGTCAGAGGTCCAGATCTTCATGCCGTTCAAACGATAGTGATCCCCTTCGTCTTCACAGCGAAGTTGCAGATTCGCGAGGTCTGAACCGGCTTCAGGTTCACTGTAGCCCATGCACCAGCCGCCTTCACCTCGAGCCAGGCGTGGCAGCCATTTCCGTTTCTGGTGCTCCGTGCCGAATTCCAGGATGGTGGGGCCAATGTAATTGATTCCACGACCTGTGAGTGGCGCCCTGGCTCCGATGCGCGCCATTTCTTCCTGTATGACAAGATACGCCGCTTTACTCACCCCCGCGCCGCCATATTCGCTGGGCCAGGTTGGCACGGTCCAACCTTTCTCCGCCATTAATTTCAACCACCGTTGGTTGTCTGTGGAGAGTTCAATTTTCTGACTACCCCAGGGCACGGTCCCTGGTCCACGGGCACCGGGAGGGCAGTTGGCCTCCAGCCACTCGCGGGCTTCCGTTCGAAATGTACTCAAATCTTCGCTCATGCTTTTTCTTCGTGTCGAGGAGCATTTATAGTGAGGAGTCGATCAGACCAAGATCAAGTCTTGATGTCTAACTAAATGGCCCACGAACAGAATACGATCGTTTTACGAAGACGGACCTTTTCGGATTGGTGGTATGTCTGCTTGATGTTGCCGCTACTCAGCATGACGCCCTGGTTGTACGCCGGTGATCCGGCTGTGAGGCTGCAGACCACCCATGGTGATATCGATATTCGTTTGTTTGTAGACCAGGCGCCACAGTCAGTCGCTCGATTCTTGGAACAGGTCGAAGCTGGCCAGTACAACGGCAATCTCTTTCATCGTGTGATTCCGGGATTTATCATTCAAACCGGTGGCTACAACGCCCTGCAGGAGGCATTGCCGGAGCCCGAACCTATTCGTAACGAAGCTGATAACGGTATTAAAAATAGTATTGGTACGGTAGCGTTCGCTCGCGAGGACATCATTGACAGTGCCAGCAGGCAATTTTTTATCAACACGGGTGACAACCCCTCGCTGGATCATTCCACATCAAGCTGTACCCGCGAGGATGAGGTGCGGCAAGCGAAGGCGGAGGCACGAGGACTATATCGCCCAAGCACCTGTCGCACATTCGGCTATGCGGTGTTTGGGATGGTTATCCGGGGTAGGGAGGTTGTCCATCGCATAGAGGCGTTGCCGACCCGGACCACCGAGACGTTTGACGATCTGCCGGAGTCACCCATTATGATTGAACGGGCGATCCAGCTACCTGCCATCGATTGACGATTGGCCGAGGAACGCGTCCAATTGTGATGCTGGCAGAGTATCTTGAACAAGGTCCGTTCTCTCGGGACGATCGACATCGACGGTATCGAGGGTGAATTCAGGGTGATCAGCCAAACAGTGGTTGTCGAATGCTTTCAGCCGCTGTCAGACTCCGCAGCAGTCTGCTTCGAATTTAAGTAGGGTTTTCATAGTGCCGTCACGCAAATATGTCCTGTCAGCCAGCCTGATTGACCACCGGCTCAATTTTTAAGGGCCCAGCCTTATTATATGTATGGACGTTGTTAAACTGATTGCTTCCAATCTTATGCGACATAGACAATTGTTAGATCAGAAATGATAGACGACGCGCCGACTCTTGGCATCTCGTCGTGTCTGTATGGCGAGCAAGTTCGTTTTGATGGCACCATAAGAGTCACCGGTATTTGTGGGCCCCCTAATTGTGCCGTTGACGCTGCTCAAGTACTTACTGACGTGTTCCCCAAAATCCTATGTTGAGCGACAGGTCTATTTGGAACCACACTCGGTTGAGTTGATGCTCAGCTACCGCCAAATTGAAGGTAAATCAGCAACGAAACTGACTGATCTGGATTTCCTCACCGAAATCGCCATAGTCGCCGTCTGCTCGGGCGCGCCGATATTCACCCCAATTAATACTGTGGTAACGCGCGGGGGACGTCAAAGGATGGACTGCCGCTGAGGTTGCGGGGTTGAGGAAGTAGGGTGCGGAATACCGAGCCGCCTTTGGGTTAGCGAGCACACGATGTTCCGCAGCGAGATATCGATCGTTGGACCACACCTGCAGCATGTCACCAATATTGATAATCGCTCCTCCGGGTTCCGGGATCACGGTTGACCACCCCCCGGCGTGTTTCACCTGTAAGGCAGGGACCTCATCCTGAACGAGAACTGTCAAAGCACCCGCATCGGTATGGCGATTGATACCCAGGACTTTCGGGTTTTCGCCGTAGATTCCGGTCTGGTCGCACGGGGGATAGTAGTTCAAACGCAAAAAACTGGTATTTCTTGGAAGGAATGAGCCAACTAGCGCATCTTCGGGCTGTTTCAGCTCGCGACAAAGCGCGGCGAGAATGGTCAACGCAAGTGTTTCACAGGCGAAAAACCAATCTAGCATTGCCTGCTTGAATTCAGGTAGTGCGGCGGGCCATTGTGATGTGGCCGGGTGATCAGGATCACGGAGATCACTACCCAGATCAAAAATCTCTTTCCAGTCGCGGGTGTTCTTGGTGAGTTCGTTGTCATAGAAACCCATCGCGTTGTTCATGCTTCGACGCACCAGCTGTTTTTCTGAAGGGGTGATACCAAAGAAAGCGATCATCTGCGACATGAAGCGACGCCGCTTCTCCAGGGGTAATCCATGGTTGACGACCTGAAAAAACCCCCACTTACCGCTTGCTTCAGCAATGGCCGCGGCTGAAACCTCTGCCGGTGCGGACAGGTCAATGGTGGGGATAGAGAGCAACATACGGGTTTTTTAGGTTGTGGTCTTGACTACAGCAGACCAGTGGACTGGAAGCTTGCCTGACTTTGATCTAAGGGCATATTACCAAAATGAACGACCGAGATGTTTCGGTGAAGTTTAAGGTGAATTGCGAAACTCATGAGGTTGATGTCCGATAAAGAGATGCCATTGCTATAGTGGCTACGGGTCCATCTGAACCTGACCGATCTGCTGGCACAGGAGTAGTTCATCACGACGTTTGCGTGGCGGCAGGGCTCTGTCGCGATGTGGAACAACCGATGTATGTTTCACTACGCATTGAATAACTATCTTGTCGAACGCGCACACATACATCGCGTCATCGAGCAAGGTGCGCGGCCGAGTTGGGATGAGATCTTAGTGAGCTGCTGCCGGGAGATTGGATACCTCACGTCGCTTCGCTCGTCAGGGCAGGCTCTGCTCCGCTCCTTAGGATGAATACAGGTCCTGGGAAAGTTCAGAACGATCGACAATCGTCAGTCCCTGATCGTCGATATCTGGATCAAGCAATTCCACCAGTCGCTCAATCTCCTTGGCTTGCTGATAGACCAGTTCACGGGATTCGAGCAGAAGCCTTAATTGTTCTGTCAGTATTCGGTTATCTCCGGCGATGCTTGAAAGGACCTCAATCTGCGCGTCGAGATCGGCCATGAATCTGTCGAAAACTACATCTTCACTGATCATGAGATAGCCTCATACGCCCGCCGTTTGAAAGTCTGGTTGAACGCATGGAAGAAGCCTGGCATTCGTTGCGTGAACGCGAGCCCGGCTATGCCGTAATGACGATTGATCCAGGCATGCGTTCCGGCGATCCCTGCCCAGTGAAACTCACCGACGGCACCGTCAGGTTCTCCCGGTGAGGGCGATGATTTCAACGCGACACCTAAACCGAACATATGGTCCTGCATCATCCCACCCGGTAGGTGTACGGTGAGCCCATCCGCGAGGTGATTGTCCGTCATCAGATCGATCGTTTCCTGTTGCAGTAATCTCTGACCCTGGAACTCGCCGCGTCCGATCACCTGACATTGGTTTTAGACCCTTTGATTCATCCATCATGTTGACGGGAGCGTAGAGGGTTGCTAGACGATCGACCTGATCGTCGTTGATGTGGAAGCCCGTGTCGGTCATGCCAAGCGGCTGAAAGAGGCGCGTTGACAGAAAGTCTGCGAATGTGTCGCCGGACATCACCTCAACGAGCCGTGCCAGGATGTCGGTCGCGATGCTGTATTGCCAGCGCATACCAGGCTGTCGTGCCAAAGGAATTCCGGCGAGTTTGTCGATCATTTCTTCGAGCGTACCATTCCGGTCCTGGACGCCGGTCTCCATGAACAGTCGGTCAACGAGCGACTCCTGGAACGTTCCATAGGAAAAGCCCGCTGTATGCGTAAATGCCTGCCTAATGGTTGGTGGCGTGGCCAGTGCTTCGGTGTCGTTGACGTCGGTAGCACCCGTTTTCAGAACCTTGAGGTTGTCCAGTGCTGGCAGGTATTTCACGAGTGGATCATCTAACTGGTACTTGCCGTCCTCGTAAAGCATGAGCATTGCTACTGACGTAATGATCTTGGTGTTTGAAAAGATACGATGGATGGTGTCGCGGCGGACAGGGGTTCGGCTCTCGATGTCCGAAAAACCATAAAAAGACTCATCGACCACTTCGTTATCCTGAAGTAGTACGGTCGCAATGCCCGCCAGGAGCTCTCGTTTTGTTAGATCAGTGAGTTCATCAGCAACCCCCGTTGCATGCAGGCGTTCGGCGAGTACTTTGGTAATGGTAATCTCCTCTGAACAAGCAATGTGCAGGCGTGTAGTTGTTAGTGTGCGGCAATTGCCTTGTGTCCGCAACGATCCGTCAGGGTCCTTCGGCTGGCCAAGTCTGTTGAAGACCTCGGTTTTGATCAGCTAGATATGTTTGATCACGTCGTGATGGGGTATGTCACGGATTCACGTCCCGCGCCCCGATATCCACCTCAGATGCCAATCATGGAGGCACTCATAATGTTGTCTTTCGTCGGTGTTGGAACGCAGACGATTGGGCTTGGCACGGAGGTTCTGATCTTACTACAACACAATCCTACCCTGGTTGCTAAACGGGCGGCTGCCAATCTCGACCAGGCCGTTGTGATTCGAGATCGTATTCGTGTGTATGCCAGTGAAGCCTGCAGGGATGCGCAGAAACCCGGGTTCCAAATGCTGTTGGCAAGCCCTCCGGAGAAGAACAGTAACAAGGGCTTTTTCGCCGATGGTACAGCGGTACTGAAACGTGAGATTGGTTGAGTCGCGCCGATTATGGCAGGTGACATCCTGATACCGTTTCAGGCACAGTCTGTGTGAAAGTCCTTGGAGTTTTAACCGTGCCACAACATCCCTTTGACCAACCGAAAGGACGCATCGAGACTTTTCGTATTGAATCCGAAGCGCTGAAATGCAATGTGTTGGGCGACCCCAGTACTCGTGATGTGGCGGTGTATCTGCCGGAAGGCTACGACGATACAGATGAGGACTATCCACTGTTTGTCGACATTGTTGGCTTTACCAGCAGCGGCTTTGGGCATCTGTCGTGGAAAGCGTTTGGTGAGAGTCTTCCGCAGCGCGTCGACCGCCTGATTACCGAAGGCAAAATGGGTAAGGTCATCTTAGCCTTTCCAGATTGCTTTACGTCGCTGGGCGGCAATCAATATGTAAATTCATCTGCCATGGGCTACTGGGCGGATTTCCTCACGCTGGAAATGGCACCTGCCCTCGAAAATCACTACCGTATTCGCAAAGGGGCCGTAAATCGTGCGTTATTTGGCAAATCCAGCGGCGGTTATGGTTCTATTCTGCACGGCATGAAACACGCTGAACACTGGGGTGGCATTGCATGTCACTCGGGAGATATGGGATTTGAGGTGTGTTACCTGAATGAAATGCCAAAGGTCCTGATGCACCTCGCGCGATTTGGTGGTGATACCGGCAAATTTATCGACAAGATAAAAACCGACAAAAAGATGGGCGGCGGCGACTTTCATATGCTGATGATCATCGCCATGGCGGCCTCCTACGATCCTGATCCACAAGCACCTTATGGACTGAGACTACCGGTCACGAAGGACACCTGTGAGCTGATTCCTGAGCGATGGGATGCCTGGCTTGAGTGGGATCCCTTACAACTCATTGAGCATCCAACGGTCCAAAAGAACCTGAAAACACTGAAATGTGTGTACATCGATTGTGGCAGTCACGATCAGTACAATCTGGTATTTGGGGCTCGGCGGCTGACCCGTCGCCTGAATGAACTTGCGATCGAGCATCATTACGAGGAATTCCCGGACAGCCACACCGGTGTAGACTACCGGATGGATCAGTCATTGCCGATGCTCTATAAAGCGTTGACTGATTAGCTGGCAGCGCGGTTGCACTGCCAGTTTCAGATTTTGTGATCAGCTGATGCTGGTGAGTTGTTCAAGGTCAGGACGACCGTCCATGAAAGCACCCATCTCACGCCCAAAGGTGCGGAAGTGATCGGACTTGCCATGCGCAGCCATCGCATCGCCGTCTTTATATTGTTCAAGAACCACATACACGTTGGGGTCCTCAGTGCGATGACATGAATAGAAGTTGCAGCCATCTTCGTTCTCTGCAACCGCGGCTTCGAGCTTTTTGAAAACCGCTTCGAACTCGTCGTTCTTGCCTTCCTGAATCTTGATGCGAGCGATCATGCCAATAGCCATGGGGTATCCTGTCTGAGGTGGGTGAGAAGAGACGCGATTAAACTGGCAACTGGTGATTGAAGTCAACCGATCCTAAGATAGTGCCAAACGATGGGATGTCGTGGAGTCCGCAAAATGAGCAGGATTTTAGTCACCGGGATGAGTGGTCTTGTTGGGCAATCGGTTCGCGAAAAACTAGCAGTTGACCATGAACTTTCAGCACTGAATCGCAGTGACGTGGATGGGATCCCAACCATTCATGCGAGCCTGGATGACTACGAAGCGATCAGGCCGGCCTTTGATGGCGTTGATACGGTGGTCCACCTGGCGGCAAAAATTACCGACGCGGTAGGTTTCGATGAGCTGCTAGCGGTCAATGTCGTTGGGACACGTCATGTCTTTGAAGCCGCTGCCGATGCAGGAGTGAAACGCATCATCTTCACGAGTTCTGGTGCGACCGTCTCCGGTTGGGAAAGCAGCGAACCTTATCGGAGTATCGTCGCCGGTGATTACGAGAAAGTCAGCAAGATTCCGCTCATTGATGAGACCATGGCCACGCGACCGGCTAACCTCTACGCTAGTACCAAGGTCTGGGGTGAGTCCATCGCGCGTCGTTATGCATACGAACACGACATAACCGTGATCAGTCTTCGCATTGGCTGGACGAGCCGAGTCGATCGAGCTGAAAATGCACGCCAGGTGTCTGTCTTCAACAGTCGAAGGGATGTGGTCCAAGCGATCGAACGCTCGCTGACCGCAGACCTCGCGGAGAACTACGACGTTTTCTTCATCTTGTCGAACAATCGTTGGGGATATCGCAGCATCGAGCGTGCGAGGAAGGTCCTGGGGTTTGAGCCACAGGATAGCGGTGACGACTAGGCGCACATCATATCGAGACAATTATGTACCGTATCACCGACATTCCCGCTGAAGAGATCGAACTGCAGGCGATCCGCGCATCCGGACCTGGCGGTCAGCACGTCAATAAAGTCTCAACCGGTATTCACTTGCGTTTTGATATTGACGCGTCATCTTTGCCTCCGGCAGTACGACACCGGCTGCGCGGTATGTCAGACCGACGAGTAACACTGGATGGACTGGTGGTCATCAAAGCCACCCAGTTCCGCAGTCAGGAAAAGAACCGGCAGGATGCGCTTGTACGACTCGATGAGTTGTTGGTGCAGGCGCAACGAACACGGAAACACAGGATCAAAACAAAACCTACTAGGGCTTCAGTGCAACGGCGGCTGACGACAAAAAAAGGGCGCGGTGGCCGAAAACGGTTGCGTTCGAGACCGAAAGTGGACGATTGATGGTGACGACTATAGTGGTTGCCTTAAGATCTAAATGGTCAGTTTAATCGTCTCAAGAGTTAGTGATCTTTCGCAGGTTTTTTTAGTGTCATCGATAGGATAGTGAATCCAAAAATTCCTGACAGTAATGAACCCAGAACAATACCAAGCCGCTCATCAAACCCGGTATCCACGCCACCAAACGCCAGCGACCCGATAAAGAGACTCATTGTGAAGCCGACACCACACAGCGCTGCCGCACCGTAAAGGCTTCCCATGGACATTCCTTTTGGCAGTTTCGCAAAGCCCAATCGAATAGCGAGGAAGCAACAGCCGAAGATCCCCAACTGTTTACCGACGAACAGTCCCAACGCGATGCCAATGGTGACCGGGTGCGTTGATAGATCCGCCTGGGTCAGATTGATACCCGCATTGAAGAACGCAAAGATCGGTAGAATGACAAACGCAACCGCCGGGTGAAGATCATGCTCAAGTTCTTTAAGTGGTGAGTGATTCGGATCATCTTTACTTTTGAGCGGGATGAACATCGCAAGAATTACTCCGGCAAGCGTGGCATGGACCCCGGACTTCAGCATCGCGACCCACATGACCAGACCGAAGACAAAATAGAGGCTGGTCTCGTCAATCCGTTTAACGTTCAGGAATGTCAGCACCACTATGCAGACAAGGGCGACGGTCAGAGCCAGTACTGAGATATTGTCTGTATAGAACAACGCGATGATGACGATCGCACCGATATCGTCGAATATGGCGAGTGAAGTGAGGAAAACCTTTAGACTGACGGGGACTTTTGATCCCATTAGCGTTAGGATGCCGAGAGCAAACGCAATATCTGTCGCTGCAGGGATCGCCCAACCCTGACTGTTCATCGGGTCATCGTAGTTAAAGAACAGGTAGACCGCCGCGGGGATCACCATGCCCCCCACGGCACCGACTGCAGGTAGCACGATTTGCGTCGGGTCCGACAGTTCGCCTTCAAAAAGCTCACGCTTCAGTTCCAGACCGACCAGTAGAAAGAAGATGGCCATCAGGCCATCGTTGACCCAGAGCAACAGTGGCTTGGCAAGTGCGAAGTCACCGATCTGGATCGCAAACAGTGTATCGGTCAGAAGCTGGTAGTAGGGAAACAGCGGCGTGTTGGCGAGGATCATAGCGGCCACCGCTGCCCCCATGAGCATCAAGCCACCCGCAGTTTCGCCTTCCAGAAACTCGAAGATGAATCGTCGCTTATGGGTTGGCATCAGTAGAACTCAGTCGAATTAGTAGGTCTGCGTCTTCTATGGCGATCTGGTTCAACGGTGCTCCTGCCGCGCCAGGTAAATTGAGTGGTTGTGCGGCAATAAAGAACTCGAATCGACCGTCGCCACAGCGAACCCGATTGTTGCGTTTCCTGGGACCTCTGCCGCGTGTAGCGGTGAGTTCAACACCAACATGATAGTGAGTGTGAGCTGAGCTTTCATCGGATTGCTTTCGTTGATCGTCGCCTATTGGCCGATAAAGTTACCGGATCGCCGTTCCGAAACAGCCTTGACCCCTTCTTTGTGATCTGCGGTTTTCTGCAGTCGTAGCTGTTCCCTACCTTCGCTGTCTGTCGTGTCTTTGACC
>CAJWYI010000106.1 GCA_913049815.1 uncultured Gammaproteobacteria bacterium
AAGATACCCGGATCCGTCTGCCACGGTACTACCAAGACCAAGCATCGGCAGCGGATTGCTGGTCAGTAGGATCGATATGTAGATCGCAGGCACTAAGTACGCAAAGATCAGAACGCAATATTGGGCGACCTGTGTATAGGTGATGCCTTTCATACCGCCGAGAACTGCATAGAAAAATACAATCGCCATACCAATCACGACGCCAAGGTCAATGTCCACCTCTAGAAAGCGCGAGAACACGACACCAACCCCACGCATCTGACCGGCAACATAGGTGAATGAGATAAAGATTACACATACCACGGCCACCAGACGTGCGGCACTGGAGTAGTATCGATCGCCAACAAAATCGGGAACGGTAAACTTCGAGAACTTTCGCAGATAGGGTGCGAGCAACAAGGCCAGCAGGACGTAGCCACCCGTCCAACCCATGAGGTAACGGGCACCGTCTGCACCCTCGAAAGCAATGATGCCCGCCATCGACAAAAAGGATGCCGCGGACATCCAGTCCGCTGCTGTCGCAGCGCCGTTCGCGATTGGATTGACATGACCGCCAGCGACGTAGAACTCACTGGTTGATGCTGAGCGGCTCCAGATCGCGATCCCGATATAGAGCGCGAAGGTCGCGCCCACAAAAATATAGGTTAGCAACTGAGCACTCACGATGCGTCTCGATCATCTAAGCCAACAATCACGTCTTCCTTCTCTTCAGAATCATACGTCGCATCAATCCGGCCCATCCGCCAGGCATAAACGAAGATCAGGACAACAAATGTCAGAATCGAGCCCTGCTGTGAAAACCAGAAACCGAGCTTGTATCCTCCCAGACGAAACTGGTCCAGCCAGTCTGCAAGGAGGATGCCGAACCCAAATGACACGACGGCCCAGATGGCTAAAAGACCCAGCATCAATCGAACGTTCGCCCGCCAGTGGGCTTCAATATTTGTTTTCACGATCCCTCTTCCTGAACATACTCAGTGGCAGTGCCAACTGCATTAAAAATGCCGCTGACAAGACTACAGACTTAGTTTGCACTGCACAAAAGCCCCTCGCCATTGACGGAGGGTCCACGACTTAGACAATGGCGGCACCTGAGAGGCAAACTGTCCACAAATTCTGTGGATAACTCTGGGGATATTGTGGAATGTGTCCGGTAAACATCGGGTTTACACGTGAAAGTCTGCGGTGTCCAAAAATTGGACAAAACTAACAAAGAGTTTTGACATCAATTACTTAGGCTCAATCAGAATGTAAAAACCAGATAAACCGCTTTTTTATGGTGCAATCTGGCTGTGGGAGCGCCTTGTGTATAACACGCCACAAGACATGTTGGAGTCGGTCCACGTAAACTGCTGAACCATAGATGTTTTTTACAGTTTTGTGGACTGTTTCAGCATTGGAAAGAGCGCTTGCCACTCAATTGGCAAGCACTCTTTCGGTTCATGACCGAACGGTCGCCGGTGGATCATCAACAGAGGGGCGATCCGATCCTCCAGGCTCAAGCCGGAGGGGCATGGTAACTAGATTTTCAGGTAGCGTTTTACTTGTCTTCGCACCTAATTCACGCATCGACTCTGCGCGAGCGACAAGATTGCCCTTTCCTTCGCTGAGCTTATTTCGAGCCTTGTCATAGGCATTTTGGACCGACTTCAGACGTTGCCCTACATCCTCGAGGTCCCGGGTAAAGTTCACAAACTTGTCGTAGAGTGCACCTGCGCGTTGGGCAATCTCCTGGGCATTCTGATTCTGTCGTTCGAAACGCCAGATGTTATGAATCATTCGTAAAGTCGCCAGCAAAGTCGAAGGTGATACGAGCATCACGTTATGTTTGAACGCATCTGAATACAGTGCAGGATCGTGCTGCAACGCGGCGACAAACGCAGCTTCGACCGGGACAAACATCAACACGAAATCCAAAGTCCTGATCTGATACAGAGACTGGTAGTTCTTTTCAGATAGCTGTCTTACATGCCTTCGCACTGACCGCACATGCAGGCCAATTGATCGAATCTGTTCGTCTGCATCCGTAGCTGAGCAGAAATGTTCATAGGCGACGAGTGACACTTTTGCGTCGATCACAACGTCTTTGTTTTCTGGCAAATGCACCACCACATCAGGCTGCCATCGACGCCCTTCTTCAGAGCGGAGGTTAACCTGCGTTTCGTATTCCCTGCCTTTGTGCAGACCTGAGTTTTCGAGCACTCGTTCCAGGATGACCTCACCCCAGTTTCCCTGGGTCTTGTTTTCTCCCTTGAGTGCATTTGTCAGATTCACAGCGTCTTCACTGATACGATGGTTCAACTCCTGCAGCTGTCGCACCTCCTGCGTCAAAGAGAACCGTTCACGACTCTCTTTGCTGTACGTGTCCTCAACTCGGCTTTGAAAATCTCGAATTTTCTCCGATAAAGGTGCCAGCAGATCATTCAGTTGCGACTGATTCTGCTCCCGAAACGCCTGCCCACGCGCTTCAAAAATCTCATTCGCCAGATTTCGAAACTGATGTCCCAGAACATCCCTGGCCTCATCAAGCAGTTGCAGTTTCTCGGACGTTCGTTTCTCCTGCTCAGAAAGTTGCGTCTGCATTCGCGTCAGCTGGACCTGCAAAGCGGAGTTCTCACTTCGCAACTCGTCCGCCACGGTTTGTGCCTCGGCGAGGGCACCCTTCAGGTCCTGCTCCTGCACCTGCGAAGCTGACAGACGGGTCCGCATTTCGGCTTCAGAGATCTGAAGCTGATCCATGCGACCCCTGCAAGTCTGAAGTCGTTGTTGCAGTTCCACATACGCATGTTGCTGCTGAGACAATTCTCGATTCCTACCCTCGATCTGCGAACTGAGCACCGCTTCATTAGCAGACTGGATGGCCGCGGCACGGTACCGGTGATCGCGCATCCGCAAAATGACCAGCGCTGCCGCGAGTGCGGCTCCCACAAGAAAACCAACGCCAAGCCCCAGACCGAGGCTAGAAGCGGTGCTCCAATCTGCGAGCCAGCCCGAAGAAACTGCCATCCTATACGTACCTGGATTCAAGAACTGACCCTTTAGCCTAGCATAGGCTGTAATTATATACAGCTATCATCGAAACCACGCGAATCGACACGAACCTATAAGGTGTCTGGCACAAGCGGTTCTGACATAATCGGGTCTCGCATATAGCAGAGCCCAGACAACATGTTTCAAGGTATTGCCTTTGAACCTGCCGAACTCCCGGACGACGCACCCGCACTCCGGGAAGAAGTTCGGGATTTCCTGAATGAAGCACTAGATCCGACGTTCCGACCCAATTCAGACTTCAATGCGGGTGAATCTGCAGAGTTCTCAAGTCAGCTGGGTCAAAGAGGATGGATCGGCATGACATGGCCGGCAGAGTACGGCGGTGGCGAACGGTCATTTCTCGAACGCTATGTGGTCACAGAGGAACTCCTTGCTGGAGGCGCACCGGTCGGTGCGCACTGGATCGCGGACCGTCAATCAGGTCCCCTCCTTCTGCGTTTCGGTACGGAAGAACAGCGCCAGTTTTTTCTTCCTCGAATCACAAAAGGTGAATGTTTCTTCTCCATAGGTATGAGCGAACCAGACACCGGCTCAGACCTTGCCTCTATCAAGTCCACCGCCAAACCCGTCGACGGTGGCTGGCTTCTGAATGGCAGTAAGATCTGGTCGAGTGGTGCCCATATGAATCACTATATGGTCGCCCTGGTGCGCACCGAGGCACCTTCGGAAAATCGCCATGCCGGCATGAGTCAGGTAATCATCGATCTACACGACCCGAACGTCACCATCAAGGGGATCGCTAACCTCGCTGGTGATCGCGACTTTAACCAGGTGTTCTTTGATGATGTGGTGATTCCCCATGATCGACTTGTTGGGGAGCCTGGTAACGGCTGGCAGCAGGTGATAAGCGAACTGAGTTACGAACGAAGTGGTCCTGAACGATTTCTCAGTGCTTTCAGGGTATTGGTTGAATTCGTCAGGGAGGTCGGCGCTGACCCGAATGACGCACAAGCGGCCTTGATTGGAAAACTGATCTCGCACCTCGTGACGCTGCGTCGGATGTCGATTTCAGTGGCGGGTATGCTGGAGCAAGGGCAAAACCCCAACGTCGAAGCTGCCCTTGTAAAAGAACTGGGTAACAACTTCGAAAAACAGGTTCCTGAACTTGTACGTCTCGCCGGTCCGTTCCTGTCTGAACGCTTTTCCCAAACGCTGAATGATTGCATCCTCCACGCGCCTTCCTTCACCCTCCGGGGGGGCACACGAGAGATTCTTCGGGGCGTTATCGCACGTGAACTGGGGCTCCGCTAGGAAGACGAAATTATGGAAGAACATCTGCAAATGGTCATTGATACGGCCGACAGAATCCTGAACGATCACTGCAACCATCAGATCGTCGATGCGTCTGAGTCTGGTACATTCGCGGCAGAACTGTGGCAAAACCTCGAACAGACCGGGCTCACACTCGCCGGTATCCCCGACTCACTGGGTGGTGCGGACGGTACACCTGCACATAGTCTCTGCGTTATCAGACTATGCGGTCAACATGCAGCGCCCGTTCCTGTCGCTGAAACCTATGTGGCAGCAAGATTACTTGCAACATCGGGGGTGGGCATACCCGCAGGACCGATCACGGTTGCCGGGTTATCCGCAGACCAACAACTTCCGCTAACAATTACCAACGTACCTTTTGCCCGCTGGTGTACCCATTTTGTTACCGTTCAAGCGGACGAGGTGACACTCTGGGATCTTTCCGAGAACGAGATCATCGAGCATGTGAACATTGCCGGTGAACCGCGGGACCAGGTGGTATTGAATGGAGAGCCTATTGAATCTGCCAGAATCGTCGGTGCAAGCGAACGCCTGGAAAGGATAGGTGCGGCCACGAGAGTCATGCTGATGTCCGGTGCCCTAAGGGGCATTCTGATGCAGTCCGTGGCATACGCCATGGAGCGCGACCAGTTTGGGCGTCCGATCGCAAAGTTCCAGGCGATTCAACAACAACTTGCTCAGATGGCAGGAGAAGTCGCAGCCAGTCAGCGAGCCGCGGATGAATTGCTACTGTCCGATCCTTGGGACGACATCATGCCGGTGGCGATCGCCAAATCACGCGTCGGGGACGCTGTCTGTATCTCCAGTGAGATTGCCCACCAGGTACATGGCGCGATGGGATATACCCGGGCGCATCCACTAAACCTACTCACGCGTCGGCTGTGGTGCTGGCGAGATGAATACGGCAGTGAGCAGATCTGGCAGAACGTCATTGGTCGGCACTACTGCCAGGCAGGTACCCACGCAGCCGACCAACTCTGGGATACCCTCACCCAATAGAACAAGGCTAGTGCAGGAATGTGAACATCTTACGACGGTATCGCGTTGCGATCTCGTCACCCTTCCCCAATAGTTCAAAAATCCGAATCATCGTCTTGCGAGCAAGTTCGTCCTCAAAGTCTCGATCCTTCTGAAGCATCACCAGGAGGTTTTCTAATGCTGCCTCTGTCCGATCATCCGAAACCTGCGCGACCGCCAGTTCATAGCGCAATCTCAGATTATCAACGTCCCCAGCAACGGATTGAGATAGCTCCAATACCGATGATAATGAGGACGCCTCCTCAATAAACGCAATTCGGTTAAGTGGTTTGCTTATGCCTTCTGCGTCGTCCGGCAATCCTCTCAGCATGGTCTGCGCCTGATCCATATCGCCTTCCATGATCAGCAGATCAGCAAGTTCCACAGCAATACCGTGGTTTCCAGGCTCTTCGGCAATAAGTTGTTGCAGCAATTGAATCGCTGCCGGACGGTCTCCTTGCTCCAGCAGTTCGTCAACCTGTGCCCGAATCCGTTCCACCGGGCTCATGGTGAGCTGATCGAGGAGCTCACGTAGTTGTGGTTCTGGCAGCGGTCCCTCGAGGTTCTGAACAATCTGACCCTGAAAGACCACTTTGACAGTGGGCAACGTTCGAACCTGTAGTTGCTGCACTAACTCGGGGTTGCGTTGAATATCAACACGCCCCAGCAGGAATTTGCCATCGTACTCGCCCGCGAGGCGAGCCAATAAGGCCGCAGTTTCCTGACTCTGCTCTGCTCCATCGGCATAGAATTCGAGGAGAACAGGTGTCTTCTGCGATCGTTCTGCCACTTCACTGTTGAAGTTCTGTACAGAGACGTCAAAGACATGCTGCGCTTCACTCATGTCCAAACCATCCAGTTCTTGAAAGCCAGCTAGACTACCGTTACTCCCTGTTTAATGCCACCAGGTGCCGGTCTACACCATTACTCCGTCGGCGAGAGACGCGAGAGTGACATCGTGAACACGATCACTCAAGCTATATACCCCGCACGTCTTAGGGCTGCTGCAATGACCCTGGGCGAATCGAAAGGGTTTTCCGGACCTCGATACAGTACGGTCTTTCCTTTACTCAGCAACCACAGATTCAAACTACTGATGTGTCGTATTTTCATGTCGTTCTCCAAACAGTGATACAAAATCTTACGTGCCTCGCTTGGCTATTTTTTTGTTCTCAGGTTCTTGCACGCCTATGTTCATGCCTTCTCTCGCCTGACGTTTCGCTGGCCAGGCTCTATCTAATCGCCTTTTGCGGGTGTGGCCTCTAGTAGTCGAGCTGCTTCTAATGGTAGGCCTCGCTCGCCTTACTCCGGCTTTCGCGCGCTCTTTTGTTAACCTGTAGAGGCATCCATCTAGTCAGCAAGTCCTTCAAGTTTCTTCATGAGGATACGTACAGTACTGTATATAAGTACAGACTACAACCGGAATTTACTTTTTTGCGCCATCGACCTTAATAAGGGCCATACTGTTGACTTGCGCCACATACGGACGATCTAAACTTGATAGAGGCCAGGCAACACATGTCGGTGAGGAGCACAACAAATCAGAAGGCAAGCAGAGAGCGACTAGTAGAGTGAACGTAGACCGTCAGTGCGCCCCGCCGCGTCAGACATCACGCCAGGAAAACCCCGTATCCTGTGCTGCGGTAACCAGTTCGCCCCGCCAGCCCGCCAGGACCGGCGTTACAGCACCCTGTGCGAGGTCAGGTCGGTTGTTCCTTTCACTAAGGTGCGAGAGTACCAATAGTCGCAGGCGACTGAGATCAGTGCGGCTCAGGAGACCTGCCGCCTGATGGTTGTTGAGATGTCCAAGGTCACCACCGACGCGACGCTTGAGGCGTTCTGGGTAGGGTCCATTTCGAAGCATGTCTAAATCATGGTTGCATTCCAGCAACAGCCCGTGGCAGCAGCTGAAGCGGTCCACCACGTGACTGGAGATATGCCCCAGATCTGTCAGCACCCCCAGGCAATCGTCACCACTACGGAACACAAACTGGCAGGGCTCTCGCGCATCGTGCGGAACGATCACGGGGTCAACCTCAAAGCCTCCTATCTGGAATGATCGATGCGGATTGATCAGGTGTAAGGATGGAAACAAACCAAGTCGGAGCGCTCGGTAAGTACCATGCGTCAGATAGAGGGGCAAACTGAATTTCCGCACCAGTGGACCGACCCCATGAGCGTGGTCAGCATGCTCATGGGTGACCAACACAGCTGTAATATCAGCAGGTGTCAGATCGATACGCTTTAGACGGCTTGTGATTTCCTTCAGGCTAAAACCTGCATCGATCAACAAACGGGTCTCGCCGTCGTCTATGACCGTACCATTGCCCTGACTACCGCTCCCCAGAGACGCAATACGCATGGGTCAGCCTGTCCAATGTTGTATCAGCTTGAGTATTCCTTTATCAGTGTCAGCAGCTGCTCGGCGAGCAATGCATCGGCGTAGGTCGACACATCAGCCAGCACCATCACGTCCACCTCCTTACCCTGCGTCTGCAGGTAAACGAGGTACTCGTGAGTCGGCTGGTCTTCCTGGTTTTGTCGAGACAGCCGCCTGAAGGCTCGTTGAACCATATTTGGGTCTCGACGGCGATCAGGATCATATCGGACATAATACACGGCAGAATCCCGATCGAGATCTGATACATCCACACCGGCGTTCTCGAGGGCTTGACCTACGGTGACCCAGGCGCGACTGAAGGAAAGACGGTAACGTAGTACCGGTGTCTGACTGTCTGGAATGAGAATAGCGCGCTCTTCGGCTGCGAGCCCTGCTGCACCAAGGGACACCGTATAGTTGGTATTGATATTCTCACCAAGATAATACGCCAGCTGCTTCAGGAACTCATGCTCTAGTTCAACATTGCTGGACTCGCGATCCCAGACCGCGAGTAGTCCACCAATGACGTCCTGGCGGTGATGTTCGATATAGACTTCCGTACTCCCATTGCGAATCCCTCGTTCAAGACGTAGCTGAAACTTGTGCTGAACATCACCGCCAGCGCCGTTCTTGACCTCGTTGAAAACTTCCTCGGGATCACCTTCGCTTGCACCAATCCAGTTCGATTCCATGATGCCCAGACCCGGGTTTATCTCGTCCATTCCAATCCCCAGCTGCGCCCAAAAACCTCTGATTTTCGGCCAGACTGTGGCTGGTGGGGAATCAAGGAACAACCACTGAGCATCCCCTAAACGACGGACCACAATGGAGTTCACCAGTCCGTTCTCGGCCAATGCTTCCGGTACCTTGATCTCAACGACTCGGCCCGAAATGTTCCTGGGGTCATTAACCTCGGGGATCACACGCACATCCACAAAGTCTGGTTGGTCAAGAGGATCGGGAATGCTGACACGGTCAATAGATCCCGCGGATAGGTATTGCTCATCACGATCGAAGTTGCTGAGTCCGCACCCGGCCAACAGTGTCAGCAACATGATGCCGGCGCTCCTACCAACGTTGGTGGTCTTATGAAGATCGTTCAATGTGAAGGCCTCCAGTCGGTCCGGACAGAAAACCGACATCGCTTTGTTGCTCAATTGGTGATTCCTGCACTCCGCAAAGCCTCACGAATCTGGTCGTGAAACTGGCTGGAAAGTTCAGTCAACGGTAGACGAATCCCATTGTCGATCTTGCCCATCTCTGCGAGCGCCCACTTAACCGGAATGGGATTCGACTCCACAAAGAGCCCTTTGTGGAGTCCCATCAACGGGGCATTGAGTCTATTCGCAGTCTCGGAATCGCCAGCTACCGCGGCTTTGCAGACCTCAGCCATCTGCGACGGCGCAACATTTGCCGTAACACTGATCACACCGCGTGCCCCGTTTAGCATGAGGTCAACCGCTGTCTCATCATCACCTGAGTAGACGACAACCTCAGATCCGCACAGCTCAAGAACCCTGACCGTTCGATTGACATCACCAGTCGCTTCCTTGATGGCCACCACCTGCGGTATCTGAATCAGGCGCGCAACCGTTTCGGGCAGGATGTCGCAAGCCGTGCGTCCAGGCACGTTGTAGAGTACCTGGGGCAG
>CAJWYI010000107.1 GCA_913049815.1 uncultured Gammaproteobacteria bacterium
TGTCGTGTCTTTGACCGCCTGTGCAAGGCCGGGTCTCACTTGTTCGCGGAGTGACACGACCGCGAGTGGCGCGTTCTCGGTGATTTCCTCTGCCAGTCTGATGGCTGCGCTTCGGACATCGCTGGTATCCGTGAAGATGTCACCCAGACCCCATTCCATCGCGATTTGACCATCGATTCGTCTTCCCGTAAAGAAAATCAGGTTGGCTTTCTGGATGCCGATCAGCCGGGGAAGCGTATGCGTCAGACCGAAACCGGGCGTAAAACCCAGCTTGACGAAGTTTGCCGTCATTCGTGTATCGGGGCAGACGATACGAAAGTCTGCCATGACCGCAAGTCCCAAACCACCGCCGACTGCTGCCCCCTGTATGGCGGCGATCACGGGCGTCTTGCAATCGAATAATCGAACCGCTTCTTTGTAGAGGGGGTTGGGGTTTTCCATCGTGCGTGCCTTCTGTTCCTCGCTGCGTGTTGCCGATCCAAAGTTGGCACCCGCGCAGAAGTGCTTTCCTGCAGAGCACAGAACTATCGCCCGGCAACGATCATCTTGATCCAGGCGTTCGAAACTATCCGCCATATCTGAGATCAGCGCCTGGTCAAAATGGTTGTTGGGTCCACGGTTTATTTCAACCTGGACGACATGGTTGGGTAACCAGGTGATGGTCATATCACCGACAGTTTCTGTTGTTTCGCTCGCGATGGTGCACTCCTTAAAGCGTTGTGATGGCCGATTAGCGGGGAAGCAGGCGCCGACGTCCTAAGAGAATCGCCGAGAAGTAAATCACACCACCTCTGGGTTGGCCACTATGGACGATAAGTCCTGAGAGTAGGTATCAGGACCCCTCGTTGGATGGTGACGGGATGTCGTTTGATTAGCTGCTCTGCCGAGCGCTGCCATCGGGGAAGGTATAGAGGTGACTTTCCTTTGCCCAGGTTTTGAAGCCATAGGATCGGGCAGTTTCACAATGATCCTGCCAATCATCGCTGTAATGCATCAGGACAATCCGTTCCTTGAGGTTCGCTGGGAGCCCTGCAAGCTCATCCAGTGAAGCGTGAACGCCACCCGTAAACAGCTGGCAGTCATGAAAGATGACGTCAAAGTCATAGTGTTTATCCAGGGAGATCAGCAGGTCCGGATCATAGCGTGTGTCTGAAGTAAACAGCACGCGATCGTCCAAGATGACACCGGTACTCCATTGGGAATCCTGCCAGCTCGATGCGTCATCGGGGAAATGCATCGTACGAGGCAGTTTGATATCGAGAAGACCCAGTTCTGCATGCCACGTTTCGCGAAGCTGGTTTTCCAACTTAGTCGGGCGTAAGACCTGCCAGAAGTCATCGAAAGACAACTCCTGGCTTTCAGATCGCTCAGATCCGCCTCGGAGTGACTGATTCCACAGGATGTCCTGATAGTTCTCAGTGATGACCATTTTCGGTTTCTTGCCAACGACATACCGACGGTGTAGCTGGACCTCCTCCAGTCCTCCGACATGATCTGCATGACTGTGAGTAATGAGAAAATTATCAATTTGCTCGATTCCCATACCGAGCTTGTAGAGGGCTTGACTGCATTTCGTACCACAATCAATCAACAGATGCTGATTGCCTTTGATGACTAGTACATTGGTCTGATTGAGCGTCTTTGCAAACGCCGCACCTGTCCCAATAAAAAAGAGTGATAGAAATCCATCGTTGATCAGGCTCACGCGATCCTGCGGAGCCGGTGAAACGTGCATGTTGTCTAAACTATCGGAGAAAACTGGCGCCATCTGTCTAACCTTCTGAATTAAGAGAATTCTCTCGGGTTTGGCAACGGGTTGTTGTGATCAGTGTCACAAAAAACAAGTTCACCGCTAAATGCCGGTCGATTTGTTGTGCAACGCGGCGTAAACGGTGTTTTACAGGTTATCGATGGACACCAACATCGATCCTAACAGTCGTAGTATCTACTTTGTGTTGGAAGTTGTTGTGATACGGCTCTTTTTGGTGAGCAATGTGCACGATGCTGTAATCGGACGCTTCCGTATCAGGATGATGAGCCAATCTGTGAAAGTTGTACAGGCGAAATGCCACCGGTGTTTCAGGCTAAAGGAGGGTAGCGACGTTGGTGTCCTGTTGATGGTTATGAGATGGTGAAGGATTTAGCGCATATTCCGATCATCAACAGGAGTTCCAAGTGTCATGGGGCATGGCTAGAGGTAGGAGAACTCGAGCGAATCAAGGGTGGTGTTGAGGCGGAGGTGCTGGTTCCCATGTCTTCGGGTCCGTCTATGCGCGTCCGCTAGATGGTCTATGAAAGGCTAATCCATCCATGTCAGCCTGTCGCCAAGACGAATCTCGCCAGGGGTGATCACGTCGGCATAGATGCCGAGCTCATGTCTGCACTCACGAACCAGTGTACGCATGATACTGGTATCACGCGGTAAGTCAGCGAAACCGTGGGTCGTCATCACGCAACGCGGACAAGGAACGGTGAGTTGTAACTCACAGTTCCCGATCCTGACTTTTCGGCCTGCCCAGGACTGCTCAGGATAACCGGTTGCCGACGTTTCAAGAACTAAGTTGGGACGAAATCGTCTTACATCAATCTCCGACTCGGGTGCAGCCGATTGCAGCGTTTTGAGCGATGCCTCGGTCATCAGTAGCAGACTGAAACAGTCGAAAAATGTACCTGGTGGGTTCTGGAATGTGGCGACGGACATCGGGAATCCACTGACATCAGGTAATGGCTCGTCGTCAACCAGCCCTAGAATGGCTCTTGTTTCGTCAAGTGATCGTTTGCTTATGCGGCGATAGAACTCGAGATCCCACGCTGGCCGAACCATCTCAACACTGATTTCCGATTCGAGCACCTCTGATAGACGTGACGCTGCAGAGGGGTGATCGGCGATCACGGTGCTGCCACCGGGAAGTGTCAAGACGGGGGCCGGTATCTCTTCCGGTCTGGGTTCCGATGGATAGTGGGCCATCATATTCATGAGGCTTGGGAACTGTTTAGCATTGCCTGTTTGATCTACCTTACGCACAGCCCAGCGACGGTCGCCCAGGACGCCTGTCTGGGAAATCACCGTTCTGGAGATGCACTCACCCCCCATCGATTTAAAGGGATAACGCCACAGTTGTGAAATGAGGCTGGTATCGGTTGCGACCATTTAAATGTCTTCCGCAGAAGAGTGCTGAGTGTCAAGGATACACTTCAGTGATCGCTCAGAGTAAGATAATGGTCCATTTCGCTGGAGAGGTTCATGCCGCAGGACGCTGCAACGACCGACCACGACTACGAAGCCCTACAACAGCTGATCCTTCGGGCGATCGAGATCATTCGTTCTGACGATTTCGACCAGTATTTCAATCTATTTACAGATGACGCCGTGTGGATGATGCCGTCAAGCTATGACGACGTGTACAAGGAAGAAGCACGCAATTTCTATCGATTCACTCGAAAATTTCGCTTCGATCAACAGGTGTCTATTGAAGAGCTATTCGTCGACCACGATGTCGCGTTCGCCAGAATTTCATTCGATGGGTATCTGAAAGCACGTTTCGACCCGGAATCTCCCCCTATGAGATCCGTTAGTCGACATCTCTGGCTGTTTGAGCGTCAGCCCGACGGGCAATGGAAAATTTCGCGCGATATCTGGAACAATCCCAAGTTGCCAGCTAAGCGTGCGGGTTCCGCTGGTTGATTTGACCGGCTGAGTATTTGCGCCTGACGCATGGAGGCGATCTTCTTCGACGACCATCAAGGGTGCTGGATGAAAGCCAGCGACCCCGTTGATGTGCTCTCGACATTTACGTTGGCAGATGTCCCAGCATTGCTTGCTGAAGTCGAGCAACGCATTGCCGGTGGACTGACCGCAATCGGATATGTGGCCTACGATGCGGCACCGGCTTTTGATCCTTCACTGGTCGTCTATGAAACATCTGACCAGAACCGCCCACTGATTAGTTTTGGCCTCTTTGAACGTGAAGGACGCCTGTCCGACCAGGCCATAGTTACGCAGGCACCAGGTGATTCTGTGCGTGTAAAGTCCAAGACCACCGAGGAAAAATACACGAAGACCTACAACCGGATTCAGAGGTACCTCCATGCAGGCGATAGCTACCAGGTCAATCTGACGCATCAGTTGTCGGTGTCCGGTAGGGGTTCACCCCAGGCGTTGTTTGGCGCTCTAGTCCAACGGCAACAGTGTCGTTACCCGATCTTCATTCAAGATCCCCATCAAACCATTTTGTCGCTGTCACCTGAACTGTTTTTCGAGCTCGACAACGATCACATTGTCTGTCGACCCATGAAAGGAACTCGGCGCCGATCCCTCGACCCGACACAGGATGAGGCTGCTCGTACCGAACTTTCAGGATCTGATAAGGATCGAGCAGAAAATCTGATGATCGTCGATATGATACGCAATGACCTTGGACGTATTGCGACCCCGGGGACGGTGCATGTGTCCGATCTTTTTTGCATTGAGCCCTATCCAACCGTGTGGCAAATGACCTCCACCGTCGAAGCAAAAACACAAGCATCGCTCGGCGACATCCTCACCGCTCTTTTTCCATGTGCGTCGATCACCGGGGCCCCGAAAGTACATACGATGTCCATCATTCAAGAACTCGAGACCGAGGCGAGGGGGCTCTATACCGGCGCGCTAGGCATTTTGAGACCGGGCCGAAAATTCCGATTCAGCGTTGCGATACGTACATTGCTGATTGATAACGTTGACAAGATAAAAGGCGATGGCGATCAGGCATGGCGCGGACAATATGGCGTCGGTGGCGGTATTGTTGCGGATTCCCGGAGTGATAGCGAATGGGACGAGTCCCTCGCCAAGGCCGCGATTCTAGGGATTGAGCCTCAGGCCGACGCTCCATCGGGTGCGGGAAATCTCTAATGCCGAAGTTACCCCCAGGTTGTGAGTTGATTGAAACCATGCGCGTCATGCCGGACGGGGATATTCCGTTATGGCCAGCTCATTATCAACGACTTGAATGCAGTGCCACTGCACTTGGGTTTCCATTCGACCGGACGGCATTGACGGAGGTTAAAACTAAGATTGTTATCGAGGCGGAACGTACCCCTCAGCGATGTCGACTTACACTGAATGGCGATGGTCAGCTGGCATTCACGATGATGCCGCTCTCTTCGACACCTGAACCGGTACGCATCCGGATCTGTGAATCCCCGATCGTTCGTTCCCCTGAAATGCGTTTTCTTGATGCGTTCAAGGTATCGATCAGAGATCACTATGATCGGGCATTTGCCGAACGGGGCACTGCGGATGATGTGTTACTCCTGAACGAAGCAGAGGAGGTGACTGAATGCACAATCTACAACATCTATATTGAAAACAAAGCAGGCATTTTCACACCGCCAGTGCAATGTGGGCTGCTGCCTGGGATCGAACGAACCCGACTGATTGAGGCCGGTTGGGCGACCGAGCAGACCCTTTCCATCAGCGATGTCACGAGTGCTTCGCAGTTGTACGTCAGCAATGCGGTCCGAGGATGCCTGCGGGCTTCGTTAACGTGATTAAGTGGTCGCTTGAAGAAACAGAATAGCGTTGTACGCGAGGTATGTGGCCAGCAGCATCCCGCCTTCTCGCCGATTGATGCCACCCGTTCCGGGGCCTCTCCACGGATAGCACATGATGAACAGTGTCAGGGTTAGAAACAGCAGCAACGGAAAATCGCGATGGATCAGGTCCATCATAATCAGTGAGGGTGCAATGGTGCCCGACAAACCAATGACCACAGACGTATTGAACATGTTCGAGCCGATGACGTTGCCGATGGCAAGTGCATGCTGCCCTTTTCTCACGGCCGCGATTGATGATGCCAGTTCCGGCAGGGACGTGCCGATGGCAACGATTGTCAACCCAATGACCAACTGACTGATGCCCAGGGTGACGGCAATATTCGTTCCGCCCCAAACGAGCATGTGTGAACTGAGGATGAGTATACCCAAACCTCCTAACAGATAGATCCAGGCGCGAGCGGTTGTAAGTTTCCCTTTGTCACTTGAATCTACAGAGTTGGCCAGCGCATCCTCTTCTGTTTCCCGGTTCATCTGGATCGTCCAGCCCATAATCACTAGGAACATCACGATCAGGATGAACCCATCAGAACGGGACAGGAATCCGTCCGGGACCAGCAGCAGCGCACTGATGGCAGTGATCGCGGTCAGTAGCGGCAATTCGCGACTGATTAGTGAAGACTGCACTGCAATCGGGGATATCAATGCGGTCAGGCCCAGGATCAGGGCGATGTTGGTAATATTGGAACCGAAGGCGTTGCCGAGTGCGAGTTCTGGACTACCTTCCCAGGATGACAATGTGGCGATTAGCATTTCGGGCATCGAACTGCCAAAACCGATCACGATCATTCCAATCAGAAGCGGCGGCATCCCAAACCGGCGTGCAATCGCAGCTGCCCCATCGACAAATCGGTCAGCACTGAGGAGTAACAAGATGACTCCTAGTACAACAGCACCAGTCGCAATCACCATGGCGTCATTCATACGTGGATACCAAAGTTTGATCCGGGGGACGGGTGATGTCCTCATCATTCGGCATGATAGGCAATGCGAGCGTCCTTTCGAGCCCAGGATTCATGCAACCATTGTGGCAGATCTTCCAGATCTGCGGTGTGCCACCAGTCGATATAGACGTGAACTGGGGCGGTGCGCCCACTCAAAAGTTGCCAGAAGCTCGGGCTTCCCGGGTAGACCACGGTCAGGTCGAGGACCCGTGATGGTGCGATTAGGTCACAAATAATGGAGAGCCCACCGGCTCGTGGAGGTAGCAGGTGCTGCCAGGAGGAAGCAGCCCGCTTCTCTGCAATAAATCTAGTCCCCTCAACGTAGGACAACATCGCGCCACTGCGTCTGTTGTACCCCCGCTGCAGATTCATGCCCCGCGATACGGCTTGCCGGTCCTGTTCCCGGGTGTCGGGTCCACTGCGCTTCAGTAGAGGGAAGTTGAGCGCCAGACAGATCCAACCGACGATGGGGACCCACATGAGCTCCTGTTTGACGAGAAAGCTGATGCGTGGTCCAGCGCTTGTGATCACTGTCTGCGCCGCAAGAATGTCAAACCAGCTACGGTGATTGCTGACGACAACCAGGGGTTCGTCCGGATTGGCCGGGGTTGCGCCATGAACGACTAGAGGAATTTTCACAACGCGGTACATCCAGTAATTGTTGATGCCAACGGCCGACCGATAAATGACGTCCGTCATGTCGTACAACACGCGCCGAGATATTTGCATCGTATGACTAGGAAACACCCTAAAGATTGCCAGTACTAGACTGATCAATACTATCGGAATCAACCAGATCAGCAGATTCAGTATGATGCCCGTCAGGCAAACGGTGCTAATTACCCCGGATGGCAGAATCGCTTTGTGATCCCTCATGCCGATAAGTTACTCCGTGGTGTCATGTTCGTCATTGAAGCCAGGCAGGATCAGTAAGCCAGGCGTTGGCGCAGGGACTGCAATTCGTCGGGACGGAAGATCCCGAATTCGGTAATAAACCCTGTAACGAGACGTGCGGGTGTGACATCAAAGCCCGGATTCAAGACCGGACTGTTATGGGTCACCTGGATGTTTTGCAGTTTTCCAGTTGCGTCTGGACCTTGAAGATGCGTGACCTCCATATCACTACGATCCTCAATCGGAACTTCCTGGCCGTCACTGATCGTCCAATCAATAGTACTGGTGGGGAGTGCGACATAAAATGGGATGTCGTTGTCATGAGCAGACAGGGCTTTCAGGTAGGTCCCAATCTTGTTGACGACGTCACCACGTGCCGTCGTTCGGTCCGTACCTACGATCACCATGTCGACGTCACCACGTTGCATGAGCAGTCCGCCCGCATTGTCGACGATGATCGTGTGAGCGATGTTCTGATGGTGTAGCTCCCAGGCTGTCAGTGACGCTCCTTGATTGCGTGGTCTTGTTTCATCCACCCAGACGTGCACGAGAATCCCTTGCTCGTGTGCGCTATAGATTGGAGCCGTGGCGGTTCCCCGATCAACCGTCGCGAGCCAACCTGCATTGCAGTGGGTTAGCACATTAACAGGCGAAGCGCCATCGGTGAGGCGGTTGATGAGTGCAACGCCATGGTCACCAATCGCCGAACAGGTGTCGACATCGTCATCGCAGATGGACTCCGCGAGTTGCCGCGTCTGCGTTCGGAGGTCCTGATTCGGATCGATGCCGGACATCACCTTTTCTACCGCCCAGCGTAAATTGATAGCCGTTGGACGTGCCTTCATCAGTTTGTTTGCGGTCCGTCGCAAATGCTCATAGTTCTCAGGTTCAGCACGTGCGGTGAGATACAGGCCCCAGGCGGCGGTAGCACCGATCAGTGGTGCGCCCCTGACCGTCATATCAGAGATGGCTTCATACGCATCATCACTTGAACGCATCGACCGGATCTCAAAGCGCCAGGGCAATGCCCGTTGATCGATGACGTGGACATTTGAGGTTTCTTCATCCAACCAAATGGAGCGATATGGCGTTCCGTTAATCAGCATCAACGAATGTCGATTGGAACTGTTGGTGACCAGCCATCGAGGTGTCCACAAAAAGGAATAATTATACGCTAGTCCGTTGAATGACTCGTTCCGCGCAAGGTCGATGCTGAGAACGGTGAGGGCCTCTGGATAAGTCCCCCGGGGTAATCAATGTGGGCTCCTTAGCTCCATCCTGTTAAGAAACAATGGAAAGAAATACAGCAAAACACAAGGATAACGGCGAGAATCTAGAAAAGGCTGAGTTGGTCCTTAGGTTTCTTCGTCATGCTCGGTGCAGATTCAACAGACATCAACTGATCCGGAAGTCCACTCATACGGTGCATGCTGCGACGGACGGCCGATGCGATACTGTCTGGGGTGGCCAGCAGCGTGACACTGCGGCGGGCACGTGTGACAGCGGTGTACAACAATTGACGATTTACGAGGTCGTTCCTTGGATGTTCATACGGTGGCAACGCCACCACCGTGTGATCGAATTCTGAACCTTGCGCCTTATGAATAGTCATCGCGAAACACGTTTCGTGGTCCGGTAGGCGAGCCGCCAAAGTTACGTGAATCCTTTCACCTGTCTGAAACGCGACTTTCGGCCGACTGTCTTCATCCTCAAAACAAATACCGATATCGCCGTTGAACAGCCTGAGATTGTAGTCATTACGAGTGACAATGATGGGTCTGCCATGGAAGTACTCGTGACCTCGTGGATCTGTTGGTGACAGTCGTCGTCGTGCTTCGGTGGTCAGATACGCGTTG
>CAJWYI010000108.1 GCA_913049815.1 uncultured Gammaproteobacteria bacterium
GATGCGTTCGGCGGGCCCAACCAGATGGACGGCATCCACCAGTTCATCCGGAACTGCAGCCATGGCCTCATCCTTGCGACCTGCGAGATACAGATCCTGTATCTTTACTGCTGCATCTTCGTATCCAAGCGCCTTGGCATAGTCGTTGTAGAAGTTCTTGTCACGGGCCCCCATCCCACCGATATAGAGCGCCATGTTGCCTTTGATCGGTATCCGGCATTGGTCCAGATCATCACCCATAACACAGGTGACAAACGGTGCCACGTCGTACTGGATTAAAGTTTTGTCCGCCTTCTTCAGTCCCTTGTTGATTGACTCCTCAAATACATCGTAGCGAGATGGGTCCATCCAGATGGGAAAAACGCCGTCGGCAACCTCTGCACTGGCGGCCAGACCCGTCGGAGTGATGGACGCCGTATAAATCGGAATCTCTGTATCTGACGCCAGAATACTCTTCAGCGGTTTACCCAGACCGGTGCCGTCATCACCGCTGTACGGCAGCGAATAGTGGAATCCCTCGTGTTCAACCGGTGCCTCTCGTGCCATGATGTGTCGAACGATGTCCACGTATTCCTTCAGCCGCGTAATGGGTCTTCCATAGGCGACGCCATGCCAGCCTTCGACAACCTGCGGACCCGATGCGCCCAGCCCCAAGATGAAGCGTCCTTCGGACATCTGGTTCAGGGTCATCGCCGTCATCGCAGTACAGGCAGGTGACCTCGCCGGCATCTGCATGATCGCGGTACCCACCTTGATCTTGTTCGTTTGAGCTAGAATCCAGGCAGCCGGTGATACAGCATCGGAGCCATAGGCTTCTGCCGTCCAGAAGCTCTCGTATCCCATACTTTCCGCGGCGCGGATTCTTGCGATATCAATGTTGACACGGCGACCTGAATAGCCGCCCACAATGCCTAGTTTCATGGATGATCTCTCCTCAGAACTCTTTAGGTCTGGTGGCAAATGTCCCCATGCCTATACGCGAAAATTCTCACCGGCGAAAGCTTCATTAGTGGCTTCGATTTGCTCCATGTCTACACACGAGATGATATGCGTGGTGACTCCGGCCGCCGCCCGTGCACGGATTCCTGCATAACACTCCTCCGGGCTGCCGATGACAGCGATCTCATCGATGAGTCGATCGGTCATGGCTGCTGCTGTTTTCGCTCGATCCTTCTCAGCCCAACCTTCAGCGATCATCCTGGCTGCTTCTTCCTCACCACACCAGGCAAGAAAGTTATTGTAAACTGGCGTCGCGTAGTAGGGCGTGAACTGTTTCTTCAGTGCTTCTCGCGCCTTTTCCTTGTCCTCAGTCACGATCACCTGATGACGACAGACAATCTCCATATCTTCGATCTTCTTACCCGCACGTTCGCACCCGATACGAATGTGTTCCATCAGTTTGGGTAATGCAGACAACGTAAACAAATTGATGATCACGCCATCACTGAACTCGGCGGCTGCTTCCAGCATCTTGGCTCGCAGCGCCGCCATATAGATTGGTACCGTGCCGGGGTCAAGCGGCAACTGTCGATAGCCATGACTGGAAACTGTTTTGCCATCGAAGTCGGTTTTTTCGCCATCAAGCATGGCACGAACCAGCTGGGTTGTTTCCTTGACGCGCGTCAGCGGTTTCTCGAACGTCTGACCATGCCAGTTTTCCATCATGACCTGACTGGAAGAGCCCAGCCCCAGAATGAAACGGCCACCAGACAGTTGGTGAAGAACGTGACTAGTTGAAGCAAACACGGCAGGCGTGCGCGTGTATACCGGAATGATCGCCGTACCTATCCTGACACGTTCTGTGCGTACCGCCACTGCAGCCGACGTCGTCAGCGCATCAATGCCCGAATTGTCCGCGAACCAGACGTCGTCATAACCACGTTCCTCTGCCCACACTGCAAGATCCATCGTCTCTTTAACACCCAGCTTGTGTGGCAAGGTCATGGCTACGCGTTGCGGTACGGTCATCGTGGTTCCTCTGAGTGATTGGAATATTTGCGCCGAGTTCGATCAGACAATGTCGCTGCTTGTGATGGACTCGACATCCGACAGTCCTGGACGGACCAGCTTCTGTTTGTGCCGGTTTCCTTTCCTTTCGTATTTTTCTACCGCAGTGTATTCAGGATCTTTCAAAACCTGGGCACCAAATGAACGACGAACCTGTATATCGTCAGGTGTGCCATAACTTGTCGTTCTTTGGAGAGGAATACGTCCGGCATCACGAATGATCTCTTCCATCAGCTCCGGCGATGTCTCCTGCCCATGACTGGCTCCCGCCGCTCGGGTGATTGTCTCATTCATCAACGTCCCTCCCAGATCATTGACCCCGGCATTCAGACACGCCCGGATACCATCATGACCGAGCTTCGTCCAGGACGCCTGGATATTCTTAAACAATGGATTCAATACCAGTCGTGCGATCGCATGAATCAACACCGCTTCCCTGAAGGTGGGTCCCTGACGAGCATTGCCTTTCTGATACATAGGCGCTTCCATATGCACAAAAGGCAAAATCACGAATTCCGAGAACCCACTGGTACGCGCCTGCAGATCACGGATTCTGAGCAAATGTCTCGCGACGTGCTCATATTGTTCCATGTGACCAAACATGATGGTGGCTGTAGTGGTAAAGCCCGAGTCATGTGCTGCTTCCATCACCTCAAGCCACTGCGCCGTATTGATCTTGTCAGGACATAACGTGGCGCGTACCTCATCATCCAGGATCTCGGCAGCAGTTCCGGGCAGGGTACCCAATCCTGCATCCTTCAATTGACCTAGAAACTCGTGCAGCGAAATTCCCAGGGTATGGGCACCTTGCCAAACCTCCAGTGGTGAAAACGCATGAATATGCATCTCGGGAACCACCTGTTTGATGGAGTGGCAGATTTCGAGATACTTCTCACCGGTGTATTCCGGATGAATCCCACCCTGCAGACAGACTTCCGTTGCCCCGCGCTCGAACGCCTCCTTGGTTCGCCGCATGATCTCTTCATGGGATAGATCGTATGGTCGCCCTCGTAGATTCTCGCTTAGCTTGCCCTTCGAGAACGCACAGAACTGACACTTGAAATAGCAGATGTTGGTATAGTTAATATTGCGATTAACGACGTAGGTCACCTCATCGCCAGCGACTCGACGACGTATCTGGTCCGCAGCCTGACAAACCAGTGAGAACTCATCACCGCGCGCTCGAAACAATCGCACGATATCGTCTTCATACAATCGTTCGCCATCGTTTGCGCGTACGAGGATGTCCTGGAGATCGGAAAGTCCCTGTGATCTCGGGATACCCGTCACTCGGCCCAGGTCATCAGCGGGTGGGTTTTCTACCGCACCAGCCGACCATTTTTCCGTTCGCGCAAATCCTTCTCCATCAATGGCCTGGCGCACAAAAGGCTGCAACTCGGGTTCGATCCAGCGATCGAGCTCTCTTGCATTCTTCGGGTAAATCGCCAAGCGCTCGATGAGTACTTTGCCAGCTGCGGCCGTCTCGTTAGCCAGTTCCTGAAGATGTGGCCAGGGGGCTTCTGGATTAACGAAGTCAGGCGTCACCGGTGACACCCCTCCCCAATCATTTATCCCTGCATCCACAATCTGCGGTAAAACGCCAGGACTAAGATTCGGTGGCGCTTGAATGTTCATGGTCGATCCAAAAATCAGACGTGCCATGCCGATCGTCCACAACAGTTCGTTCAGGTCTGGCTCAGGTGCATTGACCATCAACGTCCCTTCCTTTGCACGGAAATTCTGTACGATGATCTCCTGGATATGGCCATACGGCTCATTGACCGTACGAAGTGCCAAGAGAGACTCGATTCGCTCCTGTCGGGTCTCGCCGATGCCTATCAGCAACCCCGACGTAAACGGAACCCTGGCTTCGCCAGCGAGGGCAATCGTCTCAAGTCTCCGCGCAGGCACCTTATCCGGTGAACCGTGGTGCGGCATGCCCTTCTCACCGAGTCGATCGGATGCAGATTCGAGCATGATGCCCATAGAAATAGATACTTTTCGCAGCTCTGACAATTCGTTAGCGTTCATTAAACCGGGATTTAGATGCGGAAAAAGTCCGGTCTCATTGAATACTATTTCCGCCATATCGCGAAGATATGACAGCGTTGAATCCTGTCCGAGTTCTTTTAAGCCATCCCGTGCAGTCTTGTACCGCAGTTCTGGCTTATCACCGAGCGTAAATAACGCTTCCTTGCAACCTGCTTTAGCTCCGTCAGCAGCAATCTTCAGGACTTCGTCTGGTGTCAGGTAGGGTGCTTTCAACTTCCTCGGGACTTGTGCAAACGTGCAGTAGTGACAAACATCACGACAAAGGTGTGTCAGGGGAATAAAGACCTTGCGGGAGTAAGAGATCGCTCCCGCATGCCCAAGATCACGGAGAGATGCCGCCGCTCTCAGAATGTCAATCATCGCCGCTTGATCCGCGATCGCCAATATTTCCTCATCGGTCGCGACGTAGCCATCCATCAGATGGGCCAGTAGCTCGTTCATGTCATGACTCATCTTCACGTTTGGTGCGGTTTAGGTGTAGAAGCGTGCGTTACCATCAACTATTGGTCCGCAACCTGGTTCAGAGGTTCAGGACTTGCGTTAACGTCAGTGGTCTTCAGGAATCGATAAGAATGGGTATCAACTCCGTCATTCTGCAGAACCTCCATAAGTGCTTCCAGATCCTTTGGTTCGTCCACATCAAGTCCGATCGTCGGCAGAGAGATCGTCTGGCTGCCTACGCCCACCGTTTCTGCCAGTCTCAAGTGTCGTCGGTAGCTATCCTCACCAAAGCCGAATGACATCGCGTTCGGTGGAGACACCAACAGACAGTTGGTACCCCCCAGATCTTGTGCGGGCACAATGATCATCTGCGGATCGTTGGCGACTGACGCGAGTCCATCAGCAACGACTTCCAGGTCTTCGGCAGACACAAGTGGCACGTCGCCTGGCAGAAACAGCATTGCACGCACACCCTCGGACGCAAGCGCATCAGCCGTTACCGTGACCGCGGGGATCAACCCAGCGACATCAGGCTCTGGTCTTACTTCAACGCCATAGTAATGCGCCAACGCCGAGACTTCATCATCACTGGTCACCACAATCGCTCGATCAATCGATGGACAAACAGTCACAGCTTCCAACACATCCTCGACCATCGCCTTGAATAACCCGCGTCGTTGCTCGTCATCGAGTACGCCACGGAGTCGCTGCTTGGCATTGGCCAGTTGCTTGATCGGCAAAACGGCAACAACAGACATCTGGTGACCTGGTTACGAACGTAGCGTTGCGGCGAAAGACAACACGTCCTCCGCCAGCTGAATCCGGTCGGCCAACGTTACCATGACGGTGTTGGTCACGATAGTCGGAATCCCTATCTGTTCAATAGATGCTTGGAGTTCGGCGTCCAGTGTATCAATCACAAAACCGTCAATCAGATCGCCGTAGTAACTGGCAACACTCGCAGCAGACTGTTCGATCCCCAGTTCGGACATCATTTTAGCGGCAGGCCCCTTCAACGCTTCGCCACCGACGATCGGAGACACTGCAATCACCGGCCGGTGGCTAACCCTCAAAGTCTCCCTGACACCGGTTAATCTCAGCATTGGCTCAACGCTCACGAACGGGTTCGAAGGACAGATCACAATAGGACCGTCGCCATTGTCGACGCTATCGACAAGCGCGGTCTGAAAACCAGGAGATGGTCGCGCTGACTCCACGCCTTCGAACTCGAATCCGGTCACCTGAGGTTCGCATCGTTCCCGGACAAAGTAGTGTTGAAACGAAAGTCGTCCTTCATCGGTATCCACCTGTGTCGATACCGCCTGATCTGACATCGGGACAAGGCGATGAGCAATGTTCAACCGCTGACATAGATAGGTCGTAACGTCCGAGAGTGTTTCTCCTGATTGAAGTTGCTCACTGCGCACAAGATGGGTGGCTAGGTCCCTATCGCCTAATCTGAACCAGGATTCCGCACCAAGATTGGATAGTGCATCAAGGCAATGCCACGTCTCATCCTGTTGCCCCCAACCAACTGCCCGGTTGCTGATCTCCGCGAGCGTATACATAACTGTATCGAGGTCAGGACAGATACGAAGACCCAGGTGAGTAAAATCATCAGCTGTGTTGGCGACAATGGTCAATTCGGCGGCATCAAGACAGTGGGATAACCCCAAAGCCAACTTTGCGCCACCGACGCCACCAGATAGTGCAACGACGTTCATCGGAACAGATCGACATCCTTGTCACGAATCAACGGTCCTATCCCTCGTAACGTCTGGTCGACCGGTTCCCGGGGTTGATACCCTCGAACCAGCACAACGGGCGTCTTTTCACTGGTCTGCCCCATGACAAGTGAGGCGCCGGCTGCCATTTCGTCCGCTGCGGCGACTGCAGTGACCACCAGCTCACGCCCATAGATATCGGTCCCACCGATATAGCTCTCAAGCGCGGTAAAACCCGCCACACCAATGGCCAAACCCAGCGTGCCATTGCGCCATGCGCGGCCCAGGCTGTCATTGATGACAACACCAACACGGAGACCCGTCCGTTTTTTGATCTCTTCACGGAGGGCACGCGCGCTTGTGTCTGAATCCTCCGGCAACAGAAGACAAAGATTGTCTTCCTCGTCCTCCTCATGCGAGATGTTCGACTGATCGATGCCTGCGTTGGCATGCACGAACCCGAGCCGATGTTCAACAATCAGGACACCTTCTCGCTTACGCACCACCTCATTGGATTCGTCTAGGATCGCCTGCACCTTACGAGGGTCCTTACCCACCTCTTTCGCCAATCGACTGGCTTCTTCGCTGGGGGTGACAGTCCGCAGGTCCAGATAGCGATTTTCGGCCTTAGATACGATCTTCTGGGCAAGGACGATGACATCGTCATCCGTCAGCGCTTCACCCATCTCTGTCAGAGCGTCCAGGATGAGGACAGCAAGGTCGTCCCCTGGCTGGACCATGGGTATCCCCTCTACACCGACAAAACTCAATCTCATTCTGAGTCCGTCGCCTCACCGGTAATCAAAATACCTGCACCTTCGATCTTGTGATGACGGTTAATAGTGATCAATACCGAAGTCAACGCTTCCGCTGCGGCTGCGTTGGCCAGAGGGCCCGCGTGCCAGCCACGTAATCCGACAGCCTCTACCAGAGAGATCACAGTATCCCTCGCAGCGCGTTTGTTGCCTGTGACCAGGACATCACAGGCAATCTGATGATCTTCGCGCAGATGCATGGCACCAACATTTTGAAATGCTGAAACCACCTGCGTGTCATCGCCAAGAACCGCCTGCGCTCTCTGTGCCGCACAGCCACCCTCTGGGAGCTGGACGGTACCCACCTTTGGCGGAACCAGGGGTACGGTCGTATCAACCAGTATTTTGCCCGAGAGGGCTTCCCTCACTGTTTCAAGGGTACTGGCCTGGTGTTCAAACGGTACCGTCATGACCACGACATCTGCTTTTGACGCTGCGTCTGCGTTCTCATGACCGGTTACATTAAGATCAGGAAATTCGTCAACCAACGCCTTCGCGGCCGCTTCTCCCTTTTCAAGGGTTCTCGAGCCAATCAGCACCTGGTACCCTGCTCGCGACCACTGTCGCGCCAAGCCCCAACCCAGGTCGCCGGTTCCTCCCAGAATGGCGATGGACTTCACTTCTTCTGCCATGTCGGCTCCTTAATTGATCTGAGCGGTGAATCAGGCGCGATTATGCCAGTCCGGACGGAAGCCGGCTACGGTCGAACTCGTTGTGAATCAGGGTGATGCACTGGGAAGTCTGCAGCATAATGGGACCTACCGATAAAGGTTGGTAACCTCGACGTATCAGTGACTTCGCTACCTTTCTCGGCATAGGTACATGGTCACTCATCACGAACACACCACCCGCCGTGGTCTCCACATCCCTGATGTCTATACCATCGGGTTGTAGCAGGTACCGTGGGACCCCAGATGACTGCTTAGTCGTTCCTGAATGGCTTATCGTCCGGAGTATGGGTTCAAAGCCAAGTCCAACAACCCCGATACCCGAGTCAGTCAGGACGGTTGCACCCTGGACCAACTCTACTGACTCACGCAACGCGTCAGCCAAAATACTCACGATGCCAGATTCAGTCAGTCCCCCCAGATTGCCTAAAACATTGCCGTCGAGCAGGAGCGTCCTCGGAAAACCGGCCCCTGACTCCATCACAACGTAAAGACGTATACCTGTACGATGGCTCTTGGAAGCGAATAAGGCACTCTTGACACAATCCGCAAGGTATTCGGCGTGATGTTCCCGGCCAAGACCACGTTGGAATCGGTTTGAATCCACGGGCGTTGACCTTGCCAGGAGGACCAGATCGAGCGGCGTCACGACGCGGGGTCTCTTCGGAGGACGATCTGACCGTCGATGGATGCATGCCGAACCAAAGGAGGTCCGTCTAAATCCATAAACGGACACATGCCCTGTGGATAACTCTTTTGATAAGTCTTTGGAGAAAGCGCTTCGGACCGCAGCACACCTGCCACCTTTGTCTTGATCAAAATTTAACCAACATGTAATTTTTCCTATTTATCAATGGGATAGATTTAACGATAGATACCACTTGAAGATTAGTCCAACATCTGGCTCAGACTTTGATCTAATGTGCATAACTTTCGTGACCTGACCCATGTCCTGGAGGCGAATATTCGCCGTTGGCACGGTAAAAGCCGATGGAAACAACCCTGTATGGGGGATGAGTCTACATCTGACCCTTCCTACACCCACCCGAACTCGCTTCGTACGGGCCTGCGAAACGATCCGACTCTGACAATTCAAAAGGTGGCGGGAGTGTCATGAGCGTGACTTGCCTCGCAGGGACCATGTTTTGAAATCCGCAGATCATCTAGCCTATGAGCACGGTGCCAGTTCATGAATTCTGACATTGTCGCGAGTGCTGTATGATGCATCATCCCGGTATTTCTCGTATGATCGCGAGCGCGTCTAACACCTGTATAAGGGCGAAACATGGGTGGCTTTTCTAACGTCATTGGTGACCTCAAGGTTCTCTATTCTGCCCTGACTAGAAAGTCAGTCGATCCTGCAGCATCAGGATCCATTGCTCAACTAGTACAACAACAGGCATCCGACTATCCCAATGGCGTCGCTTTACTATGTGAAGGTCAGACCTTGACCTGGACCGAGTTGAACAAAGAAGCCAACAGAATT
>CAJWYI010000109.1 GCA_913049815.1 uncultured Gammaproteobacteria bacterium
TCCCAGCCTGCAAACGCGGCACTACTGATTGTGATCAGTGCGAACGAGATGAGCCATTTGAGCTGCATCAATTTCATCATATTCGGACACTCCAACTGTCTCACCTGCTGTGCATAACCCTGCACATTTCTGGCGTCTGCCTTGTCGCCCCGTTGCCGGTGCTGATTCCCTGGTATATTTATTATCGGCCTGTTTAGAATCTACTTTCTTCGATCCGACTATGGGATCGTTGATCGCGTTTTCAAGCCTTTTTCATCGGGCACTTTCCATCTCACCATACCCTAGTCCCACAATCACACTGGCGGACAGTGCAGCAGGTCGTCAAAATCGCTCAAAGAGATTAACAGCGGTCGCAGACGGGACTGGTAAAAGCGACACAATTATAGGCACCGGATGATTGTTTCTCAACCGCGCAAAACCGCATTATGGCTGCCATTGCGCCGAATCCTATCTAATTCCCTAATCGGTCTTTCGGGAGGATGATTCGGACCGGGTCGGCACCGTCCTCAGGGGGCCTCTCAAGCACCTCCCGAAAGTCGCACCGTGTACACGCGCGAACCCGCCGACTCTCCGCGTGGCCAACCTCGACATCGACGTATAGCGTGTCCCGCTCCCCACACGAAGGACACTCAGCACCCGCTATGAAACGTCGCACGCAGGCACCTTATGGTCTGACCTAATCAACGCAAACCCTGCCGGAGTTGAACCATGACATCGCGCGTTTCCGGTAGCTGACCGGTCCAGTGAGAGAAAGACAGGGCCGCCTGTTCTGCTAGCATACCAAGACCATCGACACATTCCCGCGCGCCATGTCGAGTCGCCCAATGATTAAACGCCGTAACGTTACTGCCGTAGACCATATCGTAGGCGCGAGTTTCTGATGAGATGATTGACGCAGGCAGATCTGGCGCCACCTCGCGCAGACCCGCCGAGGTTGCATTGATCACCAGATCATAGGATTCACTGAGCTCAGACCCAGCAACAGCGGAAAGAACCGATCCTGCATCCGGTCGTGTCGACACCAGCTCGCTGGCACGCGATAAAGTTCGATTGGTCAGGTGAAGGCAGGAAGGGCGGGCAGATAACAACGACGGTAGTGCACCTCGAGCGGCACCACCCGCGCCGATAAGGAGAATTCGAGCATCCGCTAAACGCCACTTTAGATTGTGCATCAGATCACGAAGCAGACCATCACCATCGGTATTTTCGCCATGCAAGACGTCGCCCTCGATCACCACTGTATTCACAGCGCCTGTCGCCTGCGCAACCGGACTAAGCGTATCACAACGCTCGAACGCCGCGCCTTTAAAGGGTACGGTGCAATTAAATCCTCTTGCCCCAGAAGCAATCAGTGCCGCGACCGATTCTTCGAATCGTTCTGGCCGGATTTTCTGGTAGTCAATCGCCAAACCAAACTGTGCAGCAAAGGCGTAATGTATTTCCGGAGAACGACTGTGCGCAATCGGATCGCCAACCACTGCCAGACGAATCATCGACGAATCTCCTCACCTGTTCGCAGGTCAATAATTTGGGACGGCTTACCCAGGCCTGCCGTCTCGCCCAAGACATAGAGGATATTGTCGCCGAAATATGCTGCCGCTTCCTGTATTGTTCGAGCTGGATTCTCCCCCCGTGGGTTTGCCGATGTCGACACAATCGGGCCCACTGCATCGCAAAGGTCGACAATCGTCGGATGAGTCGAGACGCGAATAGCCACTGAGTCGTGCTGTCCGCGAATCCAAACCGGCGCAATCTTTTCGTCTGGGATCAGGAAGGTCACCGGGCCCGGCCATCTCGACATCAGCAGTCGGCGCTGATCCTGGGTCACCTCACTCAGGTAGGCATCCACCTGCGAGACCTGACCGGCCACCAAAATCAATCCAGCTTCCACGGGCCTTGCTTTGAGGGAAAGCACACGATAGACCGCTGCTTCATCATCGGGCAAACAGCCCAATCCCCAGACGCCTTCAGTAGGGTATGCGATAACGCCGCCTGCCTGCAGGTGGGAGACGATGCTCGATAGCTCATCGGCACTAGCAGTGTTGCAATAAAGGACCATGTTCGATCAGTAGTCTGACGCAAACTACTTACCCAGTGAAGCGCTCTTCTTTCGGACTCTCTCTACGTTGTCGGCACGATCCTGTAGCAATTGCTCCTGCAGGCCGTCATCAGCAAGGGACATCATCTGCAGGGCCAAGTAAGCGGCGTTTTCAGCACCCGTTTTTCCTATCGCCACCGTCGCAACCGGAATGCCACCCGGCATCTGAACCGTGGACAACAATGCATCGAGGCCATTCAGCGGTCCCGTGTCAATCGGAACACCGATCACCGGGCGTATGGTGGTCGCGGCGACCATCCCCGCCAGTTGCGCTGCCATGCCAGCGTCCGCAATATAGACTTGGCATCCACGGCTTTCGGCTTCGGTCACGTAAGACCTAACATCCTCTGGCGTTCGATGAACCGACGTCACCCTGATCTCATGTGCAACATCAAATTGTGACAAGACATCTGCGGCCGCTTCCATCACGGTCAAATCAGAATCCGGACCCATCAAAATCGCAACAAAAGGGGTCAACCTAGTCTCCATGCCTGTTCTGTTCAGGCGGGCGAAATTAACCCATGTTTGTGGCCCCCATCAACACCCAAAGTATAGCCACCGGGCTGGTCGACGATCTGACAGCAAAGGCATCACGCGATGCAGCAATGATTGGGGGCCAACAACACCAACGCTGCTAACCGAACTAATGCATTTCTCATCGCCTGCATTCCCGTAGACGTGTGAGAGTGTCCCGAAACTACAACCAACGCGATACAATGACGCCGGCTTATCTATGCGTCCCTGATCAGAAGACCTTGATGACCAACGAAAGTCTATCGGAGCCGGCACTCTCGTAGTGGTCTCTAGGACGGTCACGGACAGTTGATTTTCTAGTAGGATGAAACTCCTAGCATTATAACTTACGCCTTTTCTAGAGATACATTACAACCCGCATGGCGCGACTGAGCATTTTGGAATTCCCCGACCCAAGACTACGCAAGATCGCGTCGCCGATCACTGACGTCACGGGTAAAATCGCCACGCTAGCCGACGACATGCTTGAGACCATGTATGCAGCACCAGGAATTGGTCTCGCGGCATCACAGGTCAACGTTCATCAGCGGTTAATCGTGGTGGATATCTCTAATGAAAAAAACGAGCCGGTCATTCTTATCAATCCGAAGATCATCGCAACCGAGGGCGAGCGGGAAGCAGAAGAAGGGTGTCTGTCTGTTCCGGGCTTTTATGAGCCGGTCACGCGGCCCGCCCGTATTGAGGTTGCAGCTATTAACCGAGATGGTGAGCCCTATACATTGGTGGCGGAAGGACTGCTAGCTGTTTGCATTCAGCATGAGATGGACCATCTGGAAGGACGGCTCTTCGTCGACTATATTTCCAACACAAAACGTCAAATGATCCGTAAAAAGCTTATCAAGCAGCAGCGACAACGGGGTTGAACGTTCTTTTTGCAGGCACACCAGAATTTGCGGCAGTCCATCTTGGCGCACTCCTAGGCGCCACTCATGAAGTCACGGCCGTCATTACGCAACCAGACCAACTCGTTGGCCGTGGTCGCAAACTCGCGCCTTCACCGGTGAAGCGGCTCGCCCTCGCGCACCAAATTCCCGTGATCCAACCGCGGCGCCTGACGATCGATGACCTTTTACCTTTCCCCGCCGATCTTATGATCGTCGTGGCCTATGGCCAGATCCTCCGGACGGACGTGCTGACCTTTCCCACCAGGGGTTGCGTCAATGTCCACGCGTCACTTTTGCCACGTTGGCGCGGGGCGGCGCCGATTGCACGATCCGTACTTGCCGGTGATACAGAATCCGGTGTCTGTTTGATGCAGATGGATGAAGGCCTGGACACCGGAGGCGTCCTAGCGCAAGTATCGACATCTATTTCACCAGTCGATACTAGCGGCAGCCTCGAAGCAAGGTTGGGCGAACTCGGCAGCAGGCTACTGGTCGAGTCCCTAAACACATTCGATACACTGGTCCCTCTGCCCCAATCTTCAGTAGGGATGACGTATGCGACCAAGATCAAAACCGCTGAGGCGGCCATCGATTGGGATCTCCCGTCGGAGCAGGTGCGGGCCCACATCCATGGCTTCAATCCGCAACCTGGCGCCTTCAGTTTTCTAGGCGATCTCCGCGTGAAATTCTGGAGGTCCGATTCCCTGGAAAATCAACATTCATCAGCGCCTGGCACGATTCTCGACATCAACAAAGCCGGACTAAAAGTTGCGTGCGGATCAGGCGCCCTACTGGTCCACTCGCTGCAATTACCCGTTGGCAAGGGCCGTGTGCTCAAGGGCCATGAAATTCGAAACGTGACCCATCTGAAAGCGGGCGGGCGGTTTACGCGTCAATGAACGACTACCTCGATGCCGTCCAATCATTAATGGGTGTCACCCGCGAGGGCAGATCACTGGATGCCGCGCTCAAATCCGGCGCTTCCCCTCTCGCTAAGCAAATCTGTTATGGCGTGTTGCGACATCATGAAAAACTGGACTACGATCTCGAAAGACTGCTTCGCAAGCCACTGCGAAAAAAGGACTTGGATGTTAGAACACTCCTGCTGATCGGCCTATATGGTCTTGCGCATCTTCGCCAACCGGACCATGCCATTGTCAATCTCGCGGTGGAAACGACGCGGCATCTGAAAAAGGACTGGGCCAGCGGCCTCGTCAATGGTGTCCTGCGTCAGCAGATACGGTCGCAGAAGACGATCGGTGCCACAGCGGACATTCCGATGCTTCCCAACTGGCTGGCACACCAGATCAATAGTGACTGGCCGGATGACTCAATCGCGGTCACCAGCGCTTTTTCTGAAGCCCCGCCGATGACATTGCGAGTCAACACCTGCCGTACGACCAGAGAACAGATGTTGTCGACGTTGAGACAGGCTGACGTCAGTTGTCACCCGGGATCACTATCGAACGATTGCATCTATCTTGATGTACCTCACTCCGTCACCGATATCCCGGGGTTCGGCGAAGGCCTATTGAGTGTTCAGGATGAAGGCGCACAGATGGCAGCTCCCCTGCTGCAGGTTTCAGCGACAACCTCCGTGCTTGATGCTTGTGCAGCCCCTGGTGGCAAAACCGGTCAGCTCGCCGAAAAAATGGGATTACTAGGGGTGGGGCGGCTGACCGCAGTCGACGTCTCACCGTCCCGCATCAACATGATCAAAGACAATCTAACGAGATTACAAATGTCAGCGGAGCTCATCGTGTGCGATCTCGCCGAGCCATCTAAACTCACATCAGATGCGTTTGATCGTATTCTTCTAGATGCACCATGCTCGGCGGTCGGCGTCATTCGTCGTCACCCTGATATCAAGATGCTGCGTCGGCCAACAGATATTGCTAAGCTTGCAAAGACCCAACACACGCTGTTGGCATCCGTGTGGCGCCTGCTCAGAGACGGAGGCCTGCTTCTGTACACGACGTGTTCCATCCTGCACGCAGAGAATGATGAGGTGGTTGGACGATTTATTGAACAACACACCGACGCCTCTGTAGTACCCATCGACGCAAGCTGGGGTATCGCAACAGAGTATGGTCGTCAGCTGTTACCAACATCATCAGCTCACGACGGTTTTTATTTCTCGCTGATCGCGAGGAGTAAAAGACCATGAAGATCATCATTCTTGGCGCAGGTGAGGTAGGCGGAAACCTCGCTCAGAACCTGACGAAAGAAGCCAGCGACATTACTGTGATCGACAAGAACGCAGACAGATTGCGTGAGCTTCAGGATCGATTTGATATCCGAACCGTTCGCGGCATGGCCAGTCACCCAAATACCATGGCGCAGGCTGGGGCAGAAGATGCTGACATGGTAATCGCGGTTACCGATAGCGACGAAGTCAACATGGTCGCGTGTCAGATCGCCCATACCGTTTTTCATACGCACATGAAAATTGCCCGTATTCGGTCCACTGCGTATTTGAATCTTGAGGAATCCGGTCTCTTTAGAAACGATGCGATGCCCGTCAACTTCATCGTTAATCCTGAAATTATTGTGACCCAGGACATCGTCCGATTGATTGAGCATCCGGGTGCCCTTCAAGTCATGAACTTCGCCGGTGGCAAGGTTCAGTTAGTGGGGATCAAGGCGTATTACGGCGGTGATCTAGTTGGTCAGGAACTGCGGTTCCTGCGTCAGCATATTCCCACGGTGGATACCCGTGTCGCGGCCATTTTTAGACAGGGTCGACCTATCAAACCCGAGGGAACAACCGTCATTGAAGCCGACGATGAAGTCTTTTTTCTCGCAGCGACATCGGACATCCACGCGGTCATGAGCGAACTTCGACATGTTGAAAGACCCAATCGACGCATCATTATCGCAGGTGGCGGACACATCGGTCTTGGGCTGGCCAGTACACTCGAGCATCAGTATGGGGTTCGCGTCATCGAACCCAACAAACAACGCTGCGAGGCGCTGTCGCAAAGTCTGGATCGCGCCATTGTGCTTGCTGGCGATGCTTCGGATCGAGAGCTGTTGTTGATGGAAAACATCGAAGAGACCGATGTGTTCGTCGCCGTCACCAACGACGACGAAGCGAACATCATGTCTTCCCTCCTTGCCAAGTCACTGGGTGCCCGAAAAGTGATTACGTTGATCAACAATCCAGCATTCGTTGATCTAATCGAAGGGGGTGAGATCGATATCGTGATCTCTCCGCAACAAGCAACACTGGGAAGTATTCTGCAACATGTTCGCAGGGGACGCGTGGTGACGGTCCATTCTCTCAGGAGGGGCGCTTCAGAGGCCATCGAAGCAAGTGCCCTGGGTGACCAGCGCACGTCCAGAGTCGTCGGCAAGACGATTGAAGAGATCAACCTTCCAGAAGGCACGACGATCGGCGCCATTGTTCGTGGAGATGAGGTGATCATTGCCCACGACGATGTAACGGTGGAGTCAGAAGATCATTTGATCCTGTTCCTCGTCGATCGTGAACGTGTCCCACAGGTGGAAAAGCTCTTTTCCGCCCCATTCAGCCTGTTCTAAGGACAGCGTCGAATGCCGCACCTGCGCATCGCGCTTAAAATTCTCGGAATCTTGCTGACCTTGTTCAGCGGCACATTGTTACTACCGCTGGCGGTGTCGTGGTTGCACGACGACGGCGTGCTCGTTGTCTTCAAAGACACGTTTCTGGTGACGTTCACTGTTGGGGTTCTGCTGTGGCTACCGTTCGTCCGCGATCGGACAGAAATGCATATCAAAGACGGCTTTCTCGTTACATTTCTGTTCTACCTGGCATTGGGGTTAGTCGGTGCGCTGCCGTTCATTCAGGTCACCCATGTCCAGATTTCAGTCACTGACGCTATATTCGAGTCATTTTCAGGACTGACAACCACGGGAGCCACAGTGCTGACCGGTCTAGATCAGCTCCCACCATCATTGTTGTTCTATCGACAGCAACTCCAGTGGCTCGGTGGTATGGGAATCATCGTGCTGGCCGTCGCGATTCTACCCATGCTCGGTATAGGCGGCATGCAACTGTACCGCGCAGAGACACCTGGACCCGTCAAAGACAGTAAACTCACCCCACGCATCAAACAGACGGCGATTGCATTGTGGTCTATCTACATTGGACTAACGGCCGCTTGCGCACTGGGCTATTGGTTAGCGGGTATGTCGTTGTTTGACGCAATCTGTCACAGCTTCTCTACGGTCGCTATCGGCGGGTTCTCTACGCACGATGCGAGTATCGGCTACTTTGATTCCAGCGCCATCGAACTGGTCGCCATCGTCTTCATGGTGCTGTCTGGCATCAATTTCGGTCTACATTTTTTTGCACTGAACGATCGCTCAGTGTCACATTACTTCAAAGACGATGAGGTCGTGTTCTATCTGAGCATCCTTGGCCTTGCGATTCTGCTGGTCACCATGGTTCTGACCGCTCAGAGCGATCGAGCAATAGCCGAAGCATTCCGTGCATCGGTTTTTCAAGTCGTCAGTGTCTTTACCACAACGGGATTCGTCACTGAAGATTTCTCAACGTGGCCTAGTCTTCTGCCCTACGTGATCTTTTTTGGAGCGTTCACGGGTGCCTGCGCGGGCTCAACGGGCGGCGGCATTAAAGCCATGCGTGTACTACTGATTTGCAAACAGGGGTTACGGGAAACCTATCGACTGATTCACCCGAATGCGATCTTTCCCATTAAGCTGAACAAACGACCTGTACCCAACAGAATTGTGGAGGCGATATGGGGCTACTTTGCCATCTATGTCATCGCATTCCTCTTCATGCATCTCGCCATGATTGCGTGTGGACTCGATTTCACCAGTGCATTTTCAGCCGTGGGCGCTTCCATTAACAATCTGGGTCCTGGACTCGGTGATGTTGCAGCACACTATGGTGATATTGACGATCCCGCAAAGCTCATCTTGTGTTTCGCGATGATTCTTGGCCGGCTTGAGATCTTTACCTTGCTGGTGCTCTTCACGCCCATGTTCTGGCGTCGGTGATCTGATAGCCGTGACATCACGTTTCGTGGAGTCAATCAGTGGTAGGTCGAACTCTCTCCCTTATAATTATACAAACGAAACTCCCCAGACGGTCGTTCTTTGAACCGCTTGTATTCCCACTGATATTGCGCTGGTGCAAGTTGCACACACTGCTCAACACTTCGGTTTACACCAGCGAGTGCGGCTCGTGAGTTAGCGTCAAACACGGCCTCGTCAGCCGAAAGGAAATGCATAGTAAATCCACCATCGTGACCTCGCACCATCGAAACGCTCAATACCTGCGGTCTAGATTTGCGAATCAAACGCATGACAAGACGATCAGTCAGGGCTTCATGTCCGAAAAACGGCGCAAACTCTCCGGTCGATGGGACCTGATCCGGCAACACAACCACAACTTTCCCCTCCAGAAGACGCCGATATAGCGTCGCGAGACCTGATCGCGTTGTCGGCACAAGCTCGTTACCCAAATTACGACGCACTTTTTCCATTAAGGGCCTTAGGGCGGGCTGTTTGGGAGGCTGGTAAAGCCCGGTTGATGGCAACCGATTGGCGAAGTAGACATTCGCCAACTCCCAGTTGCCGAGGTGTGGCAGGAGTAGTAACAATCCTCTTTCATCGTCGAGCGCTTCCTGCA
>CAJWYI010000110.1 GCA_913049815.1 uncultured Gammaproteobacteria bacterium
GAGATCTCGTAGTTTGGTGTTCAACACAATGCCACCTCCGACGACTGCAGGGACGCCGATCAATAGCTTGTCGACAAGGCTCATACTGACCAGTGTAGTGGGAAACAGCATCTCAATATCGTACTTCGGGAAACTCCTGAACATATTCAGGATCGTCGTATCCGGTTCCTAGAAGGTTCGCCGAGCGATGATGGTCTCGCTGTACTTTATAAACAAGACAACTCAATCTTAGTTGCCGAACCGCACTGACTTTTTGCGCAAGCTAAACCACGAAGCGACCGTCTCTTTCCGTTTATAGCTGGCCTTATCCAGAGTTCGTGCCAATTGTGCCTCATAGTCGTCACCGGTGTCCGAGGGGAATACACCAACCTTGCGAGCGTCGTGGACCGGATTCAGTGATGCGTAATTATTTTTCAGTGCTTCCAGGGATGCGTGGTACTTGAAACCGAAAAGGCTCTGTAGCAACTGACAGAAACGGCGAAAAGCATGTTGTTCAGACCTATTTGGAGCTTCCGGAAACCCGCACATCTCTAAGGTGTCGCGTTTGCGGAAACGAATAAACCGGTCTCAAGGTCTGGTCCGCGACCGTTCCATGGTGCAAAAGAGACTTTGGGAGAAGTCTATGAATTATTTCAGGCCACCTTCCTCACGGCAACGAGCCCACAATCCAATTTAGGGTACCATCGTCGCACCACAGCACAACAGACAGGCGGGACAAATGACCGAGCTTCATGAACCACGTGTCAACCCAGACGGTAGCTACAACACGTTCATCATCAAAAAAGAGGGAGCGATCGATGTCGTTACCCTGAATAGACCGGAAGCTCTGAATGCTTTGTCACGGGAGATGATGCTTGAGCTACAGCATTACTTTGGAAAACTGTATACCGACTACACGGTCCGGGTTGTTGTCCTGACCGGCGCAGGCAGAGGATTCTGTTCTGGACTGGACCTGAAAGAGGATCGTTCAGATGAACCCGGTGGCGTTGTTGGTGGGATGCAGACCCAACGGAGGGTGAGTGAAATCATGCTGCGGATGAGACGAGCCCCTCAACCGATTATCTCGCTGATCAACGGACCTGCAAGTGGCGGTGGTTTTGGGTTGGCACTCGCATCCGATATCAGAATCGCGACACCTTCCGTGCGAATGAATGCTGCCTTCATTCGTATTGGACTTTCAGCGTGTGACGTGGGCGTCAGCTATTTCTTGCCTCGGTTGGTCGGCAGTTCTCTCGCGAGTGAACTGCTATTGACCGGCAATTACATTGACGCTGATCGTGCCCTGATGTCGGGTCTCGTCTCCAGCGTCGTCGAAGTGGATCACCTAATGGACAAGGGGCTCCAGATGGCCAAGGACATCCTCCGTAATTCGCCCATCGGAGTCCGCCTGACGAAAGACTGCCTGAACATGAGCATTGACGCCCCCAGTCTCGATGCCGTCATCGCAATGGAAGATCGCCAGCAGATCCTAATCTCAACGACAGGCGATATGCGAGAAGGTGTGAGTGCGTTTCTCGAAAAACGTGAAGCACACTACCAGGACGACTAGGTCGCACGATCCTTCTACGCAATAAATAAGGCCCGCTCTCCGAGGGCCCTATTTTACAGTTCAGAGATCAGGACTGACTTGTATCGATGAAACTTCGCAAATGCTCAGACCGCGCAGGATGGCGTAGTTTACGCAACGCCTTCGCCTCAATCTGACGAATACGCTCTCGGGTTACTGAGAACTGACGGCCCACCTCTTCCAGAGTGTGGTCGGTATTCATATCGATACCAAAACGCATGCGCAACACCTTTGCCTCACGTTCGGTCAATGCCGTAAGTACATGATTGGTGGTCTCACGCAACCCCTCATCGGTGGCCTGTTCCATCGGCGACTCAACTGTCGTGTCACTGACCAGATTCCACATTGTAGAATCGTCATCGTCACCCACTGGCGTCTCAAGTGAGATGGGCTGTTTGGCGACATCCATCGCCTTCAGAACCTTATCCTCAGGTAGATCCATCTTCTTGCTTAACTCTTCAATCTTCGGGGATCGGCCCAGTTCCTGAATAAGCTGCCTAGTCACTCGGTTGAGTTTATTGACCGTCTCCATCATGTGAACCGGAACGCGGATCGTCCGGGCCAAATCTGAAATGGAACGGGTAATCGCCTGACGAATCCACCAGGTCGCATACGTTGAGAATTTGAAGCCACGACGATACTCAAACTTGTCGACCGCCTTCATCAACCCGATGTTGCCTTCCTGGATCAGGTCAAGGAAATGTAGACCTCGATTGGTGTACTTCTTCGCGATCGAAATCACCAAGCGCAGATTGGCTTCAATCATCTCGCGCTTCGCTGCGCGGGTCTTGCCCACCGCAACAAACAGACGTCGATTGATATCTTTGATCTCTGCGACCGTGAGGCCGGTTCGATCAACAATTCTACGGATCGTTTTGATCCCATGAAAGATCGACACCCGGTATCGTCGCAACTGGTCCGCATAGTCCGCATCAGATGCAATTAGTACCTCCAGCCAATCGGTGTCTGTTTCATGACCGACAAAATGTTTGATTAGATCATCTCGAGGCATCTTGGCCTTTGAGACACATAGATTGCGAATTTGCTTCTCCTGTTCGCGAATGCTGTTGATGTCATCTTTAACCAGATCCAGAATCGGGTCCATGACCGCAGGCACCAGTTTTAACGAAGAGAAAACCTCTGCCAGGCTGGCAAACAGTTTTTCTGCCTGCTTGCTGCCACGACCATGTTTGTTGATCGCTCGGCCGAGTTTGCCGTGGTAGGAGCGAATGTCCTTAAATCTCTTGTGACCCAACACCTCATCAAGTGCCTTATTGGGTTCGTCTGCTTCACTCGCCTGGTAATTGCCACTAGATTTCGCTTTCGCAATTTGCGACATGTCCGGAATAGAATCCTCCGGATCAAGGAACCCGCTGATGATCGCAGTCAGTTCAGATTCATCCTCAATGACCTGATCGTACTCACCCAGTACATGCTCTACGACGCCTGGGTAACGCGCGAGAATGGACATGTTCTCGCGAATGCCATCCTCTATCTTCTTCGCGATGACAATTTCGCCCTCGCGAGTCAATAAGGGGACCGTTCCCATTTCGCGCATATACATCCGAACCGGATCCATAGTCTTCCCGACTACCGAGTCGATAGAAGAGAGCGCAGAACTGTCGACACTGTCCTCATCGGTCGTGCCGTCTGCCTTCAACGCATCAATATCCGGCGCCTGTTCGTATATCCGAATGTCCATCTCTTCGAACATCTGAACAATCGTTTCGAACTCGTCGGATTCGGTAATACTGTTTTCGAGGTTCTCCGTCAGCTGATCGTAAGTTAGATAGCCCTGCTGACGCCCCTTTTCAATCAAGAGACGTACCTGAGACTGGCGTGAGTTGGCACCTTCTTCATCTCCCGATTCTTCTTCAATGAGCTCCTCGCTTTGAGAAAGCACATCCAACGCATCAAGATCCTCGGGCGCGTTGTCCAGGGACTCGTCTTGCAGGATCGAATCAAAATCACCTTCTCGATTGTGGCTGTTCATACGCGGGCTCCGGCAAATAAATAGACATTCATCCAATGATGATCGTGCAGATGGTCAACTCTCTTAACGAACGTGATCGTTTCTAACCTTTGTATCGGGTCAAAAATTTAAAAATAAAGACCCGCCCCCCTAATGTCTTCGCGAAAATAACGCAAGGCGCAATCTGAGCAGCGGGTTTCGGACTTCGACGTGGTGATCAAACTTTCGGTTAACACCGCCCGTTTGATTCGACACGACTGTTTGTCGTGTTCCGTTACAAAAAGACTTCGCAAGATGCACCTCTTAAAGAAATCCTGTTGAAGACACAGAACAAAGACGCTCGCCGCAATAGGCCCCTGAGAAAGGATGACAGGCGCTTGGCACCTTTTTCTGTACAGAAGGCCAAAACGCTTTTCATAATGTCGTGGACGTTCAGTGCGCTCCTTACATGGCCTCCTTCCTAACTATAGGTATCAGCTCTCTGATTGTCCATAACTCATTGAATAAATTGCATTTCCGTTTGAACCGCAAGATCGACCGTTCAACTGAAATCGGCATCATATTCAGCGCTCAACGTGCATTCACGAGGCGAATCCTCTCACCCTTAGTGAAAAGCGAAGAGGAAACTCCCGGAATCCCCCTGAATTCAGAACCTTGCATCAGAATCTTCGAAGTCAACACTTCAGGTGCCGAGAAACCTCCACTTTTGTTCCCTTCAGTTGCCCAATTGATAAGGTTAATATTGCCCACCTCGCTAGCCGTAGCTGTACGGATACACAGTATTCTTCTGACAGGATGGATATCGGCCTACAGCTAGGCTAGCTGAGACCAATCCCACCCCACGCCATCGCCGTGACGCAGCCCATTATAATATCTCCACCAGGCCATCTGAGACTGGTTACGGCTTCTCGTTACTCATGACGATGGTGCCGCTCGCCGCGAACATGCCACCGACGCCGTGAGCGACCGAAATCTTCGCTCCCTCAATCTGGGCCGCTGCCGTTCCACGGAGCTGACGAACCGATTCCTGCAGTGCGTACATGCCATACATTCCTGAGTGCATATACGACAAACCACCGCCATTAGTGTTGACCGGCAGCTTGCCACCGATGGCAGTATGACGCTCCCCAATGAATGCACCTGCTTCACCCCGCTCACAAAACCCAAGATCTTCCAATCCATAGATCGGCAGATGAGCAAATGCGTCATAGATCATAAGGTGGTCGACATCCGAGTGATGAACTCCTGACTCCGCGAACGCTTTGCGAGAGGCCACTCTAAACGCGCGAGACGAAGTAAAGTCATCCATCTGACTGACCATCGGCGTCTCAACACTCTCGCCCGTTCCCAGCAGATAGACTGGCTTAGTCGGGAAATCTGCTGCACGCTCCGCAGACGTCAAAATCAGCGCACCACCGCCGTCTGTCACCAGACAACACATTAGTTTGGTAAACGGGTACGCGATCATTCGTTCATTCAGCACGTCATCGACCGTCAGTGGTTCTTTATATGAAGAACGCGGATTAAGCGCAGCCCACTCGCGCTGAATAACCGCGATCAAAGCAAGTTGCTCAACGGTTAAACCAAAATCTTTCATATAGCGCAGGACGGGTATGGTGAACATGGAGGGAGGTCCCATCGGTCCGTATGGCGACTCAAACTGTGCCGCAAGTGACGCACTACCGCCGCCGAATCCGCCACGACCAACGCCCGACCGACCACTTTCACCATGCGTGATCAGGACCGTCGAACATAAACCCTCTGCGATAGCTGCGGCAGCATGCCGAACATGGAGCATAAAGGAGCAACCACCGACACCCGTGCCATCTACCCAGGTCGGAACAATCCCCAGGTAATGCGCCAGGTTGATTGGTGATTCACCCGCAGTGGCGATACCGTCAACGTCCACCATCTTAATACCGCAGTCATCGAGCGCATTCAGTGCCGCATCTGCATGTAGTTGCGTCTGACTCATACCCGGGATTTTTCCGAGCTCAGTAGTCTCAGCAGCGCCCACAATCGCAATGGATCCAGGTTTCATGACGCGTCTCCCACCGGTTCGAAGTAGGGTAGTGTGATGTCGTCCGTAAGACGTTCGAACGTCACCTTCAGGGGCATATCAAGCTGTAAAGCGTCGGGCGTCTGATCGCAGTTAACAATGTTGGTCATCATGCGTGGACCTTCTGCCAAAGTGACTACCGCAATTGCATAAGGTCCGTCAAAGCCAGGGTGCGGCCGATGATTGATCACATAGCTATAGAGCGTCGCATCACCGCTCGCTTCTAGAACGTCGACATTACGGGAGGAACAACTGGGACAGAAAGGACGCGGCGGAAAATAGACGTGACCGCAGTCGTTACAGGCCTGAATCAATAGCCTGCCTTCGCGAGTGCCATCCCAAAAGTGTTGGGTCTCAGGTGTCGGTCGAGGTCTGGGTATCTTGGTTCTATCTGCCATGTTCTTTAACTCCTATTCAAATTCCTAAGATGAATACATCGCGTTGAGGCCGCTAGATTAGGAGGCGTTCGATCCTATTGATCCAGTTGCCATCAGTATCGCCAAAGACAAAAAAGTGTGGGTTCAGGATGTCGTCCTTCTGGTTGTATCGAAGAACCTCCAATGAATTGTCCACCACGCATCCGCCCGCCGCTTCGACGACCGCCTGAGCGGCCGCCGTATCCCATTCACACGTTGGCGCTACGCGAGGATAAAAGTCGGCTTTTCCCTCAGCGATAAGACACAACTTAAGTGAGCTGCCCATACTCAGAAATTCAACATCATCAAACTCTTCCTGTAGACGAGTGACCATCGCGGCAAGTGCTTCGCTACCATGCCTGCGCGAACCAACAACTCCCAGAGTTCCCCGACGCAGTGAGCGTGTCCTGATCTCAGTAGCCCGATCGTCGGCGTCGACGAGATGGGCAACACGCCGCCCACTGGACACCATGCCTGTATAGGTCTGCCCTGTTACCGGAACGTGCACAACGCCCATCACCGCCATACCGTCTTGGATCAACGCAATGTTCACTGTGAACTCACCATTACGATTGATGAACTCTTTCGTACCGTCCAACGGATCAATTAGAAAGTAGGTATGCCAACTTCGTCGTTCATCGAAGGCTGGTATCTCAGATTCTTCCGAGAGAATCGGGACATCAGGCATTGAGGTCCGAAGACCCGACATTAAGATTCGATGGGATGCCAGATCTGCTTCCGTCAGTGGCGACTCATCGTTCTTGGTCGTAACACCGAAGTCGTCCCTGTCGTAAATCTCAAGAATGGCAGCACCGGCAGCGCGGGCATGATCGACCAGCGCCTGCATGAGTTCGGTGGAGACGTAAGACCTCATTCGATCTACCTGAAGATTACGAGCATCCCTACAGTAGCGGTCCATAGACCGCAAAACCAGCATGCTGCTTTGTCCGCCGATTTGGTAACATGCTTGGCCGCGTATCGTGAATGCCGGCCGCTATGGAAGCTATGCATAAAGTCAGACTGGATAAGTGGCTGTGGGCCGCTCGATTTTTTCGTACGCGCGCCAAAGCCAAGCTCGCCATCAGCGGAGGAAAAGTTCACGTGGATGGCGTAAGGGCTAAACCCAGCAAAGACGTCACCATTGGCGAGACATTACAGATCCGTCAGGGCTTCGATGAAAAAGTGGTCGTGGTCACCGGTTTATCCGAAAACCGAGGCAAGGCAACGACCGCTGCCACGCTCTATCAGGAAACAGATACAAGCATCGAAGAGAGGGAAGCTGCCGCCGAGCAACGCAAACTTGCTGGTCGCGCAGTGTCGAGTGACGGTAAACCAACCAAGAAGCAGCGTCGGCGCATCGTTCGATTCCGTGAGCAGATCGAATGAATCCGTCGGATTTCGATATCAGCGAGACCTCGTTCAACCGGGGAATCGAGCGCGAAACGCTTCGTGTCACAAACGATGGCGAGCTTGCTCTGACACCACATCCGCAGGCTCTCGGCGCGAAGCTCACCCATCCTTGTATCACAACCGACTTCTGTGAATCGCAGCTTGAACTGATCACACCCGTCTTCCAAACCATTAAAGACGTTCTTGCGGAACTGACACGGATACACCATTACGTCCACCATACTCTGGAGAACGAACTGCTTTGGCCAGCAAGCATGCCTTGCGTGCTACCTCACGAGAGTGACATTCCGCTGGCTGACTATGGCAACTCCAACGTTGCTATACATAAGAAGACGTACCGTAGCGGACTCGGCATCCGATATGGGCGCAGCATGCAAACGATCTCCGCGGTGCACTACAATTTCTCACCGGATGACACCGTCTTTGCCCAACTAGCAGACCATGAGCAGGCAGCAGACACGAAGGGATTTCGGAGCGAACGCTATTTCGGCCTGATGAGGAATTTCAGGGAAGTATCATGGTTGCCGGTCTATCTGTTTGGGGCATCACCAGCGGTAGCATCATCGTTTGTGCTTCCGGGTAAGCACGGCCTGTCAAGCTTTGGCGACCAAACCCTTATAAAGACTCATGCAACGTCCCTTCGAAACGGCAACCTCGGGTATCAGAGCGAGACTCAAAATGGGCTGATGGATATGTGTTACAACAGTATCGACAACTACATCACGGCACTGGCCACGGGCATTAACACTCCCTTTGAGCCTTACCAACGATTCAACACAAATGCCACGAAAATCCTTCAGCTCAACGGTAGTGTCATACAATCAGAGGCTGAGTTCTACACGACAATCCGCGCAAAATGCATGCCTGATCCAGGAGAGAATTTCCTGCGCGCACTAAACCGCAAAGGGGTCGACTACGTTGAGATTCGACTGCTCGATCTAAACCCTTTCACCCCCATCGGCGTTGATGCGGATACATTACGCTTCATGGATCTTCTGTTAATTCATTGTCTCGTCAAAGATAGTCCTTCCCATCACGGGGAACGGTGCAGGGCTGTAGAGCAAAATCTCCAACATGTCGTTCAAGCAGGCAGACAGAGTATAAAGACAGCATCGCTGAGGGCGCCAGAAGGTTCGGCGTCCCTCGCATCTTGGAGTGAGCAGATCATTGACCTGCTGGCGCCCTGGGCGGAAAAACTTGGCGGGTCCTACACGACGAGTCTTGAAAACCAACGTTCGAAAATCAGGCAACCCGCGTTGACACCCAGCGCTGAAATGCTCGCCAGAATGCAATCGGGCCGAAAGAGTTTCGTGGAGCTCTCGACCGAACTTGCGCAACAACAGCATCGCAATATGCCAGCTCCTGACGAAACAACACTGGCGCAATTTAGGGACTTTACCGAAAAGTCCCTTGATATGTTGGCAGATCGTGAATCAATTCGAGAACGCCCTTTTTCAGAGTTTCTTGCTGACCTGAATGCGGAATACCACGACATACTGTCCACTCTGTCGGTACAGTCGAACTGACATTTTCCTGTCGCCGGCCTGTATATTTGAACTACCTGTGTCATGTCAGCTTAATGCACCCGGATCCAGAACTCATGACCGGTGGATTCCTCGGTGATTTCGTCAAAGGTCGATTGCGCAACCGATTTCCACCGCGCATTGCATTGGGTATACAGACACATCGTGCTATCGACGCATTCAGCGATCTACACCCCGTGTTCAG
>CAJWYI010000111.1 GCA_913049815.1 uncultured Gammaproteobacteria bacterium
TCACCTATGGCACTGCTTTCAATTAACGAGGAAGATTTCCCCATGCCAAGTGCGCGAGCGAGGACGATCCGGTCGCTGGCCAAACAGGTGTGCGAAGGGGAAATTCGTTTTGATGCAGTGGGTGACATACTACGTGAAGGTCTGTTGGCTATCAGAGGAATTGGACCATGGACAGCAGACTATGTCGCAATGCGTGCCGTGTCGAACCCCGATGTCTTCTTAGCGACCGATCTTGGCGTCAAGAAGCGTGCGCGGCGATTGTTTGGTTTCGATGGTGAAGTCGCGCTGCGTGCGCGTGCCGATGCTTGGAGACCTTATGGTGGGTATACCGTGATGCACCTTTGGTTAAATGTGTCGCAGGAAGCATCGATGAAGGGTAATGCGGATATAAAGCCGAAGATTGAAAACAAGATTAAAGCACAGTCGGAAATAAACTTGAGGAAGCAGAAGTCAAAGTGCGAACAGGAAGGCCGAAAGGATGAATGAACCAGTAGGGTCGAGTCCGATACAGGAAGAATTCTGCTGCCGATATACGGCGTCACCGATAGGTAAACTCCTACTCGTCGGGAAATTCGATGCGCTTCACCACGTCGGTTTGCCAGGGGATAAGGGTGCGTTGGTCCCCGAGTCCGACTGGCATTTCGTCGAGGAGGGAGTTTCAGCAATCCTGGATAAGGCGGCGTATCAGTTGGACGAATACTTCGCGGGTTGCAGGCATTTGTTCGATCTCACACTTGCCCCGGTGGGGACCGCTTTTCAAATCGCTGTGTGGAATCAGTTGAGTGGTATTCCGTTTGGAGAAACTCGCAGCTATGCAGAGATCGCTGCCGCGATTGGTAAATCAGCAGCCGTCAGAGCGGTGGGTGCAGCAAACAGATGCAACCCGCTACCCATTGTGGTTCCTTGCCATCGAGTAGTGGGTAGCAACCGGCACCTGACAGGATTTGTCGGTGGGCTCCCCGCAAAACTCTCATTGCTGACCCTGGAGGGTGTTGATATCGACGACCTCGGACGGGTCAGTCATATTGAGAACGATCAGGCTGCATCGGACAAGGACAGGAATGTCTCGAAATAGTTTGGGAACGTCTTAGCGGTACAGTCTCGGTCTTCAATGATAATATTCGACGTCGCAAACGCAGCGAGAGAAAAGGACATCGCAACGCGGTGGTCACCATAGGGATTGATCGATGCCGGGTGTAACGCAGTCGGTGGTGTAATGGCGATCCAGTCTTCGCCGGTGTCGACTGTGGCACCCAGTCTGACGAGGCCCTCCTTCATCGCGTGCATTCGGTCCGTTTCCTTTACGCGCCAGTTGTAGATGTTGCGTATCGTCGTTGTGCCGTTGGCAAACAGCGCGAGTGCGGCGACAGTCATCGCCGCATCCGGAATATGGTTCAGATCAAGGTCGATACCCACCAACTCCGTCTCTCGCGTCACCTCTACATGATCTGCATATCGCGTCACTGTCGCCCCCATGGCTTCGAGTACATCTAGAAATGCAACATCGCCCTGTACAGATTGGTCACCAATGCCATTAATCTGAATTGAATCGCCGGTGATGGCCGCAGCGGCCAGGAAATACGAAGCTGAAGACGCATCACCTTCGATATGAAACTCTCCTGGTGAGACGTAATTTTGGCCACCTGGAATTCGAAAGAGACTGTAGTTCTCATGGGTGGCATGGACTCCATAGCGCGCCATGATAGACAACGTGATATCCAGATATGGTGTCGAAACCTGATCACCGACCACGCTAACGGTGCTGTCTTCGCTGCACAGTGGAAGGGACATCAAGAGCGCAGTCAGGAATTGGCTTGAAATGTTGCCGGGTATGTCGACATGTCCGCCTCGCAATGTTCCCCCGCGAAGTCTTAGCGGTGGGTAACCTTTTTCTGCCGCGTAGTGGATTGATGTCCCGAGGGTTGAGAGCGCCTCGGCGAGATGGGCAATGGGACGTTCCCTCATATACCGGTCCCCATCGATTGTGAATGTACCCGGAGTATGAGCGAGGGCTGCAGTCAACGGGCGAATCGCTGTTCCTGCATTACCAAGGAAGAAGTTTGTATTGACCGGCACGTCGAATGGACCTCCGCCACCTGACACAAGCAGGGTGTCACCATCGACCTCTAACGCAATACCAAGCTGAGAGAGTGCCTCACGCATCCTGGTCGTATCATCGCTGACAAGGACGTTGTGGAGTCGAGTAGTTCCTTCTGACAGCGCAGACAATAACAAGGCCCGATTCGTCAGGCTCTTTGAGCCGGGTAGATCGAACACACCTCCGAAATGAGAGAGTCTGGGTAAGGTGATGGGTGTCATCTAATAGATGCCTGGTGAAACGTTGACCGGCGTCAGTGTATCAAGATATTCAGCAATTCCTGATGCCAGGACGTCCTGGGGTTTCATACCGGGCTCTTCCAGTAGTACTTCACCCGTTTGATTGTGAATACTCAGAAATCGTTCACCATCAGGTTCGGCAGTGCCAAAAAACACGGTGAAGTCGTGTCTGTGGCGTCGCTTTTCAAGTGCATGTCCAATCAGGTTTGTCATGAGCCGTTCATGATCATCGGGATTCCAGAGTTGCAACAGGCTGATATCGCCGTGTGGAGCCCTTGCGCCAATCGTGCCACTCCAGTAGGTCTGGTAGTAGTCACAAATATCCGGGTGCAGCGTGAGTTCCAGTGCTACAGAGAGTCGATCGAACGAAACTTGCGGCATTTGCGGGACTGGAAACCAATAGGTGGTCCCGCTGGTCTGTGCCTGCTCGCAGGATGAACGCCAGTCTTTATCGAATGGCTGCAAGAAACGGCCATCGGCCACCTGGTGCAGGTGGCGCTCGGCACGGCTGACAAACGCGCGAAGGGCGGTAACAGTGGGGGTATCCTGCATATCGAAAGTGGCATCGGTGTGTGATCGCGATGATCAACAGCACTGGATGCAGCTCCTACCTGACGCTGACGAAAAACAGAATGATTATAGCGCAGCGGTGTTCGGGGCTTCGAATGGTTAGCCTTTCTTCTACCGTTCTTCTCGGGGTAAATTGCCGTATTCGTGAGGTCTTCGTGGTGGCGCCTGACGCGGTCCACGTCTATACAAGTGTCTAGCGACACGTTGTCGTTGTTCCGGCGTCAGGCGAGCTAACACCGTGACCATATGTTCATGACTGGCGCGTTGATAGGCTTCATGGGTGCGCCGCACCTCAGCAAGTGTTTCTGATACCCGTTCTGTTTCGAAGGCTTGATTATTCAAACCGGCTTCAAAAGCCCGCTGAGCATCTCTGATATCACCTCGAAGGCTCCCTAGCTCCTCTCGGTGTTGTTCGAATATCGGACGTAAGCTCTCTCGATTCTCCTCTCCTAACGCCCGGTATAACCAGCGGGTGCTAACGTCAGGATTGATAGGGCGTACATCAGGTCTCATGAACGAGATACCGACAACAGCACCGACAGACGTCAGGTTCAGCGTGACCGAGATGATCAGCAACAGGGTTATCCATCGACCACGGGTCATAGACTATTCTCCATCTCATCATGGGCCAGACCGGTATAGGTGTCATCGACGAGTGCGATCAGATAAATCTCCTCACCTTCTTCATCAGCGACGCTCATCGGAGCCGATGGCATCATCGTCGCGCCCAGCAGTGCACCAATCATGACGGGGAGCCCAGCGGCGGTTGCTGAACGCAGCAACGGGCCAAAACCGAGGCTTTGCGGCCAGAGCCAGTCAACGATCTGATCAATCCACGCTTCAACCGGTTGCACTGTTGCCGGTCTTTTCGACCCAGACGGACCTGGAACATGGTTGAGGATGTTTTCCCGAAGGTGTGCGAGCTCAGCTGAGGTGGGACTGTGAGTACCCGCACTCTGCTCAATTGACGTCAATGCAAGGTCCAGGAAACGTTCGGACAGAGCCCAACGTTGTGCCTCCTGATGTTCGTTGAGGAACGCCTCAGCCTCTTCACGCATATCGATCGGCCAGTTTACGCTGTGGGCACCATAGGCACTGAGCATTCGCCGAAATGTTTTTGCGTTCATGTCGCTGTCCCACTGTTCATGACTGAATGATTCCGTCTTTCACGGCACTGATTCCCTCTAGACACGGATGCTGGAGTCCGCAAGGTTCTGCTTAAGTGCCCGACGCGCACGCGCAAGTAACGATTCCAGTGCAGCAACTGTGAGATCAAGAACAGCAGCGGTATCCCGATTGCTCAGCCCCTGGTAATAGCAAAGCAACAGAGCGCTGCGCTGTCGTTCGGGAAGGTCATCCAGTGCTTGTCTCACTTGGTCGGAGGTCACCTCAGCGAATAGTCGATGATCAGGCGCATCGTCCTGTGAGTCGGCCCGATCGTTTATCCGACTGTCCTGATCTGTTGGGTCCTCTTCGACCATTCTATTATGTTTTCGAAAGTGGTCGACGCAAAGGTTGTGTGCGATCTGGTGCAACCATGTGGACAATCGTGCGGATTCCGCATTAAAGCGGCCAGCATCCGTCCATACTTTGGCGAAGGCTTCCTGAACCATATCATCGGCGTCTGTCGACTGATGCATCATACGACGACAGTATCGGGTCAGCGGTGCAAGAAAGGCATCCACTATCTCTGCGAATGCATCCGGCGCTTCTTCACCCGCGTCAGCGACTTTTTGCATTAGTCTTGCTTCCTGATCGCGGTCCAAAAGGTCTCCGTTGACGCGCTCACAATGGCGAGGTGCATTCTGCACCGGTACACTTCAGAACAAACGACGATGTTTCCGTCGAGGTCGGATTTCGTCCCGACTGATCGTGCCACTGCCATCAGCATCCAGGCGCGCAAACATGGAATCGTTGATCTCATCCGCCGATATGGCGCCGTCGCCGTTCGTATCCTGAGCGAAAAACTGGTCACGCACCTGGGTGTGACGATCGCTCGAACGGGTGATCATCTCGGCCTGCTTTTGCTTAAAGTCTGCATCGAGTTCCTCCGGCGTGACAACGCCGTCGCCATCGCTGTCGAGCTTGGCGATTCGATCTTTCGCTGGTGAGGTGAACTCGTCTCTCGTGATCTCACCGTTGTCGTCAATATCCATGGTCCTCATCATTTTGCCATGAATGCGGTCGGATCGATCAAAGCTTCCGTGTCGACGCTGATCGTCTGCAACAGCTGGCAGTATCAGGATCGCCGCGGTGAGCATTAATAAGGCTGAGGGGAAAGTTCGTGTCTTCATTCTGTACTCCTCAAGGTTTCAGTAACAAACGCGCTATCAGTGACGCTTACCTTTTGTACGAGGCATGTCCCGAGATCTGTCGTCAGTTGAGGATTTTTTTCGTCAGAGTGGTTTGAAGATAGCCAGGTATATGATGGGTATCAGCAGTAAAAGCCCCCCTTCGTTGAACAGCCTGAGCTGCAGGCTACTGAACGGCAGTGATGAACCGAGCCGTAGCCTCGTGATCAGCCACTGACAGGCTAGGAGGTATGCGACAAGACCTGCCACGAAAACGAGTTTCAGAATGACCCAATGGCCTCCAAAGAACCACATTAGCCACAGCCAGACGCCCAATGTGGTAGCGATGGTGGCCATGATCCAGGTAAAACGAAGAAGCTTTTCAGCCATGATGACTAACCTGCGAACGTCTTCTCCGGCATCCAGTCCTTCCTGGTAGTGCACGAAGATCCTTGGCAGGTAGAAGAGCCCTGCCATCCACGCCATGACAAAGACGATATGGAATGTCTTAACCCAGAGCATGGTCGTTTCCAGTGTTGTTTAAGTGACTGAACTGGTCATATTAACGCAAACGGGCAGTGAGCCCGATAGCCGCTTGCTTGATCCCGATGACTGTCCCGACGTGTCGGATTCTGAGAGACTGCGAGCTTCGATTTCAGGGCATATCGATGACAGGTTCTGAGCTGGGGTTGTTTCTGTTGTTGGTGGCTTTTGCCTCCTTCATTCAGTCAGTAACGGGTTTTGCGCTGGGACTGGTCCTGATGGGTATCTCCGCGGCGTTGGGCCTAGCGGACATCGTGTTTACGGCAGCTGTAGTGAGTTTTATCGCGCTGGTGAATTCGGCAACCGCGTTACCCAACCAATGGCGCGGTATTGATCGCAGTGCGTTGGCATTGCTCGCGTGTGGGTTTATGCCGCTCACGTTTGTTGGGCTCTGGCTCTTGGATGTGATGTCTGCATCTTCGGTAGAAGTGCTTCGGCTGATATTGGGCGTTGTTGTTGCTTTGGCCGGAGGTCTGCTGCTCGTTCAGCCTGGTCAGCTGTCACAGCGTTCTGGTCCATTGGCATTTATTGCGTCGGGGTCACTGGCCGGCGTTATTGGGGGGATGTACGGTGCAGGTGGTGCAGCGTTGGCATACTTGATGTACCGACAGCCGGATACGGTTGCGGTGATCCGGGCGACCTTACTTGCCTGCTTCGTTCTGACATCTCTCACAAGAATTTTCCTGATGTCCTTTGTAGGCCATGTCGATCTGGACGTCATGTGGACGACGCTGCTGTCCTTGCCAGTGGTGATCGGTATCACGATGATCACAACGCGTTTCACCCCAGTAATCTCGGATTTGATCGTTAGACGCGCCGCGTTCCTCCTCTTGATCGTGACCGGGCTCGGACTGGTGATACCAAGCGTTCATTTATTTTTGCAGTCATCCAGCGGGTTCTGAAGGGGGGATCGTCCGAACACGATGGTACAATGCGCTCCTTGAAACTGGTTTCAGCACTCACTGATGACAGACTTTGACGACATTCGGCCCTACCTCGACCACGAGGTCCCGGACGCACTGCATCGTCTGCTCCGAGATGCGGAGTTCCTCGATTTTATCAGTCGGCATCTGGTCCCCCGAATGCGGAAGCTGGCGCCGGGACTCGCCCGATTCCTGGTCAGTCGATTCCTGATCAGTCGGACGGACGGCATCCGCGATGTGAATAGTCTCCAACGATATGAAGCGCATTACGCGCGTTCTCTCGTGGATCGCACCACAACCTCGTTGACGGTGTCAGGTCTGGACGAGTTGCCATCGGATCGACCCTGTCTCTATATCAGCAATCATCGGGATATTGCGGGTGACTCCATGATTTTGAATTACGTGCTGCACCAGGCGGGACTCGACACTGTGCATATTGCTGTCGGGGACAATCTGGTCCAACGTCGATTCGCAACAGACCTCATGAGACTGAACAAGAGCTTCTTCATCAAACGTTCAGAAGAAGGTCCCAGAAAGATCTATGCGGCGATGAAACAGTCATCTGCCTACATCAAGCAGTCCCTCTGCGAGGGCCATTCGATCTGGATCGCACAAAGTGAAGGTCGCGCGAAAGATGGTCTTGACACGACCGATCCCGCGGTGATCAAAATGTTCGGACTGGCACACAACAAACGACCTTGGGTTGAGCTGTTGCCTGAAGTCAATCTTGTGCCACTCGCCATCTCTTACGAGTACGACCCATGCGACATGATGAAGGCTCGAGAACTCTATGAAATTGATACAAACGGCCACTATGAGAAGCCTCCCAACGAAGATCTGATTTCTCTCGCGACCGGATTGGGAGGAGTCAAAGGCCGTGTGCATCTTGCCTTTGGGTCACCCATCACTGGTGATCTGAATCCGGACGAGATTGCGGCAGAAGTTGATCGTCAGGTTGTGTCAGGGCTGAAGGTATACCCCATTAATCACTGGGCGTTTTCTACCCTCGCCACGCAATATGGTGGTGAATACGCAGATCTTCTTCCTGCGATCGAGAAGAGTGAGATGTCCTCAGATTTGTTACTTCATGGCGAAGGTGACATCGTGAGCAGCGATCGCCACGATCAATGCCCCGAACCTCATCGGCCTTTCTGGCTGGCCGCTTATGGCAATTTGCTTCTCAATAAGGGCCGACAGGGACTGCTAGGCACCTGACGCCAAGGTCTGTTTGGTTAGTCGTAGATCTCGATAGCTGGTTCGGACAGTCTCGCCCACTGCTCCTTGAGTGAAAGCAGGTGCTCTGACCAGAACCGTTCGCTGTCAAAGAATGGAAACGCACGAGGGAACGCTGGGTCATCCCAGCGTCTCGCAATCCATGCGACATGGTGAATCATCCGTAATGCACGCATGCCTTCGATCAGCTGTAATTCGGCCAGGTTGAAGTGGTTGAACTGTCGGTATCCACGCAGTATGTGCATCATCTGATTCTGTTGTTGCTCGCGTTCTCCAGAAAGCATCATCCAGAGGTCCTGAATGGCAGGTCCGGATCTGGCATCGTCAAAATCGACAAAATGTGGGAGGTCGTCTCTCCAGAGTACGTTACCCATGTGACAGTCGCCGTGGAGTCTGAGTGTATTGACGGACACGCGCTCAAAGAGCGCTGCCAGGTCAGCTAGAATTCCGTCATAGAGAGAGTCGAACGCCGGCATCAATTCAGCGGGAATGTAACCAGCAGCAACGACCGCGTCACGTGCGTCCAGTCCGAATTCCTGTAAGCCGAAAAGAGGACGGTATGTAAACCCACCATCGCCAGCCACAGCATGTATTCGGCCGATGTGACTTCCAAGAACCTCAAGCGTGTTGAGGTCATCGACTGCAGGTGCACGGCCGCCACGTCTTGGCGACAGGGAAAACCGGTAGCCGTCGAATTCGTGAAGCGTCGATCCATCAATGATCAGTGGGGGTACCGCGGAAATGTCGGAGTCCGCCAGCAACTGGGTATAGGTGTGTTCTTCCAGTATTTGTGATTCTGTCCAGCGTTCCGGCCTGTAAAATTTCCCGATCACCGGTTCGTCGTCTTCGATACCAATCTGGTAGACGCGGTTCTCATAGCTGTTCAGTTCGAGAATACGCGCGTCGCACTGAAACCCTACGGATTCGGTGGCGTCCATCACAAGATCAGGTGTGAGCCTTGTGAATGGATGCGCCGCACTGTCAGGCTCGTCGGTTTCGTCTGCCATGTTTTTTTCTTGCAGTCAGCCGGTGGTCAACCGGTAGATGAGTCTTCCCGGATGCGCGCGATTGTGCTGTCTATCAGACG
>CAJWYI010000112.1 GCA_913049815.1 uncultured Gammaproteobacteria bacterium
GGTACTTTGGTTAATGTACACATGATCGTCAACCGTTTAACAATCAATACAGACACCGATCGCCTGGTGTTGCGTGATCGAGCCTCGGGACCGGCTCCATGATGGTATGAACGCCGAGTGTCCGCCTGCATCGCCTCCACCAACGGTCACGAGAATATCCTCTGCATTGAGCCCTCGGTGGTAGTCAGTTTGACCCTGGCGTTTATATTCGCCTGGTACAAATTTGCCAATGTGCTTCATGTCATCCGGCGTGCGTTTTGCATGTTCAAACAGAAACGACTGCACCTCCTGGCGGCTCCAGTTTGCATCTCCCAGGATCCGCGCATGTTCTGGCGAGAAGACGACCACGCTCTGACCGAGGCTGATACAGCCATAGTTGGCCATTGCATCCGCCATGGTGATCAGGACCTGTTCCGGCTGGTTAGCCCCGTGATTCTCAACGTTACAGAAGCCTGCGCCAGCAAACACTGTGACAGAGCTGACACCGTCCGGATATTCCTGCTCCTCGCATAATCGCGGCCAGGGCAAGCGGTCCGCCCGTTCCGCTATGCAGAAACTGAACTTGCCTGGATTTCCCTGTGTGGACTTATCGGAGATTCCCGGTGTCATTCGGAAAACGTTCAGCAGGATCAGTCTGACTGCACGACCGATGGTGGCGTTCGCGCGATTTCCTGGGCCAAAGAGGTTAACGCCCGAGTTCATCGCGATGTCGTCAACGACGTCTCCGCTTACGATCAACAGAGGTGCAGAGCCGCCGGTTGAAGCCGTGCTTCCGTGGAAATTGAATGGCTCCTTGTTCATGGCTTCGAAGGCAGCGATCACGACAGGGAAATAATCCGGCAGACATCCAGCCATGACTGCGTTGACAGCGGCGGCCTGAATGGTGAGCTCGAGACCGGTAGCAGGATGATGGGCAATGACGGTTTCAGGGGGTCGACCTTCCATTTGCATCATGGCCTCAACGCGGCTTGCCTCGGGTGGCACAACTGGCAAGCCATCGGTCCAGCCCTGGTCGTAACAGTAATCAATGGCTGCAAGCAAATCGTCTGACACTTCGTGAGAGGTAGCGATATTCATATGAATCCCCTTTACTTGTAATCGCGGTTGGCAGTCAGCCATCTGCGATCTGTGTATCTCCATCTACGAACTGAATGTACGTGATCTCGGAGTTGTGTGCGAGTAACGCCCGGAGTCCTCATTGCGAATGCGCCGGGCGCTGAACGGAATCGACCTATCGGGATTGACGACAGTCAGTCCTTCGGTGGTGGCACAGGCAACGCTTTCATCACTGGAGTTGGAGCCACATGGACGATGTCGACAGGCGGTTTCTGCTTCTCAAATCCCTGAATTCAGGGCGTCAACCGATGGGCCTTGTTACGACCGATAATGACAACGCCTAAGATTGGTGTGACTTCACTCATGGGTTGGACCCGCCTCGTTCATTTGCGGCCGATGGAGTCAAGCCAACAGAGCATCTACACGGGTCGAATGCGGCACGGGTTTAGTCAGTATTTTATTGCGACAAGATCCCTCTACATCTTTGCGAGCGCCGTCTTTCACGTCAATGACAGACTTTACTTGCTCGGTGCGGCGGCAATGATGTGGGGATGGTTACCAAGCGCAATGAAGGGTCCGGCCATGTGCGACGATCTGGAATTCCATCGCTTTTTGCGTCGCTTCCGGTGGAGTTCATTGATTATCGAAAAGGCACGTGCCATCGAATAAATTTACCGCGATGAAGGGACCGAGGTCCTCTGATTGCATCAAAGTTAGCAGCTAGAATTCGGCGAGCCATGCACTGCTTGGCGTCTACGCGGGTGATTCACCTTTCTTTCATGTGATTTTTAGACTTTTAGTGTTAAGGTTCGCGCTCGTGAAAGGCCGTTGATTTAAAACTGCATATTTATCAATGGCTTATCGAACTTCAACCCATATCCAACGATCACTTTCCCGAGAAAATCATGAAAGATTTGTCGTCTTATCGAAACATCGGCATTTTCGCGCACGTGGACGCCGGCAAGACCACGACAACCGAACGGATCCTGAAACTGACTGGAAAGATCCATAAGATCGGAGAAGTGCATGATGGCGCTGCCACGACGGACTTCATGGACCAGGAGCAGGAGCGTGGCATCACTATTCAGTCTGCTGCGACCAGTTGTTTCTGGAATGACCATCGCCTCAACATTATTGACACACCGGGGCACGTGGACTTCACGATCGAAGTGTATCGATCGCTGAAGGTGCTCGACGGTGGCGTGGGCGTTTTCTGTGGCTCAGGCGGCGTAGAACCGCAATCTGAAACGAATTGGCGCTACGCCAATGATTCCGAAGTTGCACGGCTGATCTTTGTTAACAAGCTGGACCGGTTGGGTGCTGATTTCTACCGTGTGGTTGAGCAGATCAAGGATGTCCTTGGCGCCGTTCCACTTGTGATGACGTTACCCATCGGCACCGAGGATGACTTTGTTGGTGTGGTCGATCTTCTGACCCAGGAGGCGTGGGTGTGGGATGACTCGGGTAACCCTGAAGCCTATGAGATCAAGCCGATACCTGAGGACATGGTTGATCAGGCGGCTGATTATCGCGAACAGTTGGTCGAGACCGTGCTCGAACAGGATGACGACCTGATGGAAGCCTACCTCGAAGGTGAGGAGCCTTCGGTCGAAGATCTGAAGCGTTGCATCCGTAAGGGCACGATTGCACTTGATTTCTTCCCGACGCTCTGTGGCTCGGCGTTTAAGAACAAAGGTGTCCAGAATGTGCTGAATGCTGTTATTGATTACCTGCCTAATCCCGTCGAAGTCGATCCGCAACCGGAAGTCGATCTTGAGGGGAACGAGACCGGAGAACATGCGATTGTTGATCCGGAAGGTCCACTGCGTGCACTCGCGTTCAAGATTATGGATGACCGCTACGGTGCGTTAACTTTCACGCGCGTGTATTCCGGTACCTTGAGCAAAGGGGACAACGTGCTGAATACGTACACAGGTAAGACTGAGCGAATTGGTCGTATCGTGGAAATGCATGCGGACTCTAGACAGGAACTGGATATTGCTCAGGCCGGCGACATTGTCGCACTCTTGGGCATGAAGAACACTCAGACCGGTCATACATTGTGCGATGCTAACAATCCTGCAACGCTGGAACCGATGGTATTCCCGGACCCCGTGATTTCCATTGCTATTGCGCCGAAGGACAAGGCGGGTGCTGAGAAGATGGGCATCGCACTCTCGAAGATGGTCCAAGAGGATCCGTCCTTCTATGTCGAGACGGATGAAGAATCGGGCGAGACCATCATGAAGGGGATGGGCGAGCTGCACCTCGACATCAAGGTCGACATCCTGAAGCGTACACACGATGTAGAAGTTGAAGTGGGTGAGCCCCAGGTAGCCTATCGCGAGACGATTACACAACGTATTGACGACACGTACACACATAAGAAGCAAACCGGTGGTTCAGGCCAGTTTGCGAAGATTGACTACATCATTGAGCCGAGTGAAACCGGTACAGGATATGAGTTCGAATCCACGGTGAGCGGTGGCAATGTGCCCCGTGAATTCTGGCCCGCGATCGAGAAAGCGTTTGCACAGTCGATGGAAGAAGGCACACTTGCGGGATATCCGTTACTCGATGTAAAGGTGACGCTGACCGATGGTGGTTTCCATGCTGTGGACTCCTCAGCGATTGCTTATGAGCTTGCAGCGAAGGCTGCCTATCGACAGTCAATCCCTAAAGCAGGCCCACAGCTGCTGGAACCGATCATGAAAGTCGACGTGTTCACGCCAGACGACAATGTGGGCGACGTGATAGGTGATCTTAATCGTCGCCGCGGCATGGTGAAGGCGCAGGAAGCAGCTTCGACAGGTGTTCGTGTTAAAGCGGACTGTCCGTTGTCTGAGATGTTCGGATACATTGGTGATCTGCGCACCATGACATCCGGACGTGGACAGTTCTCCATGGAGTTCTCACACTACGCGCCGACGCCCAATAACGTGGCGGAGCGGGTGATCAAGGACGTCAACGAGCGCAAGGCCGCGAGCTAGCCTGATATGGGCAGCCAGTTTTGCTGCCCAGTCCATTACAATCTTCCCCTAACATCTGGCCTGGATTCCTCTAAATCTTTCGCTCTTTAAGTCAGTGCACCTGATTGTGCATTGCACTGACTAGGCGCTGATCCTACTATGGTCGCTGGCTCAATGCGGAGAAAATAATGGGACGCTTGGACGGTAAGGTTGCGGTCATTACCGGTGCAACCAGTGGTATCGGTGAAGCCACCGTCGATGCCTACTGTAAGGAAGGTGCGAAGGTCGTTTTCTGTGGCAGGAATGAAGAATTGGGTGCGGAAGTTGAAGCACGCCAGCCTGAGGGTTCCGCTGTGTTTGTGAAAGCAGATGTGCTGCATGAAGACCAGATCAAGGGTGTCCTGGACACTGCAGTAGAAAAGTGGGGACGGCTCGATGTGTTGTTCAACAATGCGGGTGGTTCCTCGAGCATGCCGGGCAAGCATCACGCATTCAATATTGAAGATGTGGACGAGGAGACCTTCAAGTATTCCCAGTGGTATCTCCTTGGCTCCTGCATGGTCGCGACCAAACATGCGTCGCCGATCATGCGTAAGCAGAAGTCTGGATCCATCATTAACAATTCATCGAAAGGTGCGCATCAGGCGGAAGTTGCTGCAGACCCGCTTTACTCCGCAGCGAAAGCCGGTCTTTCGAACTATACAAAAGCGGCCGCGATGCAGCTTGGTCCCATGGGTATTCGAGTGAATGCGGTCAGCCCGGGTGCAATTGCAACCCCTATCTTCTGGGGAGGTCACACCAACGGTCGCCAGCTGTCGAAAGAAGAAGCGCAAACCAGACTGGATCGATTTGTCGATGCGGTGAACGGCGGGATCATGCCGCTGACAGGACCTGGTGGGGAAGCATGGGATATCGCCATGGCTTGTGTGTACCTGGGTAGCGATGAAGGTCGTTGGGTGACGGGTATTGACCTGGTCGTGGACGGTGGAATGCTGGCAGTGAAAGGTGATCACGAAGGAACCGCTAAGCAGATGGTGGCGATGTGGGAGAAACACGACGAAAGAATGGGACGCACCTGACCTCCAATCATTGGCTGAGCGATTGTTGATTTGACGCACGTATTTATTATCGCTTCGGAGTCTTTACGTTCCGAAGGTGATATTGACTGTCCTGACGTTGCCCAGGTCGCTGGCGACCTGGATCCGTTGCTGTTGGAAGCGCGTGTACTCATCGTCTATGCAAATGGTCTCGATCTCCAGAGGACGCTGTTGACTTGCCGGGTGCTGGCACCCGACCGGGTTGTTGTGGTGGCTGATCCTGATGAGGCTCAGGTTGCATCTGACGCATCCGGTCGTCTCGATCTCGATATTCAGATTATCAGCCCGGAGCACTTTGATGCTGAAAAGGTGATCGCGTTAGCGGGTGACCTGGGCGAACACGCATTCCGAGCCATTGTTAGTAGCGTCGATGAGCATGTTATTCAATGTATAAGATTGTCTGGTGGGCTCACTGTTGGCGATCAGGTTCAGCCTGCAACGTCCGGTAGCGGTCGCCATTTTGACCTGACGAGTTTCGAAACACGAGGCGATGAAGTCTGCATTTCACTGGCATCCGTTCAGCACGCTATCAAGTCCGGGGAGGTCCTGTGTCGGGTCGGCGAATTGCCCGAGGTCTCTAATCAATTCAAAGCTGAGATCGTCTGGTTGAGTACTAACGATGGGTTTGAAGGGCGGAGGTACGACATCGAGATTGGCAATCAGCACTGTGGGGCGACAGTATCAGGACTGAAACATCGGTATGACCCGTACAGCTATGAACATCTTTCTGCGCGGAAGATTGGTATTGGCGACTGTGTCAGTGTCACGCTGGGACTGCGTCAGGAGATCGTGTTTGATACGGTGACGCGTTCCAGATCTATGGCCACATTTATCCTCAGGGATCACTACTCTAGTGACATCGTAGCGATGGGGGTTTTGTCGCATTCATTGCGACGCGCGCGGAACGTTCATCGACAGGAACTCGACATCCAACGAGCTGATCGAGAGCTTCTTAACAACCACGAAGGCGCTGTCGTTTGGTTTACCGGGTTGTCCGGTTCAGGTAAATCAACGGTTGCAAACGGCGTAGAGAAGGAACTGCATCGTCAGGGTGTCCGGACATACGTCCTTGATGGCGACAATGTCCGTCACGGTTTGAATAAGGATCTTGGTTTTACCGACGCCGATCGCATTGAGAATATTCGTCGTGTCGCGGAGGTTGCGCGATTGATGGTAGATGCTGGTTTAGTGGTGTTGACATCTTTTATTTCACCCTTTCGATCTGAGCGGGATCTAGCCAGACAGCTGTTCGACGAAGGTGAGTTCTTCGAGGTCTACGTCAATGTTCCTTTGACGGTCGCAGAGGAGCGTGATCCTAAAGGTCTTTACCGTAAAGCTCGAGCGGGCGAGATTCCAAACTTCACCGGCATCGATAGTGACTATGAGGCGCCCGTATCACCTGAGCTTGAGGTGAGAACTAACGAACTCCTACTGCCAGAGTGCATTCAGGCTGTCTTTGAACTCCTGAAAGCGAACAGTATATTTATGACCCGCTGAATCTAAACCTTGGGGAAATGCTAACGATGTTAACGTGGGGCGATCCCGGTTCTGCAGTACCGCGGTAGCTAGGTAGGCGATAGAAGGGATTCGCGAAGATGATCGCGAATCCCTCGTCATGGCTCAGAAGCCATATGAGAATCCAACGGCGATCACCGGGAAGATGTCGAACTCCTCAAGGTCGCCCTGCATCGCAGCGATTTCTGCGTCGATGTCGGCCTGGTCGATGGCGGCAATCAGCGTTGCATCACCAGAAACTTCCAGGGAAATATCAGGCGCGCCTGATCGAATGACCCCAGCTTCGAGTACCAGTCCGAACCCTTTCTCGGGGACATTGCCAAACCCAAGTCCAACAAATGGTCCGCTTCCGATTTGAATGTTGCCGTCGAGTACGAGGTCACCGGCGGTCACAGGTACAACGATCTCACCACCAATGTTGACACTGCCTGTCGGCGTGGCTTGACCGATCAGCTCATTGTCGCTGTTGACGTAACCTGCAGTGAAGTGAAAAGAGCCGCCAAACGGATACCAGTCGAACATCAGCGAAGTTGATGACAGATCCAGGTCAGCATCGTACTGAATACCATCTATTTCCTCAGTTGCGCCCTCGGAAAAGCTGTTGAGCCCTACGCGGACACTGAAGTTTTTCCCGAGTGATTTGCCGATTACAACACCACCGCCCAGTGTGCTGTAGCGCAGTCCGATTCCCAGTCCGGCGCCATCTTTGTCAGCTGCTGCGCTGATAGCTGGTAAGGAAAGGCCCGCTACGATTAGCGAACCCATGACAATTAATCGAAATGATCCTGACTTCATCGGTGGAAGCTCCTGTTTTTCCCGTGAACCTTTGACGCTCTTCATCTTACCGTGCTACCAACACTATAGTGGGCGACCAGCTGAAGTGGACGACCAGCTGACGAGTGGCAGAAAATGATGGCGTGATGACACCCTGACGGTAAATCGTCCTCTGACGATGAATTCTTTAGACTCGACCAGCCTGTTCAAGTTTTGGTTACGAATTAGATGGTATCCTTCTCGATGATTGATGCAACCAAGCTGCGCAGTATCGCCATGGCACAGCAGGGATTGCACAAGAATGCGGCATTTGGGCGAGGCCGTACCGGTGTCCTGCAAATGATTAGTCAATTAGGCTATCTGCAGTTGGATTCCATTTCTGTGGTGGTTCGCGCTCATCGGCATATTCTCCGTACACGTGTACCGGGAGCTGACCTCCGACACCTTGGCCGATTGCTGGCTGATCGAGAGATCTATGAGTACAGATTCCCGGTTGCTGCCTACCATCCTATGTCAGAATTTCGTTTTGCCAGTCACCACATGGCATGGCGATGGGAGATGAACCAGCGACAGTTTCGTGTTCGGCGGGAAGATAGAGCGATGATGACCCGTGTTCTTGACAGGATCCGTGAAGAAGGACCTCTCCGGTCTAGAGATTTTGAAGCAGGTACTCACAAGAGCGGCGGCTGGTGGCATTGGAAGCCGGCGAAACGCGCTCTTGAGATGCTGTATTACCAGGGTGATTTGATGGTCTCTGCGCGAGACGGTATGGAGAAATCGTTCGACCTGACCGAACGGGTTGTACCCGCTGATATTGACACCAGCACACCTGATATGGAGGAGTATGTTCGCTACCTGATCCATTCAGTGATGCGGGCGCATGGGTTTGCCAGCTACCGAACGCTGACGTTTCCGGCGCGAGGTGTACCGGTCAGGAAGGCCATGCTGAGCGAGCTTGCACGCCAGGTGTCAGAAGGTGAGTTGGTTCAGTTCGTTGATAAAACCGGTGAAAAACTGTGGGGGATGCCGGATCTGGTTGAAGGGCGGTTACCAAGAGTCACGGAAAAAGTGCGTATACTGTCACCATTCGACAATCTTGTGACTGAGCGCGAGCGTTTATCGAATGTGTTTGGGTTCGACTACCAGATTGAGTGTTTTGTCCCTGAGGCGAAACGTAAGTACGGCTATTTCTGTCTTCCGGTGATGATGGGGAAATCGTTTATGGCACGGATGGATTGCAGATCTCATCGTGATGAGAGTCGGTTTGAAATCAAGGCCCTGTATCTTGAGCCCGAATTCGCTACGAGGAGAGCATTCGCATCCGTGGTCAATGATTTTGCTCGTGCGATTCGTGAATATGGAGTGTTTGACGGCTGTAAGGATGTCATTGTGATGGAGACGGCGCCTGAGTTCGCTCGAGGTATGCTTCGATCTCAGTTGAAGTCAGCACCGTAGCCATACGGTCCCTGGACTTATCGGTGTAGACTCGGAAGTTAGATTAAGTCGGGGGGTCATCGAATTAAATGAACAGAGACGTGATCATTACCTGTGCAGTGACAGGTTCCGGCGATT
>CAJWYI010000113.1 GCA_913049815.1 uncultured Gammaproteobacteria bacterium
GCCACGGAAATGGCGGGACGTGTGGCGAATTGCCAGGCGTGTAATGGCGCTCAATACTCGTCTCGTCTGGAAGAATCGTGCCCGCAGATTCGGATACACTGGCGCGTCTCCCGCCGGACGCGTACGAAATCGTTTGTACGACCAGAGATACTGATTCGGGTGTTCGCTGATCAAACGTGTCATCGCTTCGTTGAGTCGTGCGACACTCAATCCAGTGCTCTCTGATTCAAGTGGGGTGCACCGGATATGGAATCGTCGCGCGTGACGTGTGCAGGCGACTACGAATATCTGCGCGTTTGTGCGTTCGGCAAGACGTATCGACAGGGAACTCGTCAGAGCGGGGATGCCAAAAAAGGGGGCGAATTCTCCCACGTGTACATCGGGTTCCTGATCCGGCATAAGGCCAATAACGCCACCTTCATTGAGGTGTTTGAGTTGGGCACGAACGCCAGCTGCATCGGCAGGAACAAATCGGGTTCCAGTACCAGCCCGTTGCTGCTGGACCAATTGATTGATCGCGGAGCGATGATTGGGTCGGAACATGTGTGCCAGACGGAAGCGACTACCGAGGAAGTGATTGAGGACCTCCCAATTGCCGAGATGTGGCATTACAAGAATCGCACCACGCCCTTCGCTCTGACACTGGTTGATGAGGTCGATCCCTTCGACTTCTGTGAGGATATACCGGCCTTTGTTTCGCCAGATGGCTGGAGACTGTAACGCAGTCAGCGCAATGTGGTAGGTGCTTGCGAGGAGGATTCGCCGTTGCTGCCGGTCGGTTAGCGTGGGCCAGCACAATCGAATGTTGCAGGATGCAGTATGTACGGTTCGACGTGCGCATATCACAATCATTACCGTTGCAACCATCGCGAGCGCGGGCAACACCTTTGAAGGAACACGTGTTACCACGGCAAGCGCGAACTGTGCGAGCGCTCGGTGACTCCTGCCGGTTTTCTTGTCATAGGCATTCGTCGAAAACGTGTTTTCGTCTTCCTGGCCCGCTCCAGGCGGTTCATCGTGCTCATTCATCTACAAGGTCAGCCCCCGGTCTCGTTCAGAATCTCCCCTGCCTTCTCCGCAATACGGTCATCCAGCAGTGCGCCGAGCGCCTCGATGAGGCCACGTGGGCTCCCTTAAGACGGATTTCTTCTCGCCAAAGTCCGAGAAGAGACTGACGTTGAAAGGACGGCTGAGATAGCACTGCGAGCAATTTCTCTAGAATATTTACGTCACTGCGTGCGGCATTGAGCAGCGTGACCAGGGCGAGGTCTTGGCCGATGCCAAAGAAAATCTTGATCCTCTCGACCAGACGATAGGCAGTTGATTCGGTGTTGTTCATCGAATTATGGGTCAATGGATCGAAACGGGTGCAACGCATTCACAAGCGTGATCATCTACCGCGAACCGTGGCGTTACAAGGGCGGTTCATGATATATATGGTGCCGAGCGGAAACGCAACGGGGCGCTGTTCGGCGCCATTCAGGAGTCAAAATTGTCAGGAGTTAAAAATGCCGGTAGTTGAATATTCGGCCGCGGCTTCCGTAGAAGAAGCAGTGTCACTATTGTCGAATTCCGACATCCCTGCCAAGGTATTGGCAGGAGGCACAGATCTGATTATCCAGTCGGCGGGATTGAGTCCCATCAAGGTTGTCGACATCAAAAACATCGAGAGCATGATGGGTGCCACCATCGACAGTGACGGACTAACGCTGGGACCGAGCATGCCGTGTGCTGAGCTCTATGCGCGTGATGACGTTAAAGCGATGTTTCCAGGGCTTGTAGAAGCTGCGTATCTCATTGGATCGACGCAGGTTCAGGGGCGTTGCAGTATCGGCGGTAATCTGTGTAACTCATCGCCTGCAGCTGACACGATCCCCGCTTTGATCGCAAACGCAGCACACTGCGTGATTCAGGGTTCCGGTGGTGAGCGGACGGTCGCTGTTGAGGACTTTGTCACTGGCGTGGGTCGGAACTGTATGAAACAAGGTGAATTATTGACTGCCTTGCGCCTTGCAACACCTGCGGCTGGCACATCCGATGCCTATTTGCGGTTCATCCCTCGTACTGAGATGGACATCGCTGTAGCCGGCGCTGGTGTCAGCGTCACGTTGGATGGTGATGGAACCTGCACCGCGGCTCGCGTGAGTATTGGTGCAGTTGCACCGACGGCACTACTGGTACCTGAAGCGGCCGATGCACTGATTGGCAGCAAACTCGACGACGCTGCCATGGACAAAGCCGCGGCTGCCAGCTCTGCAGCGTCCAGCCCAATCACTGATCGTCGTGGCACGGTCGAATTTCGAAAACATGTCGTGGGCGTTCTTACGAAACGGGCCGCTACGATTGCAGCGCAACGCGCACGAGGAGAGTGATCATGGCAAAAGTACATGTTTCCACGTCGGTCAATGGCGAGCCCACTGAGTTTTTATGTGATCCTCATGAAACACTTCTGGATGTGTTGCGCAACGAGCTCAATATGACCGGTACCAAGGAAGGGTGTGGTTCCGGAGACTGTGGCGCCTGTTCCGTTATGGTCAATGATCGACTGGTATGCTCATGCCTGGTGTTGGGTGCAGAAGCACAAGGCAAAGAGATCGGCACGGTTGAAGGGATTGGCAGCAACGACAGTCTGCATATCATTCAGGAGAAGTTTCTTGAGCATGCAGCGCTTCAGTGTGGCATCTGTACGCCAGGGCTCATCGTTTCGACGAAAGCACTGCTCGAAGAGAATCCGACTCCAACTGAAGAAGAAGCAAGGTACTACCTGGCAGGCAACCTTTGTCGCTGTACCGGCTATGATAAGATAATTCGCGCTGTAATGGATGCAGCTGAATCCATGAGACGAGGTGCTTAATCGTGAGTGAAGCGAAAGAATACAAGTATGTTGGTACCCGGCGCGTCCGTCCGGACGGTTACGACAAAGTCACGGGGCGAGCAAACTACGGTGCGGATCTCGCGCTGCCTGGTATGATCTGGGGCAAGATTCTCAGGAGCCCGCACGCCCACGCAAAAATCAACGGGATTGATATCGGTAAAGCAGAATCTCACCCGGGAGTATCCGCGGTTGTGACATTTCAGGATTTCCCTGAGAAGTCTCAGAGGAATCCAAGCGCGCAGAACATCCTGGCCAACACAAAAGCTCTGTATCACGGACATGCCATTGCGGCAGTTGCAGCCAAAACAGAGCAGATTGCGGAGGAGGCTCTGGGGTTGATCGAGGTTGATTATGAGGTGTTGCCACCTGTGATGGATCTCGATACCGCAATGGCCGAAGGTGCCACGCTCATCAATGAAAATCTGAAAACGGCGGGTCTCCCAGAACCGGCGACAGAGTCATCGAACATAGCGGCGCGACAGGAGCTGAAGATTGGTGATATCGACGCGGGTTTCGCAGAAGCGGACGTGATCGTCGAACGTGAGTACTCGACGCCTACTGTTCACCAGGGTTACATCGAGCCTCATGCATGTACCGTACGTTACGACGAGAATGGCCAGTCCATGGTCTGGTGCTGCACGCAGGGCCACTTTGACGTTCGCGCAAGCACGGCCAATCTGTTGGGGATGGAACTTGGAAAGCTGAAGGTTGTAGCGAGTGAAATCGGTGGTGGCTTCGGTGGCAAGACCATTGTCTACCTTGAACCGGTTGCCCTTATGTTGTCCAAGAAATCGGGTAATCCAGTCAAGATTGTGATGGGCCGCGATGAGGTATTCAAAGCGTCTGGCCCGGGAGCGGCGACCAAGAGCTGGATCAAGATTGGTGCCAAGAACGATGGGACCTTCACAGCGATGCAAGCCAAACTGGTCTTCGAAGCCGGGGCCTTCCCAGGTTCACCGGTCGGTCCAGGGACGATGACTGTCTTTGCTCCCTATGATGTTAAGAATGCCAAGGTTGAAGGTTACGATGTGCTTGTCAACAAACCGAAAGTTGCCGCTTATCGGGCACCCGGTGCGCCTCAGGCCGAGTTTGCATCGGAGATGCTGATCAACGAATTGGCCGACAAATTGGGTATGGACATGATCGATATCCGACTGAAAAACGCGGCCCGAGAAGGCACGCAGGCACTTTACGGACCGAAGTTCAATGAGATTGGTCTGGTCGAATGTTTGGAGCAGTGTAAGGCATCTGATCACTATCAAAGTGCGGTTGGAGAAGGGAACGGTCGCGGTGTCGCAGCAGGATTCTGGTTTAATATTGGCGGTGTTTCGAGTGCTGTAATTCACATGAATCCGGACGGCACTGCGACGCTGCTGGAAGGCTCTCCTGATATCGGCGGTTCCCGAGCGTCCATGCAATCGATGGCGGCTGAAGAACTGGGGATCGCTCCAGAGCGCATCAAACCGATCGTTGCTGATACCGAAATGGTTGCTCACAACGATACAACAGGCGGCAGTCGAACAACGTTTGCGACCGGTATGGCCGTCATTGAAGCAGCACAGGATGTGGTTCGTCAGTTCAAGGAACGTGCAGCGTCGACCTGGAACGTGACACCGGACCAGGTCGATTGGTCTGACGGCGTGGCCCGCAATACGGCAGGGGACGGTGAGATGACCTGTGCGGAAATCTGTGCGTCAGCCGGGCGAACCGGTGGTCAGATTACCGGACGTGGCAACATTAATGCTCGTGGTGCTGGTCCATCATTCTCCGTGCACATCGCGGACGTCGCTGTCGACACGGACACTGGCAAAGTGGATGTTGTTCGATATACGGCTTCCCAGGACGCAGGGCGGGCCATCCACCCAAGCTATGTAGAAGGACAGATACAGGGTGGTTCGGTACAGGGTATCGGCTGGGCGCTGAACGAGGAGTACATCTACAACGACGATGGTCTACTTGAGAACCCCGGGTTTCTGGACTATCGGATTCCGCTCGCATCAGACTTGCCGATGATTGATCCCATCATTGTAGAAGTGCCTAATCCGTTCCACCCGTATGGTGTTCGAGGGGTTGGTGAGGCCAACATCATTCCGCCTCTGGCCACAGTTGCTACCGCTGTTGGCAATGCGATTGATCGTCCTATGCCTGACTTGCCCTGCTCGCCGCCACGGGTGCTGAAAGCGATTCAGGAAGGCTAGACATGGCCATCGTGATCTTCTCCAGTGAGCTACAGAAGTTCACTGGAGAAGAACGCATCGAATTGGGTGTATCTACCTATCGACAGCTAGTCGATGGGATCTTAGGTCGTTATCCCGATATGCCTGCTGAAGAAATCACTGAAAAAGCCGTCTCCATTGATGGGATGATCATCCAGGATCCACTGTTGGACCCTGTGGCCCCGGACAGTGAAGTGCATTTCCTTGATCGCATTTCTGGCGGCTAGGCCGTAGGGAATTCAGCGAAGTCGACGTTCCAGAATGGCTTCAAGGTCAGCAAGCGCCTGATCTCCGCTCATGACTTTGATGGTCTTCATGCCAAGCGCACGCGCAGGTTTTAGATTAATCCCAAGGTCATCAAGAAACACCGCTTCATTGGGTTGGACGCCCAGTTCGTGGCAAGCAAGCCTATAGATTTCGGGATTAGGTTTCCTGATGCCGACGATACTGGATTCGATAATGATGTCAAAGCTGTTCATTACTTCCTCGAAGCGGGTCGTGATGGCCTCGACCCTTTCAGATTGATCGCGGCGAATGTTGTTGGTGATACAACCCGTCTTGTAGTGTTGACCAATGATAGATAGTGCCTTGACCATTTCGGGTCTAAGTTCACCTGACAACAAAGCGAGTACATCAGCACCCGCAATCTCGTGTCCTAAGGCGCGGGATTCAGCCGCGAACAGCCCATCAAATTCTTCACGGGTCACGTCACTGTTCTCAAGCTTTGCCCAGGCATTATCATCCGGATTAGTGGAATTGACTGTGCGAATGAAATCTTTTGGGAGCTGGCGCTGCTGTTCGAAACGGGCGAACGCTTCGAACGGACTGCTTGTAATCACGCCGCCAAAATCGAAAATTACGGTATTGATCATATCAGAACATCTGGTCGTCGGGGCGCGCCAGCCCCTTTTTTGAATTGTTGGCAGCGTCAATAATGAGCTGGACATTATCTGATTGGGAAAGCTCTTCCTGCAGTTGCTTGAGGCTTTCCTCAAGCTTTAGTTCGCGCATAAAGAGGACCCGAAATGCTTTGCGGACCTCTGCAACCTGAGCCCGGGTATAACCCGCGCGTTCCATTCCGATCTTGTTGATGACTCGCATTTTGGCGGGAAACCCCTCGGCGATCGTAAACGGCAGAACATCCTGGACCACACGCGCCATGGCTGCAACCATCGCCGCCGTACCGACGTTGCAGAATTGATGGATGCCAGCGAGCGATCCTATATTGGCGTGGTCGCCAATGTTGACATGGCCAGCGACTGCGGCGGAGTGGGAAATGATCACGTGGTTACCAACACTGCAGTTGTGTGCAACGTGAGATTGCGTGAGCAGCGTGCAGTCATCACCAATAACAGTGGCAGTTTCGTGGTCGGTACCACTGTGAATGCTGACAAACTCACGTATGACATTGCGATCGCCAACTTGTGTATAGGTCACATTGCCATCCGAGAACTTCTTATCCTGACTCTGTACACCGATGGTGACAAAGGGGAAGATCTCGCATTCTGATCCTATTTCCGTATGGCCCTCAATGACCACGTGCGACCGGAGTATACTTGTAGGGCCGATCGTGACGTCGGGGCCAATCGTGCAGAATGGACCAATTTCACATCCGTCGCCGATCTTGGCATTGGGGTCGACGACAGCGTGATTGTCGATCTTGATCATTCAGACAATTCTCCCGAGTTGAGATGATGATGCGCAGCGTACATGGCTAATCGCCGTCTGTAGAAGCCTTCCACTATCGCTCCATTTTTTCTCCATATCAACCGGACCTTCCTTTCTTTTCGAGAGCTCAATGATATAATTGTGGCTGACTTTTTCTTCTTCCTTCCCTATGCAGAACCCGTCGGCGCCCGCGCCTGATCGTTCTTTAGTCGATCAACATTCCTTCACGCGTGATGAACTTCTGAATTGCGGATTCGGAGATCTCTTTGGACCTGGACGCGCGCATCTTCCTGTTAATGAGATGCTGATGATGGATCGTATCACCGACATTCAGGAAGTCGGCGGGAAATATGGCAAGGGCCATATCCTCGCTGAACTCGACATTCATCCGGACCTTTGGTTTTTCAAGTGTCACTTCCCGGGCGATCCTGTAATGCCCGGTTGTCTTGGACTCGATGCTTTGTGGCAGCTTCTTGGATTTTGGCTTGCATGGAAGGGTAATTGGGGGGTCGGCAGGGCACTCGGATGTGACAAAGTTGCTTTTAGGGGACAGGTCTTGCCCAATGCCAAAAAAGTGGAGTACGAAATTAATATTGCACGGGTCCGGGAAGGAAAAAGAGTACTGGGAATTGCTGATGCATTGGTAAAGCGCGACGGCACTGAAATCTACACTGCAGAAGGCATCAAGGTCGGTCTGTTTACATCCTTGGATGATTTTGGGTGACATATGAGAAGAGCAGTCATTACAGGTCTGGGACTCGTTTCGTCAATCGGCAATAACAAGGCTGAGGTCCTCGAGTCGCTTAAAGAGGGACGGTCGGGTATCAGCTATCAACCTGACTATGAAGAGATGGGTCTGCGCAGCCATGTTGCAGGGCGCGTCGACATCGACTTCAAGGAACACATCGATCGAAAACTGCTTCGATTCATGGGTGATGCGGCGGCGTATTCTTATATCGCGTTGAAGGAGGCTATCGAACAGTCGGGGCTGACAGAAGCCGAGGTATCGAATGTTCGCACCGGTATCGTCGCGGGCTCGGGCGGTGCTTCTTCCGCAAATCTGACCGAGGCAGCTGATGTCCTCCGCGAAAAAGGTATCCGCAAAGTGGGACCGTATCGGGTCACGAGAACTATGGGTTCAACGGTTTCGGCATGTTTGGCAACGCCGTTTTCGATCAAGGGCGTGAACTACTCGATGACGTCAGCGTGCGCCACCAGCGCGCATTGTATAGGACATGCTGCGGAACTGATCCAACTTGGGAAACAAGACGTTGTCTTTGCAGGGGGTGGCGAAGAAGAACACTGGTCATTGTCTGCACTGTTTGATGCGATGGGCGCGCTTTCGAGTGGTTACAATGATACTCCGGAACTTGCTTCACGGGCCTATGATAAGGATAGAGATGGTTTTGTCATTGCCGGTGGTGGTGGCTTTGTGGTTGTGGAGGAGTACGAACACGCCAAAGAACGAGGTGCGAACATTATTGCAGAAGTAGCTGGCTATGCGGCCACATCTGATGGCCACGACATGGTGCAACCCTCCGGCGAAGGGGGTAAGAGGGCGATGGAGATGGTGTGTGCAGAACTGAATGACAAAGTGGACTACATTAATGCCCACGGGACTAGTACACCACTCGGTGATATCCCAGAAATCAACGCAATCCGCGATGTTTTTGGAGAAGACATTCCGCCTATCAGCTCCACGAAGTCCCTCTCGGGCCATTCATTGGGCGCTGCAGGTGTACAAGAAGCAGGATATGCTCTGTTGATGCTCGAAAACGATTTCATCTGTGCTAGTGCAAACATCGAAAATCTCGATCCCGAGGTCGGCAATGCACCGGTGGTTCGTGAACTTATTGAGAATGCTGGTCTGAACACGATCATTTCAAACAGCTTTGGGTTCGGTGGGACAAATGCCGTACTCGCGTTCCAGCGGTTGGCCTGATAGCGCAAACTTTATTTTCTTTTAACACTGTACCCGTACTCTTGCGCACGGATCGCGGAGGGTCACAAGAGTGAATAGAACTAAAGTCGTCGTCATCGAAGACGAGCCCGATATCGTTGAGGTGATGAGCTACAACCTTAAACGAGAGGGTTATCAAGTCGCCTCTGCCGTGCGCGGCGACGAAGGCTTGAATCTGGTTCGGAACCAGTCCCCGTCACTCGTTATTCTAGATCTGATGTTGCCGGGCATG
>CAJWYI010000114.1 GCA_913049815.1 uncultured Gammaproteobacteria bacterium
GCGGTGGTTGGTGGCGGGCTCATCATGTTTGGGAGGGATCGCAGCAAACCTATCCCATTTGGACCCTACCTGGCCATCGCGGGCATCATCGCATTAATGTGGGGTGATGCCATTGCGGACGCCTATCTGCAATACGTGAGTCATTAGCGTTTCACACAAGTCGTCATTATGAGTCATTTTGTAATCGGGATCACCGGTGGTATCGGGTCCGGAAAAACTGCCGTCACCGATCGTTTTCAGGCGCGAGGAATTACCATCGCGGACGCAGATGTTGCGTCCCGGGAAGTTGTACAGCCTGGTATGCCAGCACTGGAGGCCATTGCCGAACGCTTTGGCTCGGAGGTTATTCAAGCCGACGGTACAATGGACCGCGCGGCCATAAGGAAAATTGTCTTTGCAGAACCGGATGAACGGAAGTGGCTGGAGTCAGTCACTGTGCCTGCAATCATGAACAATCTGAGGGAGGTTCTTAACCGAAGTACATCGCCCTACTCGCTCCTAATGTTATCGAGCGGTACAGGGCAATCGCCACTCGTACAGAGGTCTCTGGTGGTGGATGCCCCCCCAGAAGTACAGATCGCACGTGTCATGGCGAGAGACGCCAACGAAGAAGAGCAGGTTCGAGCGATAATGGCAGCACAGCCCTCACGTGAGACCAGATTGGAATATGCGGATGATGTCATCATAAATGATGGTTCATTTGAGCGCCTGGATGAAGTGGTCCAGGTGCTGCATGAAAAATATCTCAAGATGGCCGCGGACAATGACAACTAACGATGATGCTGACCAAAAAAGACTTGGCGCAGGTTCTAAGGTCATCGAGTGCCCTTCATGCAATAAGCCAGTCGCCTGGGTCACGGAAAACGAGTATCGACCATTCTGCTCAGAACGTTGCCGCATCCTGGATCTCGGTGCATGGGCTAGCGGCAATCGATATATTCCGGACGACGAGGAACACAGCGATGTCATGTCAGGTCAAGTGAGCCCAGAAGAATAGTTCTCAGTCCTGAGGTATCACGTCCTGTACTCAGCATTGATGGTCACGTACTCGTGCGAGAAATCACTCGTCCACACGGTCTCCTCAACCTTACCGCTACCAAGGTCGATGGTGATGTCGATTTCTTCAGCTGCCATCACCCGACTTCCATTTTCTTCAGTGTAGTCAGGATGCTTCTGGCCCTGCATCATCAGTTGTACGTCACCGAGATAGACATCCAGCCGTGAGACGTCAACCGGAACGCGGGTTTTACCGATCGCCATGACGATGCGCCCCCAGTTTGCATCGCTTGCATACAACGCCGTTTTCATCAGTGGAGAGTTTGCTACCGCATAAGCAATCTCAAGACAGAAATCAGAATCCGGACCATTGACGACATGCACGGCAACGAACTTCGTTGCACCTTCGCCATCACGAACAAGGCCGTGTGCAAGCGATTGCATGACTTCCAGTAACAATCCATAGAACTCTTCCAAACGGGCTGGATCAGCATCGATATCAACGCCGGAGGCTCCAGTTGCCGACAACATGCATGCGTCGTTGGTTGACGTATCACTATCTACAGTGATTCTGTTGAATGACCGTCGAATTGACTTATTCAACATCGCCTCCAGGGTCGCAGTTGAAGCTACAACGTCGGTGGCGACGTACGCCAGCATCGTCGCCATATTGGGCTGGATCATCCCCGCGCCCTTCGCAATACCCGTTATCGTATAGGCACCATCCGGAGATCGCTTAGTCGCAATTTTGGGCCGGGTATCTGTTGTCATGATGCCTCGCGCTGCATCTAGCCAGCGATCTTCGCTTAAGCGTTGCAACAACCGCGGTATCGAGTCAATCACTTTGTTAGCTGGCAACCGCTCACCGATCACACCTGTGGAGAATGGCAGCACCAGGTGTGGCGGCACGCCACCTGACGAGCCCACCGATGCACAACAATTCATCGCATCCAGCATACCCACTTCGCCGACCGCGCAGTTCGCATTACCACTGTTGATGAGGAAGTATCTTGGAGAACCATCCTGAAGATGTTGTCGGCACAGCTGTACGGGCGCTGCCGCAAAGTGATTCTGTGTAAATACACCCGCGGTTGTCGTGCCCTCTCTGAATGCTATGACGACCAGATCATCGCCGGTTGCTTTGATACCGCAGTGTGTAGACGCAAGTTGCACGCCGCCCACAATATTAAACTCTTCCGACACCTCACCAACCGCCATTGTCCGCCCTCTACACCGCTCCCTGATCAATTACGAAGCTAGTTTTCCACAGCATTGTTTGAACTTCTTGCCGGACCCGCAGGGACATGGTTCGTTTCTACCTACTTTTCTGGCCTCTCGTATGAACGGTGTCTGTGGCTTTGGAGCTGCTAGTGCACTTTCTGGCGCCGCTTCGCCCCCGGAGAGAGAGGTGACTGATGCCTTCTGGAAATTGAGTTTGTTCTTTGCTTCCTCATGTCGCCGCCGACTTTCCATTTCCTCGACATCTTCACTTGACTTAAACTCAACTCGCGACAGGAATCTAACAAACTCCAGTTTGATGTTATTGAGCAATTCCTCAAACAACTCGAAGGACTCTCGCTTGTACTCCTGCTTGGGTTGTTTCTGCGCATACGCTCGGAGCGCTATCCCTTGCCGCAGATAGTCCATTGCCGCGAGGTGCTCTTTCCAAAGCGAATCGACAATTTGCAGCATAATCTGTTTTTCGAAAGTACGAGCCCCCTGACCAATGCTTTCGGCTTTTTCCGTATAAGAGGTCCGTACAGCTTCAACCACCTTTTCCCGAAGTGTCTCTTCATGCAGCTCATCATCTTCGTCGAGCCACTGCTGGACCGGTAGACGCTCGTTGAACTCAGTCTGCAACGCCTGTTCCAGTCCCGGGATATCCCACTGTTCTTCCAGACTCTGTGGCGGCAAGAAACCACTGATCACTTCATTCACCACATCATCCCACAGTGCATCGACCGTCTCAGAGATATCGTCGACCTCCATCAAATCATTGCGCTGGCGATAGACCAATTGACGCTGGTCGTTCGCAACGTCATCGTATTCTAGGAGTTGTTTACGGATGTCGAAGTTTCGCGCCTCAACTTTCCTCTGCGCTCGCTCAATCGCGTTGGTCACCATACGGTGCTGAATGGCCTCACCGTCTTCCATACCCAGTTTAGCCATTAGACTTTGTACGTTTTCCGATACGAAAATTCGCATCAGATCATCTTCCATGGAAAGGAAAAATCTCGAGACCCCTGGATCTCCCTGCCGACCGGCACGTCCTCGCAACTGGTTATCGATACGTCGACTCTCATGACGCTCAGTACCGACAACATGAAGACCGCCTGCCGCCAGAACCTGTTCGTGACGTGTTTCCCACTCTTCTCGTACATGCTCAACCTCGGCAGATGATGGCTCCTTTAGCGCGGCCACTTCCGCCTCCCAGTTTCCTCCCAGAATGATGTCCGTTCCACGCCCTGCCATATTGGTTGCAATGGTCACGGTTCCAGGCCGACCTGCCTGTGCAATGATCTCAGCTTCGCGTTCATGCTGTTTCGCGTTCAATACCCTGTGCTTGATATCACGCTTCTTGAGTGCATCGGATAGATCTTCCGACGATTCAATCGACGCAGTTCCGATCAACACTGGCGCTCCTAACTCGATACTCTCGGCGATGGTGTCGACAATCGCAGTATATTTGTCCTCACGCGTTAGATAGATCAAATCATCGTGGTCTTCACGAACCATCGGCAGGTTGGTAGGAATAACGACCACATCGAGGCCATAGATCTGGCGAAATTCAAAGGCCTCTGTATCGGCTGTACCCGTCATACCACCGAGTTTTTGGTACAACCGGAAGTAGTTTTGAAATGTGGTGGATGCCAGTGTCTGACTCTCATTCGTGATCGCTACATTTTCTTTAGCTTCTACCGCTTGATGAAGACCACCTGACCAACGTCGGCCAGGAAGCGTGCGCCCCGTATGTTCATCAACAATCAGAATTTCATTATTCTGAACGATGTAATCCACATCACGCTGAAAAAGGCTATGTGCCTTTATAGCGGAATGCACGTGATGCAGCATCGACAAGTTCGCTGCCGAATAGAGTGAATCGCCATCTTCGAGCAGTCCCGACTTGATCATCATGTTCTCAATCTTCTCGTGGCCTTCCTCGGTGATCTCGATGTCTCGTTGTTTCTCATCGACGAAGAAATCACCAGGAGGTTCCTCATCGTTGAGGATTTCTTCCGGTGTCTTTTCCTGACGTGTGAGTTTTGGCACCATCTTGTTGATGCTGTGGTATAAATCGGAACTCTTCTCAGCACCGCCAGAGATGATGAGTGGTGTTCTTGCCTCATCAATCAGAATTGAATCGACCTCGTCCACGATTGCAAAACCCAGGGAACGCTGTGCTTTTTCCTCCTGGCTGAAGGCCATGTTGTCGCGTAAGTAGTCGAAGCCAAACTCGTTGTTCGTACCGTAGGTAATATCCGCACGATAAGCCTCGCTTTTCTCGTCGGCAGCCTGTCCCGCGTAGACCACGCCTACCGACATGCCAAGCGTGCGATACAGTGGACCCATCCATTCTGAACCCCACTTCGCAAGGTAGTCATTAACAGTGACTAAGTGAACGCCTTCACCCGAAAGGGCATTCAGGTAAAGCGCAAGTGTCGCCACCAGCGTTTTACCTTCACCCGTTCTCATTTCTGCGATCCGACCTTCGTGGAGCGCCATGCCTCCAATCAGCTGAACGTCGAAGATACGCATTTCCAACGCTCTTTTACCAGCTTCTCGGACCGCCGCAAACGCTTCCGGCAGTACATCGTCAAGATTCTCACCATCGTGGAGCCGATCTGAGAATTTGTGGCGTAAGGCAGCGAGTTCATCTCCCGACAGCGAGGACATCCCCTCTTCCAGATCATTGACCCTTTGAACAACCTTACGATAACGCCGAAGCTCCCGGTCGTTTTTGCTGCCAAAAATGGTACTTAGAATTCGATTAATCATGATCAAATACCTGCGTTTGAATCGGATCGGGCGACAACGCCCTCAGACTATCAGCAGATATGAATTCAGCGGCGGACTCGCTGAACGTAGGAAGAGGGATCGACGATCCGTCCGTTCTTGAACACTTCGAAGTGAACGTGCGGTCCTGTGGACCGCCCAGTACTTCCCATCGTTCCCACAACCTGACCTCTTTTAACAATGTCTCCTGGCTTCACCAGGATTTTGTCGTGATGCCCATAGCGGGTTGAATAACCACCCCCATGGTAGACCTCGACCATATTGCCATAGCCAAATCGAGCCGCCGCGTGAACAACGACACCTGCAGCCACACTCACAACGTCAGATCCATGTTTTCCGGCAAAATCGACACCATTGTGCCAGGCACGTCGACCACTGATCGGATCGGTTCGCCAGCCATAATCGGAAGAGAGATAGCCCTGAACGACGGGTCTTCCTGCAACAAACGTGTTGTCGAGTGTCTGACGGTCGACTAACAATCGTTCCAGAACACTCAGTTGCTGATCCCTGTCAATAACGCGCGCTGCCAACTGCGAGAGTTCGTCCATGTAAGAAGGTGGCCGGTATGCGACATCGGCATCGGTCACTTCGCGCGACATCAGTGGACCACCCAACGCAGGAGGGTTTACAAAGTCGAACTCACCTTCCTGCAGGTCACCAACTTCAATCAGGCGCTGACCAAGGGCTTCCAATCGAACCACCCTGGCTTGAAGACGGGCAAGCTGGAGCGATGCCGCGTCGAGGTTGTCCTGTGCTGATTTCTGAAGATGATCAATCTCATCAGACTGATCCGAGAGAGTATTACGCCAGGAATGGATGACTTCCTGATTCATCTCAGCATCTTCGACACCAAACTGGTATCCAAGTAGGCCAGTCGACGCAGGCAACGCCACGAGGCCTGCAAATGCCAGTCCCAATACCAGTCCGTTGGCACCGATCGAACGGGCGTGACCCGTACGACTGTCGACTATGATAAATCTCATATCCGTGTTTCTATTAACCCGTTCCGTACCTAATTATAGTCGGTTCCCTGATCCCAACTATCTTGTCCACTGTCTGGCTGCCCCGGTAGCAATAGAACCATCATGAAATATATTTCCAACAGGGGTCCTTACCCTACCCTAATTATAACCTGTTTAACGACCGTTGACTTCCTGACTAAGGATGCGACCATACTCTACTTAAACCACTGATACATCCGTCTTTTCATACGTTCATGCCGAAACCAACCAGATCACTCAGACTATCCGGTCAAATCTTGAAATCCGGTAGTGGTCAGCTTCGGTCAATTTACGACCAGACACGCCGACTGAAGGCACTGCATCGTCGAGTCACACAGCACGTCCATTGCGATATAGACGTAGCGTCCTTCAATGACGGTAATCTCCACCTCATCGTATCCTCCGCTGCATCCGCCACTCGCATTCGCTACCGACATAAGGTGCTGATCTCTGAAATGAATCGCGAACCAGGTCCGACGATCCACTCGATCAGGGTTTCCGTAAGCCCAATAACCGGAAACCCTTTGCGTGAACCCGCATCGACCAGAAATACTGAGTCAGAAGGGGACAAAACGTACCCAAAGCCACCCGATAACAACCAGCGCAATTGTTCTGCTACATTACAAGTGCGAGAAATTTCTAGACGGTCAGCGGAACACCTCGCTAAAACAGCTAGTTACATCGAAGACAAGCATCTTCGGAAAGCACTGGAAAGATTATCAAAAAGAGGGAAGTAGACTTCCTATTCAATTTTCGACTGCAGGAATCTCAGCATACAGGTGGGGCGCAGGTTCATCGGCAGATTCAAAGGTCACCATTTCCCATGCATCTGTATGCTGCAAGAGTTCCTCACGCAATGCATGGTGTGCTGCATGACCTGACTTGTGGCCGGTAAATTCGCCGACAATTGGATGCCCAAGAAGGTAGAGATCACCGATCGCATCCAGGATTTTATGGCGTACAAACTCATTCTCATGGCGCAGGCCACCATCGTTTAACACCTGGAACTCATCTACCGCAACGACATTATCGAGGCTCGCACCCACCGCCAGATTTTGTTCACGGAGTGAGTCAAATTCCTGCATAAGGCCAAAGGTCCGTGCTCTGCTGATCTCTTTGATATAGGACGTCGTGCTGAAGTCAATACTGGCGTGCTGTTCCTTGATCACTGGATTGTCGTAAATGATCGTATGATTCAGTCGAAATCCATCGTGCGGCGCAAGTGTTGCAGACTGGTCGAACCAGCGCTCACCTTCGGGTCCCTTGACGGTGACCGGCTTCTTGATCCTAATAAAGCGCTTTGGTGCGTTCTGCTCTTCAATACCCGCTGACTGCAGCAGGAACACAAAAGTACCTGCACATCCATCCATGAGCGGCATCTCTGGTCCCGACAATTCTACAAAGACATTGTCAATACCAAGGCCGTACAAAGCTGACATAAGATGTTCGATCGTCGATATCCGGCAATCGCCTTTGGCAATCGTGGTTGCCAAGGTAGTATCTGAGACATGTTCTGACAACGCCGGAATATCGACGGCAGGTTCCAGATCGATCCGACTGAAAACAACACCTGTGTCGACAGGTGCTGGGAGCAACCTTAGCGACACGGTCTCCCCTGTGTGCAATCCCACACCACGGCCCCGGATGACGTTTTTTAGTGTTCTTTGTCTAATCACCGTGACCGAATTCCTTCAGATCCTTCTAATGGCTCTATGGGCGCAGCTCCTTTTGCACTGGCTCTCTTTACAGGTAAGCGCTCTGCCACCATTTTTTCCTTCTCTTCGTTCGCAGCTACTCGGAGTCCCTTCGGTACCAATCTAAGCCCGCTTCGAGACCATTTTCAGCCTATTCGAGCCCAATACGAACCAATTACGAGTCCATCATCACGAGCCTGGCCCGCCGCACGTTGGCCAAGCGTAGGAAAAGCTAATAGCTTAGCAGATATTGCACTAATTTGGACCGCAGGACTGCGACACGATTCCGTCTGGCCACCGTCACGTTCCGTATCCGCTTCAATCCGCCTGACGACGTAGAAAGGCAGGAATATCCAGGTACTTCATATCCTGCGATCGTCCAATCATGTCGTCGGTTTCGCCGGTTTCCAACGCCTTCCTGCGGGAAACAGCAGGTCTGTCCAAATCGCTGTAGTTTACTGCCGCCTCTTGGCTGATTGGTTGACGCTGAGTATTGTCCACAACGGTCTTCGGTCGCTCGACTTCCATATCACCGAGACCTGTCGCAACAACCGTAACCCGCATCTCATCAGTCATGTCTTGATCAATGACCGTGCCTATGACAACCGTAGCGTTCTCAGAGGCGAAACTCTCGATGGTCGCGCCCACTCTGGAGAATTCACCAAGCGCAATCTGCTCATTAGCCGCTATATTGACCAGAATCCCGCGGGCGCCATTGAAATCAACCTCATCCAGCAATGGGCTTCGAATCGCGCCCTCAGCGGCACGGACGGCTCGATCCTCTCCGGATGCCAAGCCGCTACCCATCATTGCCATACCCATTTCCGACATGACCGTCCGTACATCAGCAAAGTCCACATTTATCATTCCCGGTCGAATAATGAGATCTGCAATCCCTTGCACAGCATTGCTCAGCACATCATCTACAGCAGCAAAGGCTTCCAGCAGCGGGATATCGTCACCCATCACACTAAGAAGCTTCTCATTCGGAATCGTAATCAGTGAGTCCACATACTGCGACAGCTGTTCAATACCGGCTTCTGCAAGCGACATGCGTTTGCGTCCCTCAAATACGAAAGGTTTGGTAACGACCGCCACTGTTAGGATACCCATATTTCGAGCGATTTCTGCGACCACAGGCGCAGCCCCGGTGCCGGTACCACCTCCCATTCCTGCCGTCACGAACACCATATCCGCACCATCAAGGACTTCGGCAATCCGATCCTTG
>CAJWYI010000115.1 GCA_913049815.1 uncultured Gammaproteobacteria bacterium
GATGTGTACCTTTGGTACAACGAAATTCAAGACCTCAATCCGAAAGATTATGAAACCCTAGAGTACTTTCAACTCATGCGCTCCTTCGAATTGACGCCCTCCGGCAACTTCAAGGATCAGTTCCACTTCACCATCGACTCGGAAATCTGGCGACAACAGACTCAGAGCGGTGTCACAGGAGGATATGGCATTACCTTTTCGCTTGTATCCTCGTCGCCACCCAGACGTATTATGGTGGGTCTGATTGAACCAGGATCACAAGCAGACCAACTCGGTATTCGCCGGGGTGATGAGGTAATCGGTATTGATGGCCTAGATGTCATGAATGCCAGCGGTGGCACAGTCGTCGACAACCTGAATGCTGCACTTGCCCCGCCAGAAGGTGCTATTCATGACTTCGTCTTTCAACGGCCTGATGGTAGTGAGCTCGAGGTGACGATGACAAGCACCCTGGTGGCTCTGACGCCCGTACAGAACGTCCAGGTCATTGACACAAATTCAGGACCCGTCGGCTACGTCGCCTTCCATCGCCACAACGCCCCATCGGAAGCGCTTCTGATTGACGCCATAACGTCACTGCGGGGTGAAAGTGTCACGGATTTGGTTCTGGACATCAGATATAACACAGGAGGATTCCTTGATATCGCAAACCAGACAGCCGCAATGATCGCTGGTGCCAGAGCCGAAGGGCAGATATTCGACACGATGCGCTTCAACGACAAGCACACGGACATTAATCCCATCACGGGGTTACCACTGCGTCCGACACCCTTCTATTTCTCCGCGGCTGGATTTTCCGCGACAGCCGGCAGTCCCCTGCCACGTATGGATCTCGATCGTGTCTATGTCCTAACGGGAGCCCGAACGTGCAGTGCAAGTGAAGCTATCATCAACGGACTATCCGGAATTGGCGTTGAAGTCATCATCATCGGAGAAACCACCTGCGGTAAACCCTACGGCTTCTACGCCTTCGATAATTGTGGGACCAGCTACTTCTCTATCCAGTTCCGCGGTGAGAATGCTATGGGATTCGGCGACTACCCGGATGGATTTTCCCCCGCAAATACACCACAGACAGAAGGTGTACCCCTCCCTGGGTGCCTCGTGAGTGATGACTTCACACGGGAACTGGGTGACATTACCGAAGCACGTCTGGCCGCAGCGTTGCAATACCGAGCGACGACAACCTGTCCGATGGTCTCAACAACCCGTCATGCCCGGCAGCAACGTCGTATTCCTCGCAGAAACGAGGACCAAATCGTACTTGAACCCTTCTGGATGAACTCCAGAATCGAGATCGCTTACTGAAATCCGTCTCGTCACAGATTATGCGCCGCCAGTTCGGCGACGGGCGACGACCAGTTTGTCCTCAAGGTCATCCTTCCGATGAATAACGGCCATAAAGAGTCCATTGTATGCCTAGATCGGCTCATCGACGCGGAGAATGTAGGCCTCGATTTCGAGACCATCGCCAGGTCGAGTCCAGTCGATATAACCGCAGTTGACGGGGTAGCGCAGATCGGTGAAGCGCGGGTGTGCACTGCACAGGGATCGATCGACGGTGACATAGCAACGTCTCCCACGTGACCAGAGGTCTGGTCTCGTCGTCATTGATTTCCTGTCAGTAGCTCACGCTCTGTTCAACCGTCTGCCAGCGCCCATCTCTGACAATACTCAAGACCGATTCGCTGACACCCTGGTGGTCTCCTGGACCGAAGGATACCTTGTAGCCAAATAAATCTGTGTAGTCCGTAATCGCTTCCATCCCGGCGATGAAGCCGTCCATCGTCAGCTCTCTACCGGCGTTTTCTAACGCCAGGACAACCAGATCAGCAGCGCGATAGCTCTCCATCGCAACAATGTCAGGCGCCTGACCATATTTGGCTTCGTATTTGTTCCACCAGGCGCGGGCCGCGGCGGGTAAGTCGTCCTCGATGTAGGGTGCGGCAAGATGCGCAAAGCAGTAGTACCCTTCGGATGCACCACTCGCCACTTCTGCAATCACCTTGCCATACGCTGCGTTCTGGCCTACGAAATCGACATCATCCCATCCAAGCTTCCGAGCAGTTTCAAAAATCAAAATGCTGTCACGATGAACGGTCGCGAGAAATACAACATCACATTCGGCGTTCCGAAGCTTCAGGATAGACGCCGTAAATTCTGTCTCCGTCGGTTTATGGGCTGACGAGGCGACAATACTCATCTCCATCGAGGCCAACTGATCTGCAACAGCATCGTAGATCTCCGCACCGTATTCGCTGTCGTGATGGATGACACAAGGAGACTGTTTCCCACGTTCGTTGATGAAATAGGCAACCGCGGCCTGAACCTCATCGTAGTAAATGCCCCTCTGCGTAAATTTCAGGTCATGGTAGGGCTCGTTCATTGAGCGAGCCCCGGTTACCGGAAACAAGTTAGGGACACCTGCTTCTAGTTGTTGTGTCAGCACAGCGTTGTTGGTCTGTGTACCGAGTGCTAAGACCATAGCAAAGATCTTGTCACGATTGATCAGCTTGTTACCTGCTGAGATCGCTTTCGGGACCTGGTACTGCGTATCCTCAACCACGAATCGAATCTGACGGCCATGTACACCCCCCGCCTCGTTCGCCTCTTCAAAACGCATACGCAACCCATTCATGGACTCCACGCCCCAGATCGCAATTGGCCCGGAAAGGTCGGTGTGTGCACCAAGAACCAATTCAGTGTCTGTGACGCCCTGGAACAGTCGCCCACCATCTGATCCGCTTTGACTCGATGGTGCACTGTCGCCACCACAACCTGCTAAAAGCAGCAACCCCGCAAGACCAATTTTCCACAAGCCTGATTGTCCACCACGTTGTATCATCGACCCTCCTCGGCTTCGCAAACTGAAACAGCGCTAATACTAAGGTGTGTTCCATGTTGGGTCTACACAACACATCGGATACATCTGAATCACATTACACTCCTGACACATCTGACACGACCAACACAACGTACAACCAACGCAGACTGTAGATATGCTATCTTTCGCCCTGACTTGAACAAGGACCCCGCAGCGAATGGCAGAATCAACTGATATTCAGGAAATTCGAAACGCCGTCCGCCAGTTGTGTAAAAACTACGGTGAAGACTACTGGCTGGAACTGGATCGCACCCACGGTTACCCAACTGATTTTGTCAAGGAACTGACCACCAGCGGCTTTCTGACTGTGCTTATCCCGTCCGAATATGGGGGTGCAGGTCTTGGTGTCTATGAAGCTGCGGTCGTAATGGAGGAGGTCTGCCGCTCAGGGGCCCACGCAGGCGCGTGCCATGCGCAGATGTACGTGATGGGATCAATTCTGCGACATGGCAACGAAGAGCAGAAAAAGGCTTACCTGCCAAAAATCGCAGCGGGTGAATTACGGCTACAGAGTTTCGGCGTCACAGAGCCTACAACAGGAACCGACACAACCAGTCTTAAAACCGTCGCGCGTCGCGATGGTGATCACTATGTCGTCAATGGGCAGAAAGTCTGGATCAGTCGGATCGAGCACTCCGACCTGATGGTGTTGTTGGCGAGAACGACTGCCAAGGATGAGGTCAGCAAGAAGACCGAGGGACTCTCGGCGTTTATCGTCGATTTACAGGACGCTGTGGGAAATGGTCTGGATATCCGCCCCATTGAATCCATGATCAACCATCATTCATGCGAGCTGTTTTTTGATGACCTCAAGATTCCCGCACAGAACCTGCTGGGTGAAGAAGGCAAAGGCTTCAAGGTCATCCTCGATGGCATGAATGCGGAACGAGTACTGATCGCTGCGGAATGTGTCGGGGACGGTCGCTACTTTATTGACAAAGCCAGCTCGTACGCGACAGAACGCGAAGTCTTTGGACGACCCATCGGGCAGAACCAGGGTGTGCAGTTCCCCATCGCTCGCTGCTATACAGAAGTTGAATCCGCGTGGCTGATGGTTGAGAAGGCAGCGCGTATGTTTGACGCCGGTGAACCCTGTGGCAACGAAGCCAACATGTCGAAAATGCTCGCATCTGAAGCGTCTTGGCATGCCGGTGACGTCTGCATGCAGACTCATGGTGGCTTCGCCTTCGCCAAGGAATATCATATAGAACGGAAGTTCCGTGAAACGCGTCTTTATCAGATCGCACCAATATCGACTAATTTGATCCTCAGCTATATTGGTGAGCATGTGCTTAATATGCCACGCAGTTTCTAGCCGTAAGGCTGCAACGGTTCTATGAAGCTCTTCGTGCGTCGCGATGTGCTGATACCAACGCTCGCGGGATGATTGATGATCGGTCGCCAAAGTATTGCGCTTCAGAGGGTTTGCTCTTGGCGTAGGCGGTTTCTGTCGGTCAACCCAGCTCGGCCATGGAATCGCCGGCGTTGAAGGTTGGTTCTCAAAGACACAACTGAGGCAGGTCGCGTCTCACCTCGAAGCGAGCAGCTAAGTTGTTGTACTGACCAGTGGAGGATCTATCAAATATTGGTAAACAAACCATCCAAAATATGCCGATCACACCGCCGATAAACTCACGAATATGGGCCTTCTATCCAGGGTCGTTCCTTCACCATCCTCCGCTCATCATCCCCGATTCAAAAACACATCTGATTGGCAAAATCAGTGTAATCTTCAGCCAGTACGTCGAATGCTGAGGTATCACCCGTACTCCCAGCTTCCTCCGCCTTCGGTTTGACGTGCCCAGTCCGCAACCCAGCACGTGCTGCAGCCGCAAGGTCCGGGGGATGAGTTGCAACCATCATGACCTGACCAGGGTCACACCGAACTAGCGACGCGCAGCGCAGATAGGCTTCAGCTGAAGGTTTGTAGTGTCCCAGAAACTCGCAGGACAGTAGCCCATCCCAACTGATACCCGCATTCTTTGATGAATCAACGAGAATCGAATAGGACAGAACTGAGAGTACAACCACTTTGTAGCGTTCTCTCAGTCGAACCAGTGCAGCCGGAAAATCAGGCCACACATCGAGTGCATGCCATGTCATCGTGAGATCATCTTTTTCGCTGTCCGTCAGATCAAAACCGGCGAACTGTGGCGTGATCTCATCCAGTGCTGTGCGGTGCAGGTCATCAGCGTTACACCAGTCGCGAACACCATGGCGGACTTCGCGCACCATCTCGAACATCCGTCTTCGCCACGCATGTGCGAAGGTATGGTCGTCAATCTCTGTGCCATGTTGTGTCGCCAAAGTAACGACGTCTCGACGAACTGCGGTCTGCCAATCGAACACGCTTCCGCCTACGTCAAATGCCATCACCTTCACGTCGGGTCTTGCCATCATGTCACTCCACGCGGTTCATTTACGTTTGATCACCCTCGAAGCCATGCTCGACACAAGGTCCACGGTAACAGAACTAGGAATACAGATTGAGTCTCTTGAGGATCGGCCAAGGCAACAAATTGATGATCATCATGATGGACAACCAGAGCAATGACGTATAGCGCCCGTCTCGACCTGAGTTCAATGTGCGGCAGATGTCTTCTGCAACGGCTTCCGGTGAGCTGACCAATGCTCCTTTAGGTATTGAGGCTGTCATCTTGATGCCTAGCATTCCTGGCAGGATCGCAACGGTTCTGATAGGCGTCGATGCAAAGCGCTCGCGAGCTGGCATCCGTCCATTCACTCTGGTTGATAGAACGGTACCCGTCGCTTTTCCTCATAGTCGAGGATGGTCAGCCTCTCCATATACCGACTATATGGCCAAAAGTCTGCACTCGCGCTGTGCAGCACCGCACGGTTATCCCACATCGCAATCGAACCTTCGTCCCATTTAAAACGACAGGTGTACTCGAGGCGACCTTCCTGTTTCTTCATCTCTGCAAGCATGGCCGCTTCCTCATTGGCCGGGACACCATGTGATGGATGCAAGTGCTTCACAAATCCCTGCTGCACGTATAGGAGTGTCTGACCGGTCTCCGGGTGAGTTCGAGGTACCGGGTGCACCGAACTCGGCGTTTCACCGTCCATCTGATGGATCACAGCACCGACATGCACCGCCGTCAATGATTTCGCCTTTTCTCGTGTTTCATCAGACAATCCCTGCCACATCGCGTAACAGTCGCAGAAACAGGTATCACCACCCACAGCTGGCGATTCCCGGCACATCAAGATTGATCCCATGGGTGGCTTCTGCTGCCAGGTCGCATCGGCATGCCAATTCGCTGCCGCACCGGGCGCGTTTTCGTCTGCCATGATGGTGAGCATTTCTGGGACATCAGGGACATCAATGTTGTGACCGACAGATGGAGTATTCGGCTCATGACCTTTCTCGCCATAGCGCGCCTGGACTTCACCAAATTTCTCTGCAAATGCTTTCATCTGCAGAGGCGTCACATGTTGTTGATTGCGAAATCCAATCACTCTGCGTTCAAGCCAGAGCTGTCGGAGAAAGGCTACCATCGCATCATCTAGATCTTTCGCAAGATCAATACCATGAACGATCGTTCCAATACTCGGCTGCAAGGGTTCAAGCTTCAGCTCCACACCACTGACGGTCACTGGCTTGTACCATGTTTCCTGTACAAAACCTCGAACCAGTCCTGCATCCTGTTTTCGGATCGACGAAGCGCGTTCAGAACGAGTTTTCGCCTCTGGACTGCGTGCGGCAGCGACGGCACCCAGGGGGTTTTTCCTTGAGACCGGACGATTCAGGGCCTCTGCCCGATCTTTCAGTTCCGTGTAGAGCTCGTTGTTGTTGAGCATGTTTTCGATTTCAGTCTTGGCTTCTGACATCCGACTCTCCCCCTTGTTAGCGTCTGACTCCCTGGTTTTACAGCAACCTGGCAAGTGAAGCCAGTGAACTGCGCGTTCAGATGGTCGGACGATCGTGCAGAACGCCTGCTTCAACAAGTAGCCGAACCTGCTCCGCAGACATTCCCAGTAACTCAGTGAGCACATCTTCGTTGTCGCCACCGAGGCGTGGACAACACATGAATCCCTCATGTCGAACACCATCGATGATTACGGGCTGACCCGGATACTCGACCGGTTCAATGTGCTCACCGCCCAATGAGACGAAGTAGCCTCGAGATATATTGTGTGGATCACTCATAAATTCCTCGGCCGAAAGTACCGCACCCGCACACACACCGGCGCTCTGAAGTTCAGTGGTGATATCCATTTTGTCTCGTGCCTGGGTCCATGCTGAGATAACCTCATCCAATAAGTGTCGATGCGCAAGGCGTTTCATCGCGGATGAAAAACGCCAATCACCGTCAATACCCAGCAACTCTGCGAAGGCTACCCAGCTTTTTTCATCTGGGCAGGCAATGGCGACCCATTCGTCCTCCCCTCGTGAACGGAAAATACCATGCGGTGCATATTCTGCGTGGGCATTGCCGATGATGGCAGGTGGCTCCCCGCTCAACTGATGGGCAATGAGTTGCTCTCCGAGCATGTGGACCGTGGCTTCCTGTAACGAGAGATCGAGATGAGCACCCTCCCCCGTACGACAACGGCGTTGTAGCGCCGTCACGACGGCGGCCGCCGCACCGATTCCGGCAATGGGATCGCTGAGTGCGACCGCTGACACGTGCGGTTCTGCATCGCTGTAACCCATAATCGCGCCGACGCCCGTCATGGGCTCAACACTGGGACCAAACGCAACGAAATCGCTGTTGGGACCAGAGACCCCATATCCTGGCATAGCGACGTAAATAATGTCAGGGTTCGCCGTTTTCAGGACTTCGTAGTCCAGATTCAGTCGTTTCATGGCAGTTGCACTAAAGTTCTCGATTACCACGTCACACTCGGCAACAAGCTTCAGCAGCAAATCTCGACCCCGTGGTTCTTTGAGGTTAATCGAAATCCCTTTTTTGTTCCTGTTGAGCTTGTTAAGAAATCCGTTCCGGTTCCAGGGCTCTTCACCCGCATCATTGTTGGGAAAGAGACCGGTGGTTGTTGGCAGTACTGCGGGTCCACGTGCGTACCCGGACTCTACCTTCAGAACGTCGGCGCCAAGATCAGCCAACGATCGTGTTGCCAGCGGACCCGCCCAGACGTGTGTCAGATCGAGAACTCGAACACCATTCAACGGTCCTTTTACAATGGCTGACGTGGCCCTGGGCAGATCTCTCGCGGTACCGACACTAGCCGCCCGTAGCCCTACCGTTGGATCGGTTGTCATGACAGGCTGGGATTCAAGCGGCCGCTGGGGCCACGGATTTCCAGGGGCATATACCCTACCACCTTCCGTCGTCACGGGCTGAAAGAACTCGCGCACATGAAGATGTGGATCGTTAACCAAATCATCGAAGCTATAGAGCGAGCCAATAGGGATACGGAACTCTCGTTGTCCTGTTTGGACGAGTTCTGCCATCGACCGGCCCGAAAACGCCTCAGTGATAATGACATCCAGTTCATCCCGATTTCGCATACGTGCTGCGTTGAATGCAAAACGCTCATCATCAAACAGGTCCGGGCGATCAATCATCGCCGTAAACGGCTGCCAGAAGCTCTCGACAATGTTGATGCAGACCCAACCATCCTTGCACGGATACAGACACACGGGATAGGCGCTTGAGAAGCCATTGCCAAAACGCTCGCGCAACTCGCCACGACAGGTCCAGAGGACAGTGGTGAATTGACTCATCGACATCACTGTCTCGAGCATACTGACCTCAATATCTCGGACCTCGACAGCGTCATCCAGCAATACAGACATGGCACCGATATACGCATGCTGGGCGGCTTGATATTCCGGTAGCCGAAACGGCAATGTGAGTGGCTCACGCCCTGGATCCCCCATGATACG